>JAHJCH010000092.1 GCA_018813065.1 Myxococcota bacterium
CGCCGCCGCCGAGGCCCGCCAAGGCCATGAGCGGCGCCAGCTCCTCATCGCCGCCGCCCTGACGCTGCCCCTCATCGCCCCCATGCTCAGCCCAATCAAGCTCCCCGGCCTGCTCCAGCTCGCCCTCGCCCTGCCCGTTCAGCTGTGGATCGGCGCGCGGTTCTATCGCGGCGCGTGGCGCGCCCTGCGCGGCGGGGCAGGTAACATGGATACGTTGGTATCCTTGGGCACCTCCGCCGCCTTCGGGCTGAGCCTCTGGGGCCTCTTCAGCGGCGGCCACCTCTACTTTGAGGCCTCCGCCTCGGTGATCACGCTCGTTTTGTTGGGCAAGCACCTGGAGGGTCAAGCCAAGCACAAGACCACCGAGGCCATCCGCGCGCTGATGTCCCTGCGCCCACTCACCGCCCGAATCGAGCGCGGCGATGCGGTGGTGGAGGTGCCCGTGGAGGCCGTCGGCCTCGGCGCGATCTTCGTCCTCAGGCCCGGCGAGCGCGTGCCCTTGGATGGGCGCATCTTGACGGGGCGCGGCGGGCTGGATGAGTCGCTGATCACCGGCGAGAGCCTGCCCGTGGAGCGCGGTGAGGGGGATGAGATCATCGCCGGTAGTCTCAACGGCGCGGGCTGGCTGCGGGTGAGGGTGACGCGCGTCGGCGAGGAGGCCACGCTCAACCGCGTCGCCGCCATGATCGAGGCCGCTCAGCTCCAAAAGCCGCCGATTCAGCGCCTCGTGGATCGGATCTCAGCGGTCTTTGTGCCCGTGGTGCTCCTCATCGCCGCGTTGACGCTGCTGGGCTGGCTCTGGGCGGGCGCGGGCTTGGAGGTGGCGCTGATCAACGCCGCCGCTGTCCTGGTCATCGCCTGCCCCTGCGCCCTGGGCTTGGCGACCCCCACGGCCTTGATGGTGGGCACCGGCGTGGCGGCGCGGGCGGGGATCTTGATCAAGGACGCCTCGGCCTTGGAGCAGGCGGCGGATCTCAAGGTGGTGATCTTCGACAAGACGGGCACGCTGACGCTGGGGCGGCCCGTGGTCGAGGTCGTCGTGGCCCTCGACGGTGATGAAGATGGCCTGCTGCGGCTGACCGCCTCCGCCCAGCGCGGCAGCGAGCACCCCCTGGCCCGCGCGATCCTCGACGCCGCCGCTGATCGCGGGCTGCGCCTCGACGCCCTCGATGCGCTGGAGGCGCTGCCCGGTCAGGGCCTCAAGGCCACCCTCCAGGGGCGCACGCTGTGGATCGGTCAAGCGGCGCTGCTGGCCGCGCGCGGGATCGATCTGACCCCGCGCGTGGAGCAAGCGGCGGCCTTGGAGGCGGCGGGGCAGACCGTGATGTGGATCGGCGACGCGGCGGGCCTGTTGGGCTTGATCGCGGTGCGTGATCAGCCCCGCCCTGAGTCGGCGGCGGCGGTGGCGGCCCTGGAGGCGCGCGGCGTGGCGGTGATGATGCTGAGCGGGGACGCGCCGCGCGTGGCGGAGGCCATGGCGGCGCGGCTGGGGATCTCGCGCGTCATCGCGGGCGTGCCCCCCGAGGGCAAGGCGGCGGAGGTGGCCGCGCGCCGCGCGCAGGGCGCGGTGGCCATGGTGGGGGATGGGATCAACGATGCCCCGGCGCTGGCCGCCGCGGACGTCGGGATCGCCATGAGCACGGGCGCGGAGGTGGCCATGGAGGCGGCGGGGATCACCCTGACGCGCCCCGATCCGCGCCTCGTCGGCGCGGCCATTGACATCTCCACCCAGACGCGCCGCAAGATCCGCCAAAACCTGTTTTGGGCCTTCGCCTATAACCTGCTGGGCTTGCCCCTGGCGGCCCTGGGGCTCCTCAGCCCCATGTGGGCGGGGGCGGCGATGGCCCTCTCCAGCGTCAGCGTGGTCAGCAACGCGCTGAGGCTGCGGCGATGGAGGCCTGCGCGTGGCTAAGCAGCTGATGACGATCGGGGCGCTGTCGAAGAAGACCGGCGTGCCCAGCAAGACCATCCGGTACTACGAGGAGGTCGGCGTCCTGCCGCTCGCCGCCCGCGGCCTCAACGGCTATCGCCGCTATGGCGAGGAGGCCATCGAGCGCTTGAGCTTCATCGCCCGCGCCCGCGCCCTGGGCTTCCCCCTTGAGGACGTCCGCGATCTCTTGGCCTTGTGGGCCGATCCCCACCGCGCCAGCGCCGAGGTCAAGGCCCTGGCGCGCAAGCACCTGGACGCTGTGGAGGGGAAGATCCGCGCCTTGGAGGGCCTGCGGGCGACCTTGGAGACGCTGATCACCCACTGCCCCGGCTCAGATGAGCCCGACTGCCCCATCTTAAACGCCTTGGCCGACGCCAAGGGCGGAGGAGATCACATGGAGAAGATCACCTATCAGGTGACAGGGATGACCTGCGGCGGCTGCGTGCGCGCCTTGGATCGTGCGCTGAAGGCGGCCTTGCCCACGGCGGAGGTGGAGGTCACGTTGACGCCCGGTCAAGCCCACGTCAACGGCGCTCATGAGGCGGCGCGCGTGCGTCAAGCCGTCGTCGAGGCGGGCTTTGTCTTCGAGGGCCGCGTCGAGTAACCTGCCGCGCCATGCGATCCCCCCTTCATCGGCCGGCGGTCCTCCGTCGCCTCTTCAACCTCTATCCGCCCTTCGTCGGCGCGGGCATCCGCGTCAAGCATATCGCCCCAGATTGGCGGGAGATCCACGCCGAGATGCCCCTGACGCGGCTCAACCGCAACTACAAAGGCGTTCACTTCGGCGGCAGCCTCTACAGCCTCATCGATCCGTTCTACATGTTGATGCTGATTCACCTGCTCGGCCCAGGCTACGTCGTCTGGGACATGGCCGCCTCGATCCGCTTCGTCAAGCCGGGGCGGGGGCGCGTCTCGGCGACCTTCCGTTTAAGCCCTCAGCAGGTCGAGGCGGTGCGCGCGGCGGCGGACACGCGCGGTAAGCACGCGGTGACCTGGCCGGTGGAGATCCTCGATGAGGGCGGCGAGGTCGTCGCCCGCGCGGAGAAGACCCTGTATGTGCGCCGCGCCGCGCCAGGGGCGGCGGTTTAGCATTCTGGCGCGCGTGACCCTCTAGCTCTCCCGCCGCTGGGCCGACAAGAGGACCATGTCGCGCCCCCGCCTGCTCCTCCTCAGCCTGCTCCTCCTCGGCTGCGTCTCCCCCGACGAGGCGCTCAACCGCCCTCCGCTGGCCCGCGCGGGCCGTGATCTGCGCGCCGTGCGGGTCGCGCGGGCCGTGTATGTGCAGCTGGATGGCAGCGGCAGCGTGGATCTCGACGGTGATCCGCTTGAGCACCGCTGGGAGATCATCCGCGCCCCCGAGTCGCTGATCCTCGACAATGAGGCGCGCAAGTCAGCCAGCCCGGTGATCGGCCTCTCCGGCGCGGGGCTCTATATCTTCGCCCTGACGGTGCGCGATCCCTGGAGCACCTCGGCGCCCGACTACGTCAATGTCTGGGTCATCGATGGGCTGCTCTTGCCCGATGGGGGCGCGGCGGACATGGGCTGGGTGGACGCAGCGCCGCCTGATCTGGGGCTCGACGCCACCCCCCAAGAGGACGCGGGGCGCGACGCGGGGGGCGACGCGGGGCTGGATGTGGGGTTCGATGTGGGGTTCGACGTGGGGTTCGACGCCGCCCCCCAGGAAGACGCGGGGCTCGACGCCGCCCCCCGGGAGGACGCCGCCTCGCCGCTGACGCCCGTCTTTGATTTGGATGATCCACGCCCCTTGGCCGGGGCGACGGTCCGCTTGAGCGCGGCCCGCAGCCGAGGCGCCGCGCCGCTGCGCTTCTCTTGGCGCTTGGAGCTGGCCCCTGAGGGCGTCGCCTTCGCCGCCGAGGGCGTCGCCGCGGCCTTCACCCCCCCCTCGCCCGGCCTCTATCGGCTGGCGTTGACCGTTGAGGACGCCGAGGCCAGCGCCACGATCCGCCGTGACCTCTACGCGCGGGGCGATCGCGCCTGGCTGCTCTCCCCCGAGGCGGGCGAGATCTACGCCTTTAGCCGTCAAAACGGGATGCCCATCGGCGCGCCCATCGACGTCGGCGCGGTGCAGCAGCCCTTTGGCCTCAGCGCCCGCCTCGGGCGCCTCTACCTCAGCGCCCGAGGCGCCGATCGCGCCGCTGAGATCTGGGTGATCCGCCCCGGTGAGGCCCCGCTGCGGCGTCGCTTGCCCGTGGAGGTGGCGCCGACGGGGCCAGCGCCCGGCCCAGCAGGGGTGTGGATCGGCGCCCAGGGCGCGGCGCGGCTCTTCTTCACCGATCCAGACGGGCAGGCGGCCCTCAGCGTGGTGGAGCTGCCTGCCGCCTCTGAGCGTGGGCTGCGCGCGCGGGTCTTCGGCGACGCCCTCTACCTCGCCCACGCCACGCAGCCCGAGGCGATCGTGACCCTCGACGCGGCGCGGCGTCGCCCGCGTGATCCGCAGCTCCTCCTTGGGGACTGTAGCCCCACGGATGTCTGGGCCGAGGGCGGCTGGCTGTGGGTGACGTGCCGCAATCAAAACACGTTGGCGCGCCTGGACTTGGACCATCAAGGCGAGATCCCCTCGGCGGCGCGCCTGGCCCTGCCCGGCGGGGCGGGCGCTCGCGCCATGAAGCTGGCGCTCAACCCAGGGCGCTTCGCCGTGATGCACGCCCACCGTGAGTGGCTCAGCCTCGGCGCCCTGGCCCTCTTGGATCTGCCCCCAGATGATCCCGCGCGTGGGCGCGCCGCGCTGACCCAGGTGGACTTGGGCGAGGAGGTCCTCGACGTGGTGGCCTGCCCCGAGGGCTTCTTGGCCTTGAGCGCGGCGCGCGATGGTCAAAGCAGCTTGGCGCTGATCTCCCCAGAGGGCGCCCTCTTGTGGCGCCGCCAAGGCTGGGGGCCCAGCGGCTTGTTCCTCGCCGTTGACGCTGGGGAGTCGCTCCTCAACGGCTTTGATGAGCTTTAAAATTTTTAAAAATGCGGCAGCCCCATGACCGGTTGACAGCGCCGAATTTTCGCAAGTAGCGTCCTATGTCGCGGCGCCACGAGGGGGCCTCGCCTCTGCTCGCGCGAGCCCGTCAGGTGACAGTGAGGTGAAGGGCCACAGGCGCGACGCCGAGCCCGAGGACTCTCTAGGCGTAATGAAAAACGCGGTATAAGATGGTCGCGTTCGATTTGGAGACATACATGAGACGATTGCTCACCTTCAGCGTTCCCTTGCTGGGGCTGCTCTTCGCGCAGGGGTGTGACTCCTCTGAGTCAGATCCCAAGCATCCTTCAAGCGCGAAGCCTTCAATTACCCTTTACGCGACGGGCACTTGTGGGACGGCGGAGGGCCCCACGAGCAGTGACCTGGAGGGCGCCCCCACGCACCCCATTCAGGTTCAAGTGCGCGGGATCGACTCGGCGACCAGCTCAGGGATTATGAAGGCAGGGACCGAGGTGCAGCTGACTCAGAGCGGCGCCGGGGCGGCGATCTTCGCCAGCACCCTGGAGGATAAGCCCGCCGAGGAGGTGACGCTCAGCTTCTCCGGTCGCACCATCGAGGACGCGCTCTACTGCGTCAGCGCCGGCGAGCTGACCCTCAAGGCCAAGATCACCGGCTACACCTTCAAGGAGGAGAGCCTGACCCTAGAGGCAGAGGTGACGATCCGCTGCCTCAGCGTCGATGACTTCGAGAAGGCCTGCCCCGAGGGCGCCCGGCCCGTTGACGCGGGCGTCGGCGCCGACGCGATGATCTTGGAGGACGCCTGCACCGGCAGCGGCGATATGCGCCAGATCGAGAGCTTCGACGTGGCCGCCAGCGCCGCCACCTGCGCCAACAGCTGCAGCGCCGACGCGGACGTGCCCAGCTGCGTGCAGACCTGCGTCGTCGATGACGTGCGGCTCAGCGAGGGCTGTGCCTCATGCTATGGGGATCTCATCCTCTGCGCCCTCGATCAGTGCGCCGAGGCCTGCGGCGCGGACATCAACAGCGCGGGCTGCTTGACCTGCTTGGGTGAGTCGAGCTGCGCGGAGACCTTCACGGGTTGCAGCGGCGTGACCCTGGGCGGCGGCGAGGTCATCGACGTGGGCGTGGACGCGGGCGCCCCCAGCGCGCTGTGCCAGGGCGGCGAGGACAGCAACATCATCATCGATGAGACGATCGACGTCATCGCCAAGACCGTGGAGTGCGGCTTGGGCTGCGTGGAGAGCCCCGACGGGCTGGTGACCTGCGCGGATCGCTGCATCCGCCGCGCGACCGGCCTGTCAGAGCCCTGCACGGCCTGCTACTCCGAGCTGATCTCCTGCACGCTGATCAACTGCGCCGAGGACTGCGCTCAGGGCTTTAACGCCCCCTGTGAGCGCTGCCAACAAGAGAACAACTGCATCGAGCCTCACCTCGTCTGCACGGGCAACGCGGTGGTCGATCCCATCAGCGATCCGCCCCCTCAGAGCTGGTCGATCAGCTTTGTCCCTCAGCCAGATATGGTGATCGGCATCCGTGGCACCGGCGCGGGGCGTCAAGACAACATCCTCCTGGCCTTCGAGGTCGAAGAGCTGGGCGTGCCGCTGCGCGACGTGGAGGTCAAGTTCCTCATGCCTGAGAATCCCCCACCCGGGATGGGGATTGATCCGGCGCGCACCGTGTCCAATGAGCAGGGCGTGGTGACGACACGGGTCGTCGCGGGCGGGACGCCAGGCGTCTTGACCATCGAGGCGAAGGCGTGTCGCTATGGCTTCGTGCAGAACTCCACCACCGAGTGCAGGCCGCCTGAGGGCTGGACCCTGGCCGAGGACGGCGCCTGGGGCTGTGATCACCAAAAAGGCAACATCAACGGCTGCCCGGAGAGCGCCCGCTCCGGCACGGTGATCATCCGCGGCGGCGTGCCCAGCATGCGCGCGTTCGACTTCTGGTGTGATCACTCCACCATCCCCGCCTTCACGAGCCGCCCCAACATCGATAACTGGCTGATTCAAAACAGCGAGGAGACAAAGTGCTATGTGAGCTTGGGTGATCGCTTAAACGGGACAGTCGATACGGCCACGCAGGTTTTCTTCCTGACCGAAGCGGGCACGATCACACAGTCCGGCGCCACCAATGATCAGGGCATCGCCGAGACGATCCACCGCACAGGTCCACCCACACCTGTCAATATTCCGGCCACTGACAGCGGGCTTTTTCCCAATACAATTGACGTGGCGATCGCTCAGCAGACTGATGATCGGGCGCTCTATACAGCCACCGATATGAACTTTAGGGATGGCTATGTCACCTTGGTTGCGGTGACGCGCGGTGAAGAGAACTTCCTCGACTCCAATGGTAATAAAATCTATGATTTCGGCATGGATATTTTCTCTCCTGAGGATGATCTGACGGTGCCTTATGTTGATTCAAATGATAATGGCTATTTTGAGCAGTACTGCCAAGAACGTTTTGATGGTGAAGATGGCTGTGACAAACGTGGGCGCTTCTATAATGAGGAGTTCAGAGGGAACTGCGGTGAAATTGAGTGTGAATTTCCTGAGCCAGATAATCCTGAAGAGGGTTACTTTGGTGATGGTCGTTGGAGCGGCGATATCGAGATTTGGAAGTCAACCAAGGTGCTGTGGGTTGGGCACATGACCGCGATTGAGCCGGGCACCATCGGTCAGCACAAGAGTTATATTATGCTTTCGGTTGATCGTCAGCCAGAGGGCGTTGATCCAAATATTTGTGGCGGCGCGGGCATCTTGACTGGACAAGGTACTCGTATTCAAATCGATGCGAACTTCGTTGATGACAATGGTAATTGTTTAGGTGGATATGAGGTCGGTCAAGTCGATATTGATGTCACTACAGAGTATATCATCTCATCTCCTTTTGGTGAGAGCGTTGAGATCACCGGTGATCTGTGCTTTGACTTTAACCAAGCGACCAATGAGGTCGTGCCGAACCCTCGACCTCTCATGTGGTTGGTCACCGACATTGGCCCCGCGCCGACCATGAATCCGCCACAGGTCACTTTTAAGGATCACACCATCCAGGTTCGCTATGAAGGGGCGGGCGGCGGCGCGGGCTCAAACATCATCAACTTCGAGTATCAGTTTAGGACCTGCCGCCTCAGATGAGCCCCTCCCCCAACGCCCCGATCGGGATCTTTGACTCCGGTCTGGGCGGCCTCACCGTCGCGGCGGCCATCGCCGCGCGCCTCCCCTCAGAGCGCACCCTCTACCTCGGCGACACGGCCCGCGTGCCCTACGGCAACCGCTCCCCCGCCACGGTCGTGCGCTACGCCCGCAACAACGTCGCCTTCCTCCGTGAGCGCGGGGTGAAGCTGATCGTCGTCGCCTGTAACACCGTCTCGGCGCAGGGCCTGGGCGGGCTGGCCGATGGCGGTCATCTGCCGATCATCGGCGTCATTCGCCCCGGCGCGCGCGCCGCGCTGGCCGCCTCTGAGGGGGAGATCGCCGTGCTGGGCACGCCCGGCACGGTGCGCTCAGGGGCCTATGAGCAGGCCATCCACGAGATCGATCCTCAGCGCGTCGTGCGGGCCTACGCCTGCCCTTTGTTCGTGCCTTTGGTGGAAGCGGGCTGGTTAAATCACCCCGTGACCTATAAAGTCGCCGAGGAGTACCTCAGCCCGCTCATCGGCACTGGCGTTGACACCCTCATCTTAGGCTGCACGCACTACCCCCTCCTGCGAGGGGTCATCGATGAGGTCGCCACGCGGCTCTTGGGGCGGCGCTTGAGGATCATCGACTCGGCGGAGGCGGTCGCCGCCGCCGTGGAGGGTTTCTTGGATGAGGCGCGGCTGCGCGCGACGGCCACGCCTCGGCGGCGCTTCTTCGTCACCGACGCCCCAGAGGGGGTCGAGGAGATCGCCGCCCGCTTCTGGGGGGACGCCGTGGGGGAGCCGCTCAAGCTCGAGCACGTCGATTTGGTGGATAAGGGATGATTCTCGGGATCAACGCGGATGTGCGCTATCGGGGTAAGGTCTATCACATTCAGACCGAGGACTCGGGCGTAAAGAACCCTGTGCTCTTTACTCATATCTTCGTCGGCGGCTCGATCATCGGGACGCGCAAGATCAGCTATGAGGACGCCTTGGATCGTGAGGATCTGGAGGACTACGTCCGCGAGCTGATGCGTCAACAGCATCACGCCATGGAGCAGGCGCTCCTGGCCGGTGAGTTCGACGTGGCCAACCGCCTCAAGGCCCACGCCGATATCCCCTTGGCCAAGAAGCGCGGCGCCGGCATCGGCATCCACAGCCGTGGCCCCCGCTCCACCGAGCCACGCTCTTTTGAGCCACGCAGCCAGCCCGCCGAGCCCGTCGCCAGCGAGCCGACCCCCGCCCCCAGCGCCGCCGCCCCCAGCGCCCCTACGACGCCCACGCCCACGCTTATGCGCCGCCCGACGCTGCCCAAGGGGCGCGCCACGGGCTCATCGACGCGCCCCTTAGATCTCTCTGGGCTCAAGCAGCAGCCCCAGCGACGCGCGACCGCCTCATTGAGCCTCCTCAGCCCCCCAACCACCCCCTCGAAAGAGCGAACACGGCTTGATCCAGGGGATGACGTGGGAGATATGTCCTTGTTGGGCTCTGAGGATATGTTGTTTATGATGGATGGGGTGCTCAGCCCCTCATCCATCCCCTCAGAGGATGATGACAACGCCATACACCTCACCGACCCCTCTCCCACGCAGTTCGTGCCCTTCCCCACCCCCTACCGCACCGGGCACGCCATCGATCCCCTGCTCTTGAGCTACTTCATCGAGGTCTCCAAGCCCTCCTTTGAGTGAAGGTCGCCGTGCTCGTCGCCCTGCCGCTGCTGGCCACCCTGCTCGCCCCTGATGAGGCCCTCATCGCCCTTGAGCGGCTGCTGGAGGTCTATGGGCGCGTGCAGGAGAGCTACGTCGAGGCGGTCACCCCCGACGCGCTGATGGACGCGGCGGTCAAGGGCATGGTCAAGCAGCTCGATCCGTACTCGGAGGTGCTCGATCCGCGCGGCGTCGCCCGATTCTATGAGGACACCCGAGGGGCCTTCAGCGGCGTGGGCTTGGAGATCGCCCTTGAGCGCGGCCGCGCCTGGGTGATCACCCCCCTGGAGGGCAGCCCAGCGGCGGCGGCGGGTATCCAGCCACGCGATGAGATCTTGGCCGTGGACGGGATCAGCCTTCAGGCCCTCAACAGCGCGGAGATCATCGAGCGCCTGCGCGGCCCTGAGGGCTCGCAGGTGCGGCTGAGGCTGCGCCGTGGGGGGCAGATCTTTCATCAAGCCCTGCGCCGCGAGGCGATCTCGATCCAGGCCGTCGAGGGCGTCGCCCTGGGCGATCACGCCTTCTTGCTGCGCGTGCGCGTCTTTCAAGAGGGGATCGCCTCGGCGGCCCGCGCGCGGCTGTACGCCATGGGCGCCTTTGAGGACGAGGGCAGCCGCCTGATCTTGGATCTGCGCGGCAACCCTGGGGGGCTGGTCAGCGAGGGCGTCGCGCTGGCGGATCTCTTCCTGGAGGGGGGCGTGATCGTGGAGATGAAGGGGCGAGGCGAGGGCATGGATCGCAGCTGGGTGGCCCACGCCGCAGGCACGCTGCCGCCGCGCCCCTTGGTGGTCCTCATCGACGGCGGCAGCGCCAGCGCGGCGGAGATCGTCGCTGGCGCCTTGCGTGATCACCGGCGCGCTCAGCTCATCGGTCAGGCCTCGTTTGGCAAGGGCTCCGTGCAGCGGCTCTTGCCCCTCAAGGGCGGCTATGGGCTCAAGCTGACGGTGGCGCGCTATTACACCCCCAGCGGCGTGGATCTGCACGAGCGCGGGATCGAGCCGGATATCCTCACCCCGCCGCCCGCTCAAAAAATACGCCCAAAGCTGGACGAAATCCCCGCGCGGCTTCAGAGTGGCGCGCTTGATGATCCTGCCCTCCTGCGCGCGCTGCGGGGGCCGCGTGGAGGTGAGCGATGAGCCGCACAGCCCAAGTCCTCTTCGCGCTCGTCTTCGGCGGGCTTGTCTCGGTGGCCGCCGATCGGGTCTTCTTGCGCCCCGCGCCCGCGCCGCCACGGCCCGCGCCGCTGGCGGAGAAGATCGATCCCGCGCCGGCGCGAAGCTGGCTCACCGGCGCCCTCAATGAGCTGGCCGTCAGCGGGCTGGAGTATGGCACCTATCCCCTGCGCGGGGCGGGGCGGGCCTTGGATGAGACGCTGCCGCTCCTCAGCTTCAGCTGCCCCCCCACGCAGCCCTGCCCCGCGCTCCTCGACGCGCTGCGCGTCGGCGCCGAGCGGCGCGGCTTCTACTTCGCTGAGCCCAAAAGCGGGGATCGTGAGGGGGGGCCGCGTCACCGCGCGCTCTCTCAAGGGCCACGCCCCGCCCTGGCCCTGCGCGCCTTTGATCCTGGACCTCGCTTAACCGTGGTGATCTCAGGCCCCCGCCGCGCCGATCTCGACGCGCTCCTGGCGCTGGATCGTCACGTCACCATCGCCCTCGATCCGCGCGCCGAGGCGGCGCTCGATGTCGCCGCCCGGCTGGATGAGATGGGCCGTGAGCTGATCTTACAGCTGTCGATGTCCTCGCCGGCGATGCGTGATCCTGCGCAGATCGACGCCCAGATACGCCACGCCCTCGACGCGCTGCCCCAGGCGGTGGGCCTCGCCCCCCTCGACGGTGAGGCCGCCTTGGCCTCCCGTGAGCACACCGCGCCGCTCTTGGGCGCCCTCAAGGCGCGCGGCGCCTTCTTCCTCAACCCGCGCCTCTCCCCCGCTGATGTGGCCAACGCCACGGCCCTGACGATGGGCGTGCGCCGCGCGGAGGTGACGCACAGGCTGGGTGAGGGCGATCTGGCGCCGCAGCTGCGCGCCGTAGAGGCCGCCCTCGTCCTCGAAGGGCGCGCCTTGGTCTTGGCGCCCGCCTCTGGCCCGCTGCTTGAGGCGCTCGCCCCTTGGCTGTCGCGCCTCAAGTCAAAAAAAATCCAGCTCCTGAGGCTCTCTGAGGTCGCGCTCTGATCTCCACCGCCGCGCGCGACGAGCGCGCGCAGACCAAAGACCTCAAGAAACGCGTGGATGTTGGCTTTCGAGTGTGTTACTTCAACCCGGGATCGCTGAGCCACCCACCACGCGCTCATTGCTCAATCAAGGCTGATTCGGCCCACGAGCGGGTGCATGGAGCCCTGGCTCGCTGTTTGTTGTCTGACGAGAGGCTCGTATGCTTCGTTTGGTGATTGAGGACGACGAAGGGAAGACCACCGTCGTCCCCCTCATTCGAGATGAGATTACGATCGGTCGAAAGGACGGCAACACGATCCGTCTCACGGAGTGGAACGTGTCTCGTCGTCACGCGCGCTTGCTGCGCACCGGCGAGAATGGCCGCCCTACCGTGCTGCTTGAGGATCTCGACAGCTATAACGGCGTCAAGCTCAACGGCGATCGCATCCATGGCCGCTGCACCGTGCAGCCCGGGGATCTGATCCAGATCGGGGACTACTCCCTCGCCCTGCGCGTCGACGCGCCAGAGGAGGGGGATCCCAAGACGCGCGTTGACGCCCCGCCCTCGGCCATCCAGAAGGAGATGAGCGAGTACCAGGCCGAGCTGTTGCCCTCTGATGAGCACGCGCGGATGGTCGTCGTCTCCAGCAACCTCGCCGGTGAGACCTTCCATGTGGATCGCCGCGAGGTGATCGTGGGGCGTATTCAAGACAACGATATCGTCATCAATCACCGCTCGATCTCTCGTAACCACGCCAAGATCATCGTACAAAACGGCGCCTTCACCATCGTCGATCTCATGTCCTCCAACGGCGTGCGGGTCAACGGCGATGACTACGGCACCGCCACGCTGATCAACGGCGATATCATCGAGCTGGGGCACGTCAAGCTGCGCTTCTGCGCCCCAGGCGATGACTACGTTTTCTCCCGCGGTGACATCAACGACGTCGAGGTTGAGCCCGACACCAGCACCTTTAAGCTGGTCATCATCGCGCTGCTCCTGGTGGGGATCGCGGTAGGCACGTTCTTTATCGTCCGCCAGCTTAAGCAGATCAACCAGCCCAATTATCGCCATGCCCAGGCCCCGATCACCCATCTCAAGCCCCCCGCTGCGGTGGCGGACATCGATGAGATGCTGGTGGAGGGGCGCCAACACTTGGCGCTCAAGGCCTGGGCTGAGGCCACGCAGGCCTTTGATCGTGTCTTGCTCTCTGAGCCCAACCATAAGGAAGCTCAAGCGCTCAAAGACCGCGCGCTGGCGGAGGCCGACAACCTCAAGAAGGCGCTGGAGATCAACAAGGAGATCGAGGCCAAGCGCTGGTCTGACGCGGAGTTCCTGCTCTCTGAGTTCCCCAGCAACAGCGTCTACGCGGCGGAGGTGGCCCAAAAGAGGACGCTGATCGAGCATGGCTACGCCCGCGATGAGCTGGCCCGCGGCCTGGCGCTCTTGGAGGAGGGGTCGATCAGCGAGGCGGAGCACCTCCACAGCGCGCTGACCCTCAAGCCCTTCGCCGCTGAGGAGGCCACGCGCCTCGCCGATGAGATCAAGCGCCAGCGCACCAGCGAGGAGCCCAAGAAGGCCCCGCGTCGGCCCACCACGAAGCCCAAGCGCGTCGCCAAGAAGGAGCCCAAGGAGGCGAGCCCCAGCGACACGCCGCCGATGGTCGCCAGCCCCGGCGAGGAGTATGAGCCGCTGGTCAAGGACGCCACGCGCCTCTTCGTCGCCGGGCAGCGTATCCAAGCCGCCCGCCTCTTTGAGCGCGCCCATCAGATCAAGCCCAGCGCCATCGAGCCCAATCAGCGCCTCTGCGCCATCTATCAGACCTTGGGGCGCAAGGACCGCGCGGTTTATCACTGCACGCTGCACTGGCAAAAAGAACAGGATCCCGCGACGAAGGCGAACCTCAAGCGCATCGTCGATGAGCTTAAGCAGTAACCAGCCCCTCTGCCCTACCCTGAGTTGAGAGTGTTGAATGAGGATCGGATCTCCCTCGCGCGTGTCCCTCGCCCTCATGGCGCTCGGCTGTGGGCTCTTCGCCCCCACGCTTGGCTTGGCTCAAGAACCCCGAGACATCGACATCCAGCGCTTCCGCCCCGCGATGGACTCGCAGGGCTTCATCACCATCGAGCGCTCGAAGGCCCTGGGGACGCTGGAGCCCGCCATCGGGCTCTACATGAACTACAGCTTCAACCCGCTGACACAGGAGATCGACGGGACGCGTCGCGCCTTGATCGAGCAGTACGGTCGGGGGGACATCCTCTTGGCCCTGGGCTTCTTTAGCTGGGTGGAGATCGGCGCGCAGCTGCCCGTGGTGATCCTGCGAGGGGACGCGGATGGGCCAGGGGACGAGCCTGAGATCGCCGGTGATGGCCTCGGCGACGCGGCGCTGAGCTTAAAGATCAAGCTCTTGGATCGAGATCGGCTCGGCGTGGGCCTCGCCTTGGTGCCGGAGGTGCGCTTTGGGGCGGGCGAGCCGGGCATCTTCGCCAGCCACGGGGGGCTGAGCTTGGGGCCCAAGCTGGCGCTGGACTGGGATCTTGGCAGCTATGTCAGCATGGCCATCAACGCCGGCGCGCGGCTGCGCCAGACCCGGAGCCTTGAGGCCCCGATCACCCGCACCACCACCGACGCGGAGGGCGCTCGCCGCGCCGAGACGCTCACCCGCGCAGATCCGATCAAGGTGGGCAATGAGCTGACCTACGGCTTCGGCGCAGGGGTGCAGCTCATCAAGGATCGCTTGGAGCTGGTCGGCGAGGTCTTCGGCGCCGCGCCGATGATCGCCGACGCCGCCCGCGCCAACCCCCTTGAGGCGCTCTTGGGCCTGCGCCTCTTCCTGGTCGGCAACTCCTTCTTCACCTTGGGCGCCTCAAGGGGCTTGATGCAGGCCTATGGTGATCCTGATCTGCGCCTCTGGGCGGGCATCGTCTTTGAGCCCAGCGTCGGCGACCGCGACGGCGATGGCATCCCCGATGACGTGGATCAGTGCCCCGACGAGGCCGAAGACAAGGATCAGTTTGAGGATGAGGATGGCTGCCCTGATCTCGACAATGACGGCGATGGCATCCCCGACACCGAGGATCTCTGCCCGCTCCAGGCGGAGGACCGCAACGGCTATGAGGATCAGGATGGCTGCCCTGACTCCACCCGCGATCGCGATGGGGATGGGATCATCGACTCCAAGGACCGCTGCCCCGATCAGGCCGAGGATCGCGATGGCTTTATGGACCACGATGGCTGCCCCGATCCCGATAATGACAACGATGGCATCCTTGATGGGGATGATCGCTGCCCCATGCAAGCCGAAGACATCGACGGCTTTGAGGATGAGGACGGCTGCCCCGACAATGACAACGACGGCGATGGGATCATCGACGCCAAGGACCGCTGCCCAGATGAGGCCGAGAACTATAACCAGGTCGAGGATGAGGACGGCTGCCCCGATCAAGAGAAAAAGGTCGTCATTACAGGTGGACAGCTCAAGATATTAGAGAAGGTCTACTTTGAGACAGGTAAATCCACGATTAAGACCCAGAGCTACGAGATCTTGGTCTTAGTGGCCGAGACGCTCAATGAGAACCCGCAGATCACAAAGCTTGAGGTCCAAGGACACACGGACAGCCGAGGCTCTGAGAAGTCGAACCTCAAGCTCTCCGCCGCGCGGGCGGCGGCGGTGCGAAAGTTCTTGATTGATCAGGGCAACGTGGCGCCAGATCGCCTCACGTCGAGGGGGTATGGTGAGAGCAAGCCGCTCAACGCCGAGGAGAGCCCCAGCGCTTGGGCCCAGAACCGCCGCGTTGAGTTCGTCATCCTCGAAGAAGAATAGCCTGGGCGCTGAGAGCCCATTCAGGTGAGACATGGCCGAAGCGGATAAGAAGAAGATTTTGCTCATCGAGGATGAGAAGCACGTGCAGACGATGGTCAGCCGCTTCCTCATTAAGAATGGCTATGAGGTGGAGATCGCCGTCGATGGCCTACGCGCGCTGCGCTCCATCGATGAGCGCCACCCTGATCTGATCATCTCCGACGTGTTGATGCCCAACGTCGATGGCCTGAGCTTGCTCAAGGCCCTGCGCGGCCACCCTGAGACGCGCAACATCCCTGTCATCTTCCTCACGGCCAAGAGTGATCCGCTCTCGATGATCGAGGGCATCAACGCTGGCGCCAAGTTTTACATCACCAAGCCTTTTAAGATCGAAGACGTCCTGGTCAAGATCCAAAAAGTGTTGGGCAAATAACGCGGTCCTCGTGGCCGCTGAGGGCTTGGCTGCGCTGATCATCGCCTCCCGAGGGGGAGTGTATGTCCTGGTGGAAAGAAGTCGTCTTCTACAACATCTACGTCCCGTCTTTTCAAGACTCCAATGGTGACGGCTCTGGTGATCTGCGTGGCGTGTTACAGCGGGTCGATTACCTGGGGGATCTTGGGGTCAACGCGCTGAGGCTCAGCGGCATCCACGCCTGCCCCCCTGGCGATGACGGCGAGGGCGTCTGTGATTACAGCGGCGTACACCCGCGCGTCGGCGATCTGCATGATCTCAGCGCGCTGCGCGAGGCCCTGCATCGGCGAGGGATGCGCCTGGTGCTCGACTTCGTGGCGCATCACACCTCCGATGAGCACCCTTGGTTTCAAGCGGCGCGCGCGAGCCGCGACGCGCCCAACCGTGATGACTACATCTGGGCCGATCCCGCCATCGACGGCGGCCCGCCCAACCGCTGGGAGAGCGCCAGGGGCGGCCCAGCTTGGACCCTTGATCCGCGCTCGGGGCAGCACTACCTCCACAGCTTCCTGCCCCAGCAGCCCGATCTAAACTGGCGCAGCCGCCGCGCCCGCCGCGCGATCCTTGATCACGCGCGCGCCTGGCTGGAGTGGGGCGTAGATGGGCTCCACGTCAGCGCCATCACCCGGCTCCTTAAAGATCAAGGGCTGCGCTCCAACCCGCTCAAGCCCGGCGTCTCCCCTGAGGTCGCCGCGCACGATCCCTACGCCGCCCAAGAGCACATCTACGACATGATGACCCCAGGGGTGCATGACGTGGTGCGCGCCCTGCGCTGGGCCTTCTACGAGACGCCAGAGGCGGTCCTCATCGGCGACGTGGAGGCCGACGCCGCCGCCACCGCAGGCTTCCTCTCCGACGGCGTGGAGCTGCTCCACCTCGCCAACAACGCCCCGATGCGCCGGGCGCGCACCTTCGCCGAGGCCCGCGCGGCCATCGAGGCGGCGGAGGCGGCCCTCCACCCCCGCGCGTGGCCCAGCCTGGCCCTCAGCGGCGGCGACGGGCCGCGCCACGCCACGCGGATGGGCCTCAAGGACCACCCCGACGCGCTGAAGCTGGCCGCCGCGCTGACGCTGCTCCCCCGAGGGACGCCGACGCTGTACTACGGCGAGGAGCTGGGCTTGGCCGACGCAGAGATTCCCCCCACGGCGCTGCGCGATCCGGTGGGGATCTACGAGCGAGATCATCAACGGCGCCTCAGCGCGTTGCCCCCGCGCCCTGGCTATGGGCGTGATGGCGCGCGCGCGCCGATGCCTTGGGGGCCACAGGGCGGCTTTAGCCAAGGGCGCCCCTGGCTGCCCCCGCATCCGCCGGAGATCATCAACGTGGAGGCCGCCTGGGCGGCGCCGCAGAGCGTCTGGCGCTTCTACCGCAGCCTGCTGACTCTGCGCCGCGCCGCGCCGACGCTGCGCCGGGGCCGGATGATCAGCGAGGCGAGCCCTGAGGGCGTGTGGGCCTTTACGCGCGCCTGGGGTGGCGCGGAGCTGGCGGTGCGCCTCAACCTCTCGGATCAGCCCATCCACTGCGCCAAGCTCATGGGGCAGGTGGCCTTGGGCAGCCACCGCCGCCTGGGGGAGCGGCTCAACGGCGCGACCCTCCAGCCCTATGAAGTCTTGGTGCTCTCATGAGCCACGCCCCGCGCTTTATCGCTTGGGGTGAGCTGCTGTGGGATCTCTTGCCCAGCGGCCCGCGCCTCGGCGGCGCGTCGGCCAACGCCGCCTATCACGCGGGGATCGCGGGGGCGGACGTGACCCTGATCAGCCGCATCGGCGCGGACACCTGGGGCGCATCGGCCATCGAGGGCTGCGCGGCCTTGGGCCTGGACGTCCAGCATCTCCAGGTTGATCCGGCGCGGCCCACGGGCAAGGTGCGGATCTTGGCGGTCGTCGAGGATGAGCCTGTCTATGACATCGAAGGCGGCGTGGCCTGGGAGCACATCGCCTTGGAGGCAGAGGCGGAGGCGGCGCTGAGGGCGGCGGAGATCTTCTGCTTTGGCACCCTCGCCCAGCGCGTGCAGACGGCGGGGTGCGAGGCGGCGCTGGCGGCGCTGGGGCCGGAGTGTGTCCGGCTGTGCGATCTCAACCTCCGCCCGGGGACCCCCTCGCACCTCATCGACTGGGCGCTGAGCCACGCCGACGCCCTCAAGATCAACGAGGTGGAGTATGAGATCCTCCGCGCGCGGCTGGGGGTCAACGACTTGGCCCCGGCCCTGTTTGAGCGCACGCCGATCCGGCGCTTGGCGGTGACGCGCGGCGCGGCGGGCTGTGAGATTTGGGCGGCGGGCGGGTCACATGAGCGCGTCGAGGCGCCCCCTGCGGCGGCGGGCGGCGATCCGATCGGCGCAGGCGACGCGTTTACGGCGGTCTTCTCGGTGGGCTTGGCGCAGGGCTTGGCGCTCAGGGCGGCGGCGGCGCGCGCCAACCGCTACGCGTCGATCATCGCCAGCGAGGCCAGCGCCACGCCCCCCCCCTCCCAGGCGGCGCGCGCCGCGCTGCGCCACGCCTGACCGCGCCAACCAGCGCCTCGCCGAGCCTGGCTTAGAGCACAAAGAAGATCAGATCTCGGGCCTCCTCGGGGATGAGGCAAGGGCGGGGCGGGGGTGGGGTGAGGCGCGCGGCCATGGCGTGGGCCTCGGCCAAATAAGCGGCGCGGGCCTCGCGCGGAGAGCGCGCGCGCGTCGGCGGGCCGATCCCGGCGATGGCCGCCTCCAGATCCAACAAGGGCTTGGCCTCAGCGACCGCCTCACGGTGACGCCACCCGCCGCCATGCACGTCGAAGTCATAGAGCCCCAAGAACCGCGCGCCGTGATCGGCGACGAAGAGGATGGCGTCGATGAGGAAGTCCACCTCCTCGGCGCTCATGATGTAGTGCAGCCCCACCCGCACCCAGCCGGGCTTGAGCCCCTCATAGCCGCCGAGGATCACCTGACAGTAGCGGCTGGAGGTGGCCTCGTTGATCCCCAAGAGGCGATGCCCATAAGGCCCCGCGCAGGAGCAGCCCGCGCGGGACTGAACCCCGAAGAGATCGTTGAGCAGGGCGGTGACGAAGCGATGATGGAGGTAGCGATCCCCCGCCTTGATGTTAAAGCTGAGGATCGGTAAGCAGGGGCGACCACAGGCCGGGCGCAAAAGCTCGACGCCAGGGTGGGCGGCCAGCCGCGCGTAGCCCCGCTTGAGCCAGCGCTGCTCGCGCGAGGCGATGGCCTGGGCGCCGAGCTTATCCTTGAGGGCGAAGACCAAGCCACAGCGCAGCTTCTGGATGATCCCTGGCGTGCCCGCCTCCTCCCGCTGGCTGATGTCGTCGGTGTAGACGTGGCCGAGGGTGGAGACATAGCGCACCGTGCCGCCGCCAGCGGTGGTGGGGGCCTTGAGCGTGTAGAGATCGCGGCGGAAGACGAGGACGCCGGGGGTGCCTGGCCCGCCGAGCATCTTATGGGGCGAGATAAAGATGGCGTCGAGGGCCTCGACAAGCGCCGGGGGGTGCATGTTGATGGGCACATAGGGCGCGCTGGCGGCGAAGTCAAAGCAAGCTAAAGCCCCGTATTCATGAAAGATTCTCGCCAAGGCGTGGACCTCGGTGAGCACGCCGGTGACGTTGGAGGCGGCGGAGAAGGCGCCGATGATCTGGCGACGCGGCGAGGCGGCGCGCGCCGCGCTGAGGATCCCGTCGAGGGCGGCGTGAGAGATCAAGCCCGCCTCATCCATGGGGCACTCAACGACCTCGGCCAGCGTCTCGCGCCATGAGATCTCATTGGAGTGATGCTCATAAGGGCCGACGATGACCAAGGGGCGCTCATCGAGGCCGACGGCGGCGCGCGCCTTGGCCTTATCGGCGCCTGGCGCGATCTTCAAGCGCAGGATCTCTTGAAAGCGAGCGATGGCGCCGGTGCTGCCGGTGCCGCAGAAGAGGACGACGTCGCGCTCATCGGCGCCGACGCCCGCCTTGACCATGGCCGCCGCCTCCTCGGCGCGCAGGGTGGTGCGTCGCCCTGTATAGGAGTCCTCCGTGTGCGTGTTGCCGTACTCCACGAGGGCGGTGTGGCGCAGATAATCCTCAATAAAATCAACGGCGCGGCCCGAAGCGGTGTGATCGGCATAGGTCAACATACGCGGGCCAAAGGGCCCCTCAAAGATCACCCTGCGCCCCACCACCGCGCGGCGGAGGGTGTCAAACATCGACTCGCTCATCGGCGCGCCTCCTCCGCTCACTCAGCGGCGTTGATGGAGAACAAGGCCACGCTCAGCGCGGCGGACAGCCCAGCGGTGATCAGCGCCACGTTGACCCCGAGCTTGGCCTCATCGAAGTCGGCCTTGAGGCCATCACGGGCGGGATCATCGCGACGCATCCCCTCGGCCTGGGACTGGAGATCGAGCACCTCCAAGCCAAAGAAGGCGCTGAGGCCGAGGCTGAGGGTGGCGACGGTCGCGCCGCCGACGGCGCCCCAGAAGAGGCCGCTGCGTCTCGGCGGGGGGGGCGTCGGCGACGACGAGGGGCTGAGCGCCGCCGAGGTCGGCGCGTCGAGCGCCACGGTGATCTGCTTGACCCGCGCGCCGACCTCTACGTCGAGGGTCTTGGGCGTCAAGCCGGGGTGGCTGAGGCGCAGGCGATGGACCCCGGGCGTGGGGTTGAGCAGCAGCGGCGTGCGCCCCACGTCCACGCCGTCGAGCTGCACGGCGGCCTGAGGGGGCGTCGCGCGCACGAAGAGGCGCCCCTCCAGGCCCGGCGGCGCGGGCTGACCTTGAACGATCCCCACCAGCGCCGCGCTGAGCTTGGACAAGGCGCCCTCCGTGGCGAGGCAGACGAGGTCAACCTCGCGGATCATCGCGCTGCGCTCCACGTCCAAGAAGCGGAAGGTCAACACCCACAGATCATCGAGGCGGCTGAGGCGGCCCCAGCCCAGGCGGGTCGCGTCGATCACCTGCCCGATCTGGCTCATGCAGCCGGGGCCTTCATCAAAGCAGGAGAAGGAGACGCGGGCCTCCTCCAAGGTCATGGCGATGAGGCCGCGGTGAGGGACGGCGGCGGCGTCGAGCCCGGCGATGAGCTGACGATAGAGCCCCCCGCTCTCAGAGGCGCCCTCCAGGGGCAAGATCGCGAGGGGCTGGGCGGCGGCGGCGACGCAGAGCATCAGCGAGGCGAGGGCGAGGCGCATAGGGCGTCCTTGAGGTGAAGTTTAGGTCAGGGGCTCAAAAGTGGCGGTGAAGTGTCGCAAGAAGCGCGGCGCCGACTTGATCTTCAGCCCGCGGATCTCGGCGCGGCGCGCCCACACGGCGGCGACGACCTCGACGACATAGTCCATATGGCTCTGGGTGTAGACCCGTCGAGGGATCGCCAAGCGCACGAGATCCCAGGGGCCAGGGGCCTCCTCACCGGTGTGCGGGTTGAGGCCGAACATCACCGTCCCGATCTCCACGCCGCGCACGCCGCCCTCCTTGTACAGCTCCACGGCCAAGCTCCAGCCGGGGTACTGCATTGGGGCGACATGGGGCAAGAAGCGCCGCGCGTCGATGTAGACGGCGTGCCCCCCGGCGGGCAGGACCATGGGCACGCCCAGGGCGGTGAGGTGGTTGACCACATAGGCCGTCGAGGCGGCGCGATAGTTGAGGTAATCCTCGGCCAAGATCTCGCGCAGGCCCACGGCGATGGCGTCGAGATCGCGGCCGGAGAGGCCGCCATAGGTGGGGAAGCCCTCGGTGAGGATCAGGAGGTTGCGCTCCTCCTCGGCCAGCTGCGCGTCGCGGGTACACAAGAAGCCGCCCATATTGGCGAAGGCGTCCTTCTTGGCGGACATGGTGCAGCCGTCGGCGTAGGAGAAGATCTCGGCGACGATGGAGGGCACGCTGCGATCGGCGTAGCCGGGCTCGCGCTGCTTGATAAACCAGGCGTTCTCGGCGAAGCGACAGGCGTCGATATAGAAGGGCACGCCATGGGCGCGGGCGATCTCGGAGATCCCGCGTATATTGGCCATCGAGACGGGCTGCCCGCCGCCGGAGTTATTGGTGATCGTCACCATGATCAGGGGGATCTGCGCCACGCCCACGCGCTCGATCAGGGCGCGGAGGGCCTCAAGATCCATATTCCCCTTAAACGGGGCGATGAGATCGGGCTGCTTGGCCTCGGGGCAGGGCAGATCGACGGCCTCGCCGCCGCGAAACTCGATGTTGGCGCGGGTGGTATCAAAGTGCGTGTTATTGGGGACAAAGTGACCGGGCTTGACCATGATCCCGAACAAGATGCGCTCCGCCGCGCGGCCTTGATGTGTGGGGATGACGTGCTCAAAGCCGAAGACCTCTTGGACCGCCTCCTTAAAGCGATACCAGCTGCGGGCGCCGGCGTAGGACTCATCGCCGCGCATGAGCGCCGCCCAGCCCTCTGAGGACATGGCGCTGGTGCCCGAGTCGGTGAGGAGATCGATCATGACATCCTCACCACGCAGGAGGAATGGGTTGAGCCCGACCTCCTCGATAAGGCGAACGCGCTCCTCTCGATTGGTGATCTTGATGGCCTCGACGGCCTTGATGCGAAAAGGCTCGATGATGGTCTTCATATGAGACAACCTCCGCAGCCCTTCTCCGATCTTCTCCGTTGAGAAGCAAGGGGGCGTGTTGAGCGGCGCTCATCGCGCGTGGCCTAGGGGTGATCAAACAAATGAAATGTCAACACAAAAGTGAAAAATAAAGCTCAACGCGCATAATTTGATACGAATACATTGTAAAAAGAATCAATTTAAATTGAATGTTTACTTAATCAAGCCGGTATTCCAAACAATCTTGATTGGTCAGATGAACATAATGCGTGTTAATTCTTCAAACGATGGTCTACAACGAGCACCGATCACCCGCAGATGCGGCGTACAAAGGTATCAAATGCGTTTAATCAATCCTGGCGTTCTCCTCATTGGGGCTTGGCTATGCGCCTGCGCGGGCTCACCGCCGACGCCACGCGCGCAGGGGGCCGCCGATGGGCGCGGCGCCTCGGCCCTTGGCCCGTCCTACATCCTCATCCCTCTGCCGGGTGAGGACGAGTCGCTCTTAGGGCGTGTCCTCCACGAGTCACCCGCGCCGGGCGCGACCTTGGAGGAGATCTCCCGCCCCAACCCGTGCCTGGTTCACCTCAAGCCGCCAAAGACGACCCCACAAGCCAACCGCTTTGAGGACGCACAGGAGATCTCAATTGGAGGGAGGTCAAAAGCCATCCTTGGCACATTTGGTTTTGACTTTAACGCCAATGAATTAAACTATTTCATATATCGGCTAAACACAGATAAGAAATTATCACAGATTGACACCATTGATTATGTAAATTGTTGCAAATCCAATGATTGTGGCTATGGATATGTAAGCTCTCTTATACATGGACAAGGTGAATATGCCGTTGGTTCAGAGACTTTCGCCGATGGATCTGCGGGAATACCCATCGCATCTGCTGGAGGAACAATAAATCTTAAAATGATGAAACGTAGGAATGTCCAAGGCTGGCTCGCTGCGGTTGTAACGGTAACAAATTCGGATAAACGACAGGCTTTAAGCGAGATGAAGCTCGCAGAAGAGGCCGGAATTCAAGAAGACACGCTCCCAGCTCAAATGCAATCTATTTACAATAACAATAAAATTGAGATCGATGGGAAGGGTAAAGGATACATATTTAGGCTGGGCTCTGGCGATATGATTACGGAGAACGAGTTTGTGCGCCGTTACAAACAAATCACCGGATCTGACGAGCTTGACGACATCAATACGCGAAGAAATAAACTGAGCACGGCCCTTTACGCGGGGCTGACCCTGCTGGGGCTCTCAACGCTTTACTATGGTGTGCAAAACACCGAAAGGTACTGCGAGGCCGATGACGCCTGGGCCGAGTCCGCTTGTCAGGCCAACGCCGACACCCCAGGCGCCAAGCCTGTGCCCAGCTCCATTGTCGATGAGTACTACAACCCCAAGGCAAAAATCACCAATGAGCTGGGCTACGCCATGGCGATCATCGGCGGCTTGATGAGCGCGGGGTTCGGCTCAGTGTTGATCACCAAGGCGCTCAACGGCGACGGCGGCATCTACGATCATCACCTCTCCGACGCCGACGCGCGCCTCTACACCAGCCGCTACAACCGCGCCTTCCTGCGCAAGACCGCGCGGGAGATCAGGCGCTCGGCCTACATCCCTGAGATCGCGCCGGTGATGATGGGCTCAAGTGGGCTGGGGTTTGGCCTATCGGGGCGGTTCTAGGCGTTCTGTTGGTGCTTCAGCCAGGCGGGCACGGCCACGGCGGCCACGGCGACGAGGATGAGCCCCCCCGCCAAGAGCGGTCGATAAAAGATCCAAGCGATGGCGATGACGGTGAGCGAGAGCGTCAGCGCGCCGATAAAGGCGAAGATCCCGGCGCCGAAGGAGACGAGGCTGCCCAAGAAGGGGATGACGTCGGCCAACACCGCCAGGGGGTTCATGATCGCGATCAAGCCCACGAACATCAGCCCAAAGCCCAGCAGACGCAGAAGCCAAGCGATGAGCGTGTTCTCCTGCTGGGCGGACTTAAACATCTGATCTGCGCTGTAGAGCTGCTCCTCGATCAACAAGATGCTGCTGCCGCTCTTGGGCAGATACGCGGTGAAGCCCCCGTTGCGCTGGAGGCCGACGATCGACATCGGGGTAGAGGCCTGGGCGGTGAAGGTGATCTTCATATCACCGATAACGGGCAAGTTGGGATCTTGACCGAGGTAAAGCGTATTGCTGTCGAGGAGATGATAGGGCCGATTTAAATGATCAAAACGCTTATCGGCGAGGGAGACAGGCTCTTTTGTTTTAATCCCATTGATTTCAGATGAACTTAAGCTAAAAGCGCCGAGTTTCGCCTTTGTTGAGGTGAACATTTTAGATTTAAACGGCATAGACGCGGGATTTTGGTGACCCTCCTTCACCTTAAAGTGAGCAGAGCTGATAAATTCATGATCCCAGACCTTTGTATATGTATATGTCGTCTCTGTCGTCTTGCCGCCCCCCAGTTCCTTCTTTTCTTTTTTCTTTTTCTTCTCCTCCCATTGATACATCTCTACTTTACGATCCATTTTAAGGCCCTGAGCGGTCACACCCAGCTCAGGATCATTCAGCCACTCTGTCGTCTGCGCGGTGCCAGTGGTATGGATCAGCTTATTCTCATTTTTTGGGTCAATTTGGTCGCTCTGAACCGAGATAACCGCGCTGGCGCCCTCTTTTAGAGATCGATAACGCTCAACGGTGCGACCCTCATTAAACCACAGCACCGGGATGCTGATGAGAATCAAGATAAAGCCGATAAAGATCCCCTTAATGGAGTCCCCAATGCGACTAAACCATGACTCATGAGATGTCTCGGTATAGTTATCCATACACCCTTCGATGAGCTTTAAGCTCGGCTGTTGACATGACTGCGGAGAATTTAAACGGGTCGATCCGAGGAAACAACGATTATTTTCCTGGCCTCGCCTTCACAAATTAAAGGAAAATCAATCGATTATCAGCGCGCCTTCGTGGAGATTCCGCACTCAGGCTGGGGCAAGGCGTAGATCCAGGCGCGGACCTCAGCGACGAGGAAGCAAGAGCCCACCACCAACGTCAGCCGCCCGCGTGGGCGCGCCTCCAGGGCGCTGATGACATCCTCATACAGCGTCAAGCCGGGCTGGCCCTCGAAGTGAGGCGCCAGGCTCGCCGCCGAGGCGCGGCGTGGATAGGCGGGGGTGACCAAGGCCACGCTGGCGGCCACGCCCCGCAGCAGCGAGGCCATCCCGGCGATGTCCTTGTCCTGCATGGCGCCAAAGACGACGTGCAGCGGCGCCAGCTCGGCCGCCCGCAGCGCGGCGCAGAGGGCCTCCATGGCGTGCGGGTTATGGGCGCAGTCGAGCAAGACATCCCCCACCCGCTCCATCCGCCCCGGCCAGCGCGCCCGCCCCAGATCCTCAACGCGTGGCTCAACCCCCAGGGCGCGCGCCAAGGCCCAGGCCAAGGCGGCGTTCTGGCGTTGGTGGGCGCCCGCCAGCGCCAGCGAAGCCTCGGGGGGCAGCGGCGGGGCGGAGATCACGGCGGGCCAGGCGGCGCGCAGGGCGTCGAGGGCGGGCCCTTGAGCGCAGGTCA
>JAHJCH010000093.1 GCA_018813065.1 Myxococcota bacterium
CAGCGCTGCGCTCAAGGAACGTCTCCAAGTGACGCTGAAGCACCTGATAAAGCGCGGTCTGCTCGGGGCGCCTCGACGATGAAGCTGGGCTTGGGGCACACAGCCCTCTTTGTCGAGCGCTCTGTTCGCGTGTCGCGCGAATAGCGCAGAAATCCACCCAACGATGAAACGAGATCGGACCCTACCCTCCCCCCCACAGTGTCACCCCCCCCCACAGTGTCACCCACATGTTCCTTCGGCCGCCCGATTTCCCACCGTGACACCTCCAACTCCAGGTGACACCTCCACCTCCAGAGATGCGCCAAGGGATATCGGTGAGATCCTCAAACTCAGCGGGCTGGCCCGCGTGGGGGTGAGGCGGCATGGGGCACCTCGATTGTGGTCGCTCCCTCTTGCGACCTGCGCGCGTTGGGCTCAAGGGATCGTCACCCGCAGATCACCACTGGGCTTCGTGTTTCCCTCGATCTCCGCGCGGGTTGACCGCACACTCAAGCCACCGCGTTGATAAGGAGGCGCCATGCGCCGCGCTCCCCTCTGCCTCTTCGCCGCGCTCCTCGCCTGCGCGCCCCCCACGTCACCGCCCCAAGCGCTCAGCCCTCAAGCCGCCCTCGCCGCGCGCGATCCCACCAAGGCCGAGGTGGACGCCAGCGACGCCCACGACGCCCACGCGGACGTCGATCCCTGCGCGCCCACCGCAGAGGCTTATCTCGCCAGCGGTCGCCTCGATGAGCGCCGCGCGCTGATCCCCGGCGGGCGGATGATCACGCCAGAGGGCCAGCTCGTGGGGCTGGGCCGCGCGCCCCTGGGCTTGGCCGTCGGGCGCGCGCCGGATGGCGCCTGGCGCGCCTATATCACCAGCGATGGCCACCCCGAGCGCGCGTTGACGGTCGTGGATGTGGCCTCAGGCGAGATCCTCCAGACTCTCTCTGGCTTTGAGGCGTTTCGAGGCGTGTCGGTGGATCAGCGCGGCCATGTCTTGATCGCGGGCGGCCGCGAGGGGCGCCTCCTGAGCTTTATCCCGGATGACGCGGGGCGCTTGCAGCCCGGCCCAAGCCTCGATCTCAGCGGCTACCTGGGCGATCTGGTCGTGCGCGAGGATGGCCGCGTGGCCTATGTCGTCGCCAGCACCTCCAGCGTGATCACCGAGGTCGATGTGGAGTCGATGACCATCACCGCGCGCTTCGAGGCGGCCCAATATCCCTATGATCTCGTGCTCGATGAGGCCCGGCGGCGCCTCTATGTCTCCAACTGGGCAGGCGATAATGTGCAGTTCTTTGATCTGGAGGCGCGCGCGCTCCTCTTGACGATCCCAACCCCCTCTGGCCCCGAGGGGATGCACCTCGGCGAGGACGGGCGCCTGTGGGTGGCCTGCGCCGACGCCGACACCCTCTTGAGCATCGACGTGGAGACGCTGGAGGTCGAGGCGCTGGATCTCTCTCATCACCCCGAGGGGCTCTTGGCCGGGACGCCCAATGATGTGGTCAGCGATGGGGCGCGGCTCTATATCCCGCAGGCCGATCTCAACCAGGTGGACATCGTTGATCCGCATCGCGGGGCCGTGGAGGGGCATATCCCCACAGGCTGGTACCCGGTGGCCGTGGCCGTGGCCGGTGAGGCGCTGTTGATCCTCAACCATAAAGGCTGGGGGGCCACGCCCGGCGGCCTTAACCCCGAGGGCCTGTTGCAGATCCTCGACGCCCCGCCGATGGGGGCAGCCCTGGCGGCGATGACGGCGCAGGTGGAGGCCAATCAGGCGCGCCCCGGTCGCTTCCACCCGCCCTGCCCGCGCCCGCTCCAGGAGGACACCTTGCCCATCGAGCGCGTGGTGCTCATCGTCCGCGAGAACAAGACCTATGACATGGTGCTGGGGGATCTGGAGGGGGCCAACGGTGATCCCAGCCTGACGCTCTTCGGTGAGGCGATCACGCCCAACCTTCATGCCCTCGCGCGGCGGTTTAGCAACCTCGACAACTTCTACAGCGATCCAGAGGAGTCGTTGCAGGGGCATATGTGGGTGACACAGGCCGATTGCAATGACTTCGTGGAGAAGCTCAGGCACACGCAGCTGCCCGTCGCGGGCTATGAGCCCGCCAGCATGACCGAGGCGCCCAATATCTTTGAGCATTGCCTCAACCACGGCGTGTCGTTTCGCAACTATGGTGAGGTCGCCAGCTTCTCCCCCGAGCTTTTGGGGCGGATGCGCGACTTCATCGATCCCAAGTTCCCCTTCTTCAACATGGGCGTGCGCGATGAGCTGAAGGCGGCGGAGGTGATCCGCGAGTGGTCGCTGGGGATCTTGCCGCGCTTTATCTTTATCAGCCTGCCCAATGATCACACCTTTGGCGGCAAGGCGGGCAAGCCCACGCCAGAGTCGATGGTCGCCGACAATGATCGCGCCACGGGGATGCTCGTGGAGTGGCTCAGCCATAGCCCCTACTGGTCGGAGACGGTCGTCTTCATCATCGAGGACGACCCACAGTCTTGGCGCGGCGATCATGTGGACGCGCATCGCTCGATCTGCCTCGCGGCGAGCCCCTGGGTGAAGGCGGGTTATGTCTCCTCGGTGCATTACAACATCGCCAGCCTCTACAGGACGATCGAGCTGATCTTGGGCCTGCCGCCGATGAACAAGAACGACGCCGCCGCCGCGCCGATGCACGATCTCTTCATTGATCCGGCCAGCGGCCCCGATCTGCGCCCCTTCGAGGCGCTGCCGCTGGCCGTCGCCCCGGCGATCAACGCCAAGGATGGCCCGATGGCCGCCGAGAGCGAGGCGCTGGACTGGAGCGGCGTCGATGGGGTCGATGGGCTGGGCTATATCCTGTGGCGGATGCGCAAAGGCCAGGCGGAGCCGCCACCCTACGCCAAGGGCGTGGATCGATGAGGGCGGCGCGGCTGGTGGGCCTGATCCTGCTGTGCGGCTGCGCGACGCCCGGCTTGGAGGCGGCGCCTTTGGAGATCATCGACGCGGCGCCGCCCTCGCCCGATATCGGACCGCCTCACCTGCGCTTTGACGCTGGCGCGAGGCGGCCCGACGCGGCCCCCGACGCGGCCCCCGACGCGGCCCCCGACGCGGCCCCCGATCCGACGCGAGATCACATCGCGGAGGGGCTGTACTGGCTCTCTGTGGCTGAGCCTCACTTCGCCCTGCGCGCCTTTGAGGCCGCCTTGGAGATCGCCCCAGAGGATCCCAACGCCCTCTTCGGCGCGGCGCTGGCCGGCGCCTTCGACGGGATCGAGCTGACGGTGATGATTTTTTCGGTGATCACCAACCAAGCCAAGGCCACGCGCACGGCGGAGCTGGTCGCGCGCCTCCACGGGGAGTTTATGGGCCTGCGCGCGGAGCTGCTCTTGGCCCTTGAGCGCGCCGCGCGGGTCGATCCAGCGGGGATCGATCTTGTCTTGGAGGCCGCGCCGCTCCACCTCGGGCTACAACCGAGCTTGGTGCTGCGCGGCGCCTTGGATGAGGGGGACTTGCGGCTCTTTCAGGCCAGCGTCTCCTTCACCGTCGCGCTGATCGAGATCTTGGCGGTGCAGTCCTTTGAGACGGAGATCTTTGAGGCCATCGGCGCCCTATTGGGGGGCTTTGGCGGGCTGAGCTACGCCACGATCGAGGGGCTCGTGGTGCAGCTCGTGGAGGGCGCGCCCGCCTTCCTCACGGTGGAGGCCAGCGACGGCGAGGCGGTGTTCTTCAGCGCCCGCGATCACCTCGCGGCGGTGGGCGCGCGGCTCAATGAGGCCGCCGCTTGGATGAAGGCCGCCCCTGAAGATCCGCGCCCACAGGTCAGCGACTGGCGCGGGGCGACGCTGCGGGTCAACGGGGTCATGCGAGGGGGCGCGGCGGTGCCCTATGAGGTGATGATCGACGAGGCGCTCTTGGCGACCTTCCTGCGCGCCTCATCGGCGCTGACCACGCCAGGGCTGCGCCTCGACTTCCAAGCGGAGGTCATCCCCATCCTGGCCACGATCCTTCACTACGCGGCGGCCTTGGGCCTCCTCGACGGCCTCTCTGATCGTCTGCCGCCGCTGGGGGGGCTGCCGCGCGCCTTCGTCGAGCAGGTCCTCAGCGGCCTGCTGCCGTTGCCCATCGCCCTTGATCTGGGGACATTCTTCACCCAACCCACAGGGCTGCGCCTCTTCCTGCCTTTGATCCGCGAGGGGCGCATCATGGCCGAGTGGGAGTGCCCGCAGGACATCGGCGAGGCGGGCCACCCCTCGGCGACGATGGGCTTCCTCTGCGCAGAGGAGGCCGCCTTGATCGATGGCCCTCACTTCTCCGGGGCCGAGGCGCTGGCCGCCGATGGATATGGCTCGCGGGCGCCTTATCTCCTCTGGGCCGATCCCACGCTCCAAGGGCTGATTTGGGTCGATGAGGCGGCCTATGGGCTGGGTGGGGGGTGGCGGCTCGCCGATAACCTCAGCCTCAACCGCGTCATCTCCGATGTGCTGAGTCGGGTCCTGGGCCTGTTGCCCTGATCGGCGCCTCATTTCCTTCTAAAAGAATGTTTGGTTTCCGGCCTCAATCCGCCCTATGCTCACCTTTGAATAAACCAAAATCGAACCTTTACAATGTCACAAGATACCCCAAATCATGAGCGCTATCAGATCCTCGCGCGCCTGGGGAGCGGGGGGATGGCTGATGTGTTCCTCGGCATACAGCGGGGTGTCCAGAGCTTTCGGCAGCTCGTCGTCATCAAGAGGATTCGGGATCAGTTCATCACCGATCCCCACGCCTTGCAGATGTTTATAGACGAGGCGCTCACGGTCGCCTCCCTCTCTCATCCCCATATCGTCGCCATTCATGATCTGCGCGAGATTGAGAACAGCCTCTGCATCGCCATGGAGTACGTGGACGGTGAGACGCTGACCTTCCTGCTCAACCAGCTGCACCGCAAGCGCGCGCAGATGCCGCTGGACATCGCCGCCAAGATCGTCATCGAGGCCTGCGAGGCGCTCAACGCCGCGCACACCGCCCTGGGCGCGGACGGCGAGCCGCTCAACCTGATCCACCGCGACGTCACGCCGCATAACCTGATGCTTGATCGCAACGGCTACCTGAAGATCATCGACTTCGGGATCGCCAAGTCGCGGCTTCAGGAGGAGAAGACCACGCCGGGCATGGTCAAGGGTAAGTTCTCCTACCTCTCGCCAGATCACTTTCAGAGCACGATCGACGCCCGCAGCGACATCTACTCTTTGGGTTTGGTCTTCTTTGAGCTGGTCACCAGTCAGCGGGCGATCAAGGCCTCGGAGCTGAGCTTTGAGCAGCTGATGCGCGTGGTGCTCAACCAGCCGCTGCCCCCCGCCTCGGAGATCAACGACCAGCTGCCCAAGGGGATCGACGCGGTCTTAGCCAAGGCCACCGCCAAGGATCGCGATAAGCGCTACCTCGACGCCGAGGCCTTCGCCGATGACATCCGCGCGCTGATGCGTGACAACGGCGGCATCGCCACCAACGCGCGGATGCGGGCTTGGATGCAGGAGCACTTCTCCCAGTGCATCGCCAACCGCCAAGCCCTGGAGCGGCGGCTGCTCAAGGAGGCGGATGAGCAGTCCAAGCAGATGTCGCTCAGCGCCCCCAACATCCCCGAGGAGGCGCACCCCTGCGAGGGTCAAGAGGCCTGCGCGCCTGTCCGGGTGCGCTCCAAGGAGGAGTCGGACTCCCACGTCGTCGCCTCACAGACGCGCATCTTCGAGGCGCAGCCGCCGCCCAACCGCAACACGCCGCTGTGGGCGCTCTTGGCCGTCGTCAGCAGCTTCTTGACCTACTTCGCCTTCTTCAATCAGCCCAATGAGATGCGGATGAGGCGGCCTGAGCTGACGGTCGCGCCCACGCAGCCCTTGGCCGCGCTGAGCGCGCCGGTGGACCCTGAGATCACGCGCGCCGATCCGCTCCTGCCCGCGTCGTCTGGCGCCGACGCCAGCCCGCCGCGCGACGCCGTGCTCCCCGCGCCGCCAGACGCGGCGCTGCCGCCACCGCCCAGCCAGGTGAAGCCTAAGATCGAGCCCTCCAAGCGGCCCACGCCCAAGGTTGAGCCGCGCGTGAGGAGGCCCAAGGTTGAGCCGCCCAAGCCCGAGCCGCCCAAGCCCGAGCCGCCCGAGCCCCCTAAGGTTGAGCCGCCCAAGCCCAAGCCGCCCAAGCCCGAGCCGCCCAAGCCTGAGCCGCCCAAGCC
>JAHJCH010000094.1 GCA_018813065.1 Myxococcota bacterium
AAGAGGCTCGGCATCGGCGCAGGCTGCACGCTGTCTACTTTGAGATCGCCCCAGTCAATCACGATGTCCTTGAGCACGGTGTGATCGATGTAGCCATAGAATTGATCCACGGCGCGCGTGGGATCTTCGCGGTTGGTGGCGTAGACAGCCAGCCCGTCACCTGACTTGGCCAGCCCATCAATGAGGTGTCGGTTGGTCGATGAGCCCGCGCCGAAGCCAAAGACGCGCGCTTTTTGACCTTTGGCCTTTAACGCCTGCACCAGCGCCTGGGCGCCGCTGAAGATGCCATTCTCATTGCCGACATAGCCATCGGTGAGGAAGAAGACATAGCGGTTGCGCCCCGCCTCAACCTCGGGGGAGAGGGCCTCTTTAACCGCGTCGCCGAGGCGGGTGCCGCCGCCCGCTTGGGCCTTGAGGATAAAATCAAGGGCTTGCTTGATGTTGGTGTCATTGGCAGGGCGAGGCGTCGGGAAGGCTTTGGCCGTGATGCCGGAGAATGTGTAGATGTTAAACGTGTCGGCGGGCTGGAGCTTGCTGATCGCTTCACGCATGGCCGCTTTGCAGAGGCTCAGCGGGCGCCCGTGCATCGAACCGGAGATGTCTACGACGAAGATCAGCTCGCGATCACCTACGAGCTTCTTGACGTTGAGCTTGGGCGGCTCGATCAGCAGGCTAAAGTACCCCGTGTCTCCTTTTTTATGTGTCTGGAGGGTCGCACGCGCATTCTCGCCCTCTAAGCGGTAACGCATCACGAAGTCGCGGTTGGGCAGCTTCTCGCTCTCCTTGAGCTTGACGTGCAAGACGCCGTCATCGACGCGCGCGTCCACTTCATGCGTGGGCGTTTCGAGATCGACGAGCGGCAAGCCTGTGTCTACGACGACCTCAAGCTCAATGTCATGGCCCGTGCGCTCGCCGCCGCCAGCGATGGGTGGGGTGATCCTGGAGGCGTCAGACACCTCATCGGTGTCCATGGACCAGCCTGTGCCCTTCTTGCCCTTGGCCGCGCCCGGAATAAAGCGAGGGCCGACGACCATAGGGAACGCGAACTCGTACTCACCGGCCTCATATGTCAGGCGCTGGACGTAGTTGATCTTGATCTCGATCTGCTTGCCAGGGGCGAGGTTGGCGATGGATTGGGTGAAGACGTTGGGGCGCTCTTGCTCAAGGAGCGCGGCGGTGTGACCCGCCGCCTTGGCGGCCTCATAGGTGGCGCGGGCCTGCGCCCGCTTTTGGATCTCAGCGCGGATGATCCGGTCCTCGATGCGGATCTCCATGTCATCAACGGCGCTGTTCTCTGGCAACGGGAAGACATAGATGGCTTCGATGGGCTCAGGCAGGGGGTTGTCGTAGATCTGGCGCACCTCGACGCGGGCGAGATCGCCGACCAGCTCCGCCAAGACCTTGGTGTGCTTGAGGGGGAGGGGGTACTGCTTGCCGTTGAGCTCGATCTTGAGGTGGGGCAGATCCCCAGGGGCCGTCTTCACCTCACGCGCCATCTTCAGCATCTTGGCGTCGGCGATGGGCTGGGCGGTCGGCGCGGGCTCCGCCGCGATCTGCAGCAAGCCCTTGACTTGCACCTCGCTCAGCTTCGCGAGGGCGACGCTGCTGAACAGCGACAAGGCGATGAGCAACGCTCTCATTGTGCTCTCCTCATGTGTCTTGGGGTGTCTATGGCACCTGGTTGGGGTTTCGCGGCGGCCATTAACCAACAACCCGTCGAGAGGTTCCTAAAAAAAAATAATTTGTTAGGAGGGGGCGCGCCGAGGTGCCTCAGGGCGCGCTTTGGTAGGTCAAGTTGAGGGTGGATTCACCACGCAGGCCGGCGAAGTCCACCGCCGAGATCTCCACCGCGCGGGCCTCGCCGTCGGCCAAGCCATCCAAGGACACCTCGCCACGGATCTCAAAGACGCCCTCATCCGCCGTGGCCTCCAAGGCCACCGGCGCGCCGTCGAGGAGGGCGGCGTTGATGCCCGAGCCCCGCTCGGTGATCCGCGCCATGACCTCCACGAGGCGATCCGAGGTCGTCGCTTCCGCCGGGGCGATGATCTCGATGAGGGGCGCGACGCTGTCGATGTTAAAGCTGTGCTCCACCTCAACACGGTTGCCCGCGTCGTCCTCGATGGTGGCGGTGATCGTCTGCGGCCCGTCGGGCAAGGTCAAGGTGATGGCCAGCTGGTTATCCTCGACGGGGTAGCTCACCCCGCCGATCTCCACGCTGCGGGCGGCGCAGATGCCGCTGTCGAAGGTCGCCGAGAGCGCCCCATTGGCGCTCCAGCCGCCCTCCTCGGGGGTCCAAGCCACGCTCGGCGGGAGGCGATCGATGTTGACTCTGGCCTCGGCCTCGACCTCGACGCCCGCGCGGTTGGCCGCCGTCGCCACCAAGCGCATCCCCGCGACCTCATCGCCGGGGAGATCGACGATGAGCGTGACGCAGAAGTCGCCGTTGGGCATCACGCCGCCAGACTCACCGTTGACCGTCACCGTGTCTCGTGGGCCGCTCTGTGGATCTGTGACGCGCCCACAAACGCTCACGCGCTCGGCGGAGAGGCAGCCTTGCTCCAAGGCCGCGCCGTTGACCCGCAGCTCAGTGATCTCCAGCGTCGGGGGGCTGTCATCATAGAGGACGGTGAAGGCCACCTGATCGCTGTCACGGGCGGAGTTGACGGTCAGCACGCCGGAGCTGCTGCCGAGGGGCGCTGAGAGGGTCACCTCAAAGACACCCTCGCCAGCCACCCCCTCGAAGGTCTGGTTGTTCATCTCCACCACGGCGGCCTGCACGTTGGGGCAGACGCTGCCGCTGAGGGTGAAGTCGCTGGCAGAAACATAGAGGTTGCGTCGCTCGATGCGCCCATCCGTCACCTGCTCCATGGTGACGCAGGCGGCGTCGCTGAGCCGCTCGATGGAGAACTCAGCGCAGTCGTTGTTCTCCATCGCGTCAAAGGCGCACAGCCGCACCACGTTGACGCCCTCCTCCAAGGCGATCTGCTCGCTGAAGAGGCCCGTCTCGGCCTCAACCAAGATGGCCGCCGCGTCGCCATAGACATGCTCCCCCGCGCTGTTGCTCACCAGCACGAGGACCTCGATGGCCTCCGCCGCCGTATGCGCGTCCTCCACGCGCCCGCGCACCTCGATCAGATCCGCGTAGGTCTGGGGCTCAAGCGGGGCGATCCGCTCGATAATCGGCGCCGTCGTGTCACGGATCGCCTCGATCTCCAGCGGTGTGGCGCGGTTCCCGGCCTGATCCTCCATCGTCAGGGAGAACGCGTTGAGCCCCTCCTCCAGCGTGAGGGTCAGATCCACGCGCGTCTCCCCAGTGAAGCTGAGGCCGTCCTCGATCAAGACATCATTAATAAAGAGGCGTGGGCTGAAGTGGGCCTCCTCGATCTCGACGCGGACCGGGAGCGACTCATCCAGGGTCAAGACGCGGGGCTCGCGGGGGAGGCGCAGCGTCAAGACAGGCGCGGTGCGATCGGAGATCACCGTCACGGCGACCTCACACGCCTCGCCGTCGGGATCGACGGCGCGCAGGGTGAGGGTGATCTCCCCTTCATCGAGCGGCCAATCCGAGGCATAGGCCCCAGCCGGATCCAGCTCGATGGGGATGTTGTTGATCGAGACATTGAGGGCGTCGAAGGGCGTGTCCGCGTCGAGGATCTGCGCGCGGACAGGGATGCTCGCCTCAGCGGTCATCGCGCCTGCGGCGGGCGCCTCCAAGACACAGATCGGGGCCTGCGGCGGCGCGGCGTCAAGCTCGGCGTCCACGAGGGCCGCATCTACGGCCATGTCCACGGCGACATCCACGGCCATGTCTACGGCGCTGTCTAGCGGCGGCGCCTCTGCGTCCGGGGTGAGGGTGTCCTCCTCGGCGGCGTCGAGCGTCACCTCGCCGCCGCCGCCCGCCTCACCGCCGATGGGGGCGAGGCAGACGCCGTCTGTACACACGGCGCCGCCTTCGCAGTCGCCGTCGCTGCTGCACACCTCTGGATCGAGGATCAGGCTACAGCCTGAGAGGAGGAGCGAGAGCAGGGCGAGGCGCTGAGCGATCATCATCATGGGGTGGCTCATCATCATCAAAACTCCAGCTCACCAAAGGCGCCGAGGCCCTCGCGGGTCGGCAGCAGCCCCCAGCGGGCGCGCGCGTTCGCTGGCGCGCTGGCGGCGGGCGGCGGCG
>JAHJCH010000095.1 GCA_018813065.1 Myxococcota bacterium
CGCATCCTTGCCGCCGACTGTTTCAGTCAACAGCCCGACCACCAGCGTGATGACCGCCGCCGCCACACACGTCACCGTCGTGGCGCCGGCGCGCGGGCTGCGACGCGCAGCCCGACCGGCCCGCATCCGACCTGCCTCACCACCTGTCTCGAGCTCCACCACGCTTGAAACTCACCCTCCGGTTGGACCCATAGTAGCAGCGCCCTGACCGCGCTCACCAGCGGCCGCACGTATGTCCTTTCGAGTGTCCGAGGCGCGGTCGGTCGAACAGACATGACCGCCCAAGTGCCTTCGCAGTTCCGCATTTCGGTCGTTCGACGGCACATGGGTCCTGTGCAAGTCACTCCACATATCGCTGGAGGAACTTGCCGACCGCGTCGACCGCCGCTTGCGCGCGCGGCAGCAGCGACGCGTAGATGTGCCAAGCGTGGATCATGTCCTGCCACACCTCGAGCTCGACGGTGACGCCGGCATCCTCGGCGCGCGCAGCCACGCGCCTCGGCTCCCCAGCGCGCCATCGGCGAAGAGCTTGACGCCGCGCGCCCACACGTCGCCTTGGCGGAGGGGCGCGCGGATCTCGATCCCGCGCGCGGCGTCCAGGTAGACCTCCAGCCGCAGCGGCGGCGCGGCGCGCAGGATCGCCTCCAGCTCAGGGGGGCTGGCGCCCATATCACAGGCGGCGACGACGCCGAGGCTCAGCAGATGATCCGTGGCGCGCTGGATAAAGCCGCCCAGGGCCTCCGCCGAGGGCGCGGGGCGGGGCACCAGGGCCATGGCGTTGTCCACGAGCAGGCCCGTGGGCTGGCCCAGGGCGTCGCGAGACAGCCAGCCCCCCGGCGGATCAGGCGTGGCGGCGTTGAGGCCCAGGATATCGAGCAGGGCGCGGTTGATCCACAGCGCGTGGCCGTCGATCCGCGTCAGGGCGACGGGGCGCTTTGGCGCGGCGGCGGAGAGCGCGGGGAGGAAGCGCGTCGGCCAGCGCGTCTCATCCCAGCCGCGCCCCCACAGCCAGCCCTCGCCGGGGGCGGTGGCCACGGCGTGGAGCAGCGCGTCGAGGTTGAGCCCCTGGAGCTGGAGCGTGGAGAGGGCCTCGCCCAGCCCGCAGAGGTGGAGGTGGGCGTCGCGGAAGGCGGGCAGGAGCCAGGCGGCGCTGCGGATCACCTCGGCGCCCGGCCCGCGCAGGGGCGCCAGGGCGGCGGCGTCGCCAAAGGCCATGATCCGCCCCTCGGCGACGGCGACGGCGAGGCCCTCGCCGCTGGGGCCGCCTGGGTTGATGACGCCTCGGGGGAGGAGGATGAGATCGGCGTAGCGGGGCATGACGGCTTAGGCGACCTCGACGCCGCCCTTAAAGACCCGCCAGCGGTGGTTGATCCCAAAGTGATAGGGCAGGTGATGGTGACTGGGGACCTCAAAGACGGCGATGTCAGCGGGGCGACCCACGGCCAGGGCGCCAGCGACGGCTTGACGACCGATGGCGTGCGCGGCGTTGATCGTCAGCGCCTCCATGACCTCGGTGGGGCTCATCTTGAGCTGGCTGACGCCCAAGGTGCCCATCAAGGGGAGGTGCTCGCTCATGCAGGTGCCTGGGTTACAGTCCGTGGAGAGGGCCACCTTGACCCCCGCGTCGAGCAGCGCCCGCGCCGGGGCGCGGTGGGGATCGTCGAGGAAGAGGGCGGCGCCGGGCAGGAGCACGGCGACCACGCCCGCCTCGGCCAAGGCCGCGATCCCCTCGGGGCTGATCCGCTCCAGATGATCGGCGCTGATGGCGCCCAGCCGCGCCGCCAGCTCCGCCCCGCCCCCCGCGCTGAGCTGATCGGCGTGGACCTTGGGCCGCAGCCCATGCGCGATCCCCGCCCGCAGCACGCGCTCGGCCTCCTCTAAGCCAAAAGCGCCCGCCTCGATAAAGACATCGCAGAACTCCGCCAGCCCCTCAGCGGCCACGGCGGGGATCATCTCGTCGATGATCTCGCGCAGGTAGCCCTCGCGATCGGCGCGGCGCTCGGGGGGGACCGTGTGGGCGCCGAGGAAGGTCATCACCAGATCCACGGGGTGCGTCTCATTGAGCGCCTTGGCCGCCCGCAGCATCTTCAGCTCCGCCTCCAAGCTCAGCCCATAGCCGGACTTGACCTCGACGGTGGTCACGCCGAAGCCCAGCAGGCGATCCAGCCGGGCGCGCCCCCCCTCGATCAGCGCCTCCAGCGAGGCGGCGCGGGTGGCGCGGGCCGTGGCGGCGATGCCGCCCCCCGCCGCCGCGATCTCCAAGTAGCCCGCCCCCGCCGCGCGCATGGCGTACTCACCGCTGCGATCCCCGGCGAAGAGGATGTGCGTATGCGCCTCCACCAGCCCCGGCGTGATCAGCCGCCCGCCCACGTCGATTCGGCGCGCCGTGGGGCTGATCTCCAGATCATCGGGCAGCGATCCCAGCGCCACGATCCGCCCCTCGGCCACGGCCAGCGCGCCGCCCTTCAGCGGGGGGCCATCGGCGGTGAAGATCTCACCGGCGCCCTCCAGGATCAGATCAACGGGCGTCACTTGAGGCCCGGCAGCTTGAGATCGGGGTTGGCCCGCGCGCAGGCGATGGCCTCCTCATAGCCCGCGTCCACGTGGCGCATCACGCCCGTGCCGGGATCATTGGTCAGCACGCGGCGCAGGCGCGCCTCGGCGGCGTCGGTGCCATCGGCGACGATGACCTGACCGGCGTGCAGCGAGTAGCCGATGCCCACGCCGCCGCCGTGATGGACGCTGACCCAGGTGGCCCCCGAGGCGGTGTTGAGCAGGGCGTTGAGCACCGGCCAATCGCCGATGGCGTCGGAGCCGTCCTTCATGCCCTCCGTCTCGCGGTTGGGGCTGGCGACGGAGCCGCAGTCGAGGTGATCGCGGCCGATGACGATGGGCGCCTTGACCTTGCCCTCGCGCACGAGCTGGTTAAACAGCAGACCCGCCTTGGCGCGATCGCCATAGCCGAGCCAGCAGATGCGCGCGGGGAGCCCCTGAAATTGGACGCGCTCACTGGCCATCTTGAGCCAACGCTCAAGGGCCTTATCCTCGGGCAGCAGCGCCGCCAAGGCGCGATCCGTGGTGTAGATGTCCTCGGGATCGCCCGAGAGGGCCACCCAGCGGAAGGGGCCCTTGCCCTCGCAGAACAGCGGGCGGATATAAGCGGGGACGAAGCCGGGGAAGCCAAAGGCGTCTTCAAGGCCCGCCTCCTTGGCCCCTTGGCGCAGGTTATTGCCGTAGTCGAAGGCGTGACAGCCCGCCGCCTGGAAGCGCAGCATGGCGGCGACGTGGGCGGCCATGCTCTCCTTGGCGCGGCGGATATAGGCCTGCGGATCGGTCTGACGCAGGGCGGCGGCCTCGTCCAAGCGCAAGCCTGCGGGCACATAGCCGCCGAGGGGATCATGGGCGGAGGTCTGATCGGTGACCAGATCGGGGCGAAAGCCCAGCGCATAGAGCGCGGGATAAGCCTCGGCGGCGTTGGCGACGACGCCGACGGAGAGGGCCTCCCCGGCGGCGGCGGCGGCGCGCACGCGGGCGACCCCGGCCTCTAGGCTGGGGGCGATCTCATCGAGGTAGCGGTGCTCGACGCGGCGGCGAGCGCGCGCCTCATCGACCTCGATCCCCAAGAACGCGGCGCCGGCCATGGTCGCGGCCAAGGGCTGGGCGCCGCCCATACCGCCGAGGCCCGCGCTGAGGATGACGCGGCCCTTGAGATCGCCATCGCCGAAGTGCTTGAGCCCGGCGGCGACGAACGTCTCATAGGTGCCTTGGAGGATCCCCTGCGTGCCGATATAGATCCACGATCCGGCGGTCATCTGGCCGTACATGGTCAGCCCCGCCCGCTCCAGCTCCCAGAAGGTCTCCCAGTTGGCCCAGGCGGGCACCAGGATGGAGTTGGCGATGAGCACGCGCGGCGCGTCGGGGTGGGTGCGAAAGACGCCCACGGCGCGCCCGGACTGCACGAGGAGCGTCTCATCCTCTTCGAGCGCCTTGAGGGCCTCGATGATGCGATCGAAGTCGGGCCAGGAGCGCGCGGCGCGGCCGCTGCCGCCGTAGACGACGAGGTCTTGTGGGCGCTCAGCGACCTCGGGATCGAGGTTGTTCATCAGCATGCGCATGGCCGCTTCGCTGAGCCAGTTTTTACAGCTCAGCGCGGGGCCTCTCGGGGCGCGGATCGTGCGGGTCATGGTGATCTCCTCTCCAAGAGGGCTCGAACCTATCGCTGGCTTGGGGTGGGCGCAAGGGCGCCGGTGGAGGGGGCGGGGCGATTTGGCCGCCTCTCTCAATTCGAAACTTCGCAACAGTTCGGTCGTTTTTTTTAACCAATTGAAAACAAAGGCTTTTTACTTCGAATAAACAGCCCAACCGTTCTAATGATTTCAAGGGGTTACGCGAAGAAACCACCCTCGACCCGAAAAAGTGATCGGAGTATCGTTACAGACAGTCTTGAAGTTTCTTCGGGATAGCGATAGGAAGTTGTATGCGGTGAGTATACGAGAAAACCAACTCGATTCACCCTAGTGTCTCACGTCGCAAGTTGTGGTGTATCACCTGACAACCATTCGGGCCGATTCTATCTGGGATTGAGCCGCTTGAAGGAGTCTTCATTGTGAGATTGAATTTACTACACAAAACCCTGGTTTGCTGCTTGATCGGAATAGGAGCCTGCTCGACAGAGAACATATCAGAGCATCAGATCTACCAA
>JAHJCH010000096.1 GCA_018813065.1 Myxococcota bacterium
AGGGAGATCAGCCCGCGTCCCCTGCGGGATAGAAGATCGCCAAAACGCGGCCCAAGCGCGCGCCCCAGCTCGCCTCCTCGTGCTGCCCCTCGGGATCAGCGTAAGTAAAGAGATCCACGCCCTCGATGTAGCCGTAGTCGCGCGTCAGCAGCCCGCGCAGCTCCTCGGCGCGGGCGGCCACGCGGGCCTCAATCTCGTCGTTATGCGCTTGCCCGTCTCGGACAAGACCCCAGTCGATCCAGAGCTTGGGGCGCGAGGCGCTCAGCCCCGCCTCGACGAGCCCAAGCAGCGCGCCGCCCGCCAAGGGCGCGGGGGATGGCACGTGATCAATGTCAAGGCCAGCCCAGAAGGAGGGCGAGAGCGCCGCCGCTTGAGGGAAGGCCTGGGGGTGCAGCGCAGCGGTGATAAAGGCGGCCAGGCCGCCGTGAGCGGCGCCAAGGGCTAAGGCGCGCTGGGGCTGCGTGCGGTAGTGGGCGTCGATAAAGGGCTTGAGCGTCTCGGCGAGGTAGCCCGCGTAGCCCTCAACGGCGCAGCAGGCCGCGTCCGGATCGTCGCTCCAACGCGCGTGGGTGTACTCACGGCCCACGTTGAGCGGATAGATCGCCACCAAGATCACAGGCTCAATGTCGCAGGGCGTCAGCGCGCTCATCCGCGCGGCGGCGTCCCAGGTCTTGCCTTCATAGGGGCCGTCATCCCAAAAGACCGTCTGGCCGTCGTTCATATAGACGACGGGGTAGCGGATACTGGGATCGTCCTCATAGCGGCGCGGGAGTAACACATGCACCTTGCGCGGCGCGTCGCCCACGCCCCCCGCTTGTAGCCCGTTGAAGGTGTGAAAGAAGCCATAGGCGAAGCCTGGATCATGGAAGCGCGCGGCTTGGCCTCCCAAGGTGAAGTCATTGGGTTGATTGATGACGATCTCATCGGCCCAGCGCTGCCCACAGGTGGGCGCGGCGTCCTCAATGGGCGGTATTGCGTCTTCAATGGGCGGAATCGCGTCTTCAATCGGCGGAATCGCGTCTTCAATGGGCGGTATTGCGTCTTCAATGGGCGGAATCGCGTCCTCAATCGGCGGAATCGCGTCTTCAATCGGCGGAGTCGCGTCCTCAATCGGCGGAGTCGCGTCCTCAATCGGCGGAATCGCGTCCTCAATCGGCGGTATAGCGTCCTGAATCGGCGGTATTGCGTCTTCAATCGGCGTGATTATGTCTTCTAAAGGGGATTTTATATCGTTCACACCATAATCAAAGCCCATGACGTCCACGCCGCCGTCTTGAGGCGGGAGCGCCTGGGAGAGATCCAAGCTCTGGCTGTCGGGGGGGCGCACCACGCGGGGCTGTACGTCGGGGGTGCTCGTCTCCGCGCAGCCGAGGAGGAGGAGTGAGATGAGGAGGAAGCGTGTCAAGGCGGGCTCCTTTTGCCTCAGAGCGTCGAGTAAACGCGCGTCGAGGTGAGGTGTAAAGCGGCGTTGACGGCGCGTAAGGCGATCCTCCTTTTTTTGCGCGTAGATCCATGAGGTGCGAGAATTGCGATGCCGCCCCCCAAGATCCCACACAAGGAGCCTCCCGATGTCACACCACGCCCCGCTGCGCTCAAAGATCGCCTTGCTCTTGCTCGGCGCTCTCTGCCTCCCCGGCGCTAAGAGCGGCTGCGGCAGCAGCGAGAGCAACGAGACGCTGACCTCCCCCGTGCAGGGCGTTTTCACGATCCTGGAGCGCGCCGACGGTCGGGTAGACGCTGAGCTGGTGCTGATCAACACGGGCAAGGCCAAGGGCTTTATCGACGGGGCCACGGAGGTGGCCGTGCGCGTGCCGGGCGGGGATAAGGTGACGCTGGAGCTGACCTCACCCGGGCACTACACCGCCGACAGCGAGCTGGCCGCCGCCTTGACCTATGCGGCGGGGGAGACATATCAGGTGCGCTTTGAGCTGAGCGGTGAGGAGGCCGGAGATCGCGAGGGCGGCGACTTTATCGCCGTCACCGAGGCGCCTGATCTGGAGCCCGCCTTTGAGATCGCCTCGGCGCCTGAGTTCGCCGGTGACACCGCCAAGCTCACCTGGACCCCGGCGGCCTATTTTGGCCTCATCTCCATCTATGACGCGGGCGGCGCGCTGGTCTGGCGCAACTTTGACTTCCAAACCCCCGACTTCGACGGCTCCAAGTGGGCGCGGCTCAAGCGCGCCAGCTATGACCTGGGCGTGGATGTCTTCAAGGACGCCGGCGAGTACACGGTGGAGGTCTGCGTGGTCAACAAGGTCAGCGACTTCGACACGACGCTCAGCGCCGATCTCGGCGCCTTGTCGGGCTTCCTCATCGGGCGCTGCGCGCCGCCCAAGGCGCTGAGCGTCGCCGAATAAGCCTTAACGCGGCGTGCTGGCAGGCTGGGCTGGGGCGGGCTGGGCCTTCATCTTGGCGATGATCTCATTGAGCTTGCGCACGAGCTGGTTGTCATCGCCCTCGGCGTTGGCCTCGATCTTCACCTTAAGCGCCTCCAGCAGCGCGCGATCGGCGGAGATCTTCGCCAGCACATCCGCCGCTTGAGAGCGCCCCAGCCAGAAGAAGCCCTTATCCAACACAAAGCCCTTGAGCAACTTGATGAGCGCCGCCTCCTGATACCAAGGCGCCCGCGCCTTAAACTCAGGCCGCGCCGCCCACTCCAGGCCAGAGAGCACCGTCCAGACCTCCTTGGGCTGTGGGCGCGCGCCGAGGACCTTCAAGGTCAGCTGATAGGCCGCCTTGCTGGGCTTGGCGTGTGGGACAGGGCTGGACCACATGGAGATCAGCCCGCGCAGGCAGGCGGCGTAGAGGTTGGGGCTGGTCTTGGGGGTCAGCCGCTGCTCCAGGGTGGGCAGGGCGCGGTCGTCGGCGCGGGCGCCGAGGTACTTGCAGGTGAAGATGCGCACCGCCTCGCTCTTGTCCAGCTCCACCAGCTGAATCGCGCGCTCCAAGGTGCCCTCGGTGTCCCGCGCCCAAGCGTCGGTCAGCGCCTTGGCCACCTCCATGCGCACCTTCTCATTGTCGTGATCGGCGAGGCGGATGATCAGCGCGCGGGCCTCATCGTTCTTGGCCACGGCGCTGGAGAGCAGCCGCACAAAGCGCTTGAGCACCATCGGGTGCTGCTCCGCCTTGGCCGCCTCGATGATCAGCTTGAGGGCCTCGTCGTTTTTGTCTTTGAAGAGGCTGTCGATCAGCGCCGCAGACTGAAGCCGCACGGCGGGCGCCTCGTGCTTGATGTGCTTGCGCCCCAAGGCCGCCAGATCGTCGGCGGCGGTCTTCATCAGCGCGCGGCTGCGTCGGCGCAGCCGCTCAAAGGCCTTCCACGCCTGGCACTTGTTATCCACACCAAAGACCCCAACCTCGCAGTGGGCCAGGCCCAGCAGCAGCGCCTCATAGCCCTCGGTGGTCAGGGTTTCTTGGGCGCTGGGCGTCGGCGTCGAGGTCGGCGCGGCTTGGCCCAGGGCGGCGTTGGCCTTGATGACCCCGCTCTCCTGGATGATCTCCCCTGCGTCCTTGGGGGGTGTCGCGGGGGCGCGTGTTTGACAGCCCAGGACCAGGGCCAGCCCAATCCCCATACAAACAAGACACTTAGACATACCTCAATCAACCTCCCAGGGGGCTCTTCACATCAACTCGCGAATGCGCGTTATAGCACCTCAAGCGTGGGGATCACTCCTCAAAGGGCGCCCACGCCAGATCAGCCTCGGGCCAAGGCGAGGCTTCATCTGGCCACGCGCCTTCGCGCTTGATGGCCGAGAGGCTCATAAACGACTCCAAGACCTCAGCGCTCTCCTCCGCGTTGAGGGCGAGGCGCAGCAGGCGCTTGGGCTGCTCAAAGCGCAGCTCCAAGATCGCCTCATCGCGCCCTCGGGCGGCCAAGCGGCTCAAGAGCACGTCGCAGAGGAGGCCCGCGCCAATAAGCCCCCCACCCAAAAGCGCCCAGCTGATCTCGCGCCCACGCAGCCCCTCAAAGAGCAGCGCGCCGCCGAGGAGCGCGGCGGTGACGAGGAGCCCCCCGCCGAGGGCCAGGTAGAAGCCCGTCGTCGCCTGCGTGACGTGGACGCCAGAGAGCTGGGCGAAGGTCGCGGCGGTCTCCTCACGGCCAACCCACTCTCCCTCGATGTCCGATTGCTGGCGCAAGACCAGCTCTCGATCCGTCAGGATGAGCTGGGCGCGCGTCGTCAACCTCATCCAGCCCAAGATCACCCCCACGGCCTCGCGGGCCAGGGTCAGCCCCAGGTAGCCCGAGGCCAGGGCCTTCAGCGGGTGGGTGGTGTGACGGAGCACTCGAACGGCGGCGATCAGCGGCGCACCACGCGAGGGGCGCTTGAGCCGCACACCCGGGTGCTCCTGCGGCGGCGGGGCCAAGAAGCCCTCGCCCTCAGGCTTGAGCCGCCCCTCCTCAAACGCCGCGATCAGCTCCGCTGCGGCCTCAACACGGCGGAAATCCCAGGCCTCGTCCTTGGCCTGCTCGATGAGATCGGCGAACAGGGCCGGGATGACGTGCTCCAAGGCGCCCGTCCAGCCCGCAGGATCGCCTATCGTGGCGTAACGACAGTAGTTTTGGATGAGGATCTCATAGAGCCGCAGCCCCGACATCCGCGTCTCCAGGCGGCCATAGAGCGCGCGGGCGGCGTCGAGCAGCGTCAGGCTAAAGAGCCCAAGGCTGCGCCCCAAGAGCCGATGGCGTCGCCCCTCCCCCGCCTCGACCCAGGCGACGATGAGCCCCCCCAGCTGCTCGGAGAAGTGGGAGAGCCGCTCGACGATGGTGCCCGCCTGGGAGCCGATCAGGGCGGTGATCGCGCGGCTGACGGCCTCGCGGAAGAGGGCGTCGTTGAGGAGATGGTCGATGCCAGAGGGCGTAAAGCTGCGCAGGAACACGGTGACGACCTGCTCCAAGAGCTGCTGGTAGGGCGGCTCAACGAGCTTGGTCTCATCATGGAGATGGGCGAAGAGGAGGACCTCGCGCATCGCGCGCACGTCATCGCTGATGCAGGCGATGAGCGGCTCGGCGGCGCCCCCCTCGATCTGCTCACGGGCGATCTCGAGGATGCCCTCGATCAGCCTGCTGAGGGTCAGGGAGGGGCGCGCGGGGAGGTGCGCTTGGGCGTAGATGTCCACCAGGCGCGGCGCGCTCTCCTCCAACGGCAGCGCCGCCAGGCCCGCCAGCGTCTCCTCCACCTGCCCCGCTTGATCGCCAAAGTGCTGGATGATGAAGAGCGCGCAGGAGACGAGCTTGGGGTTGCCCTTGAGCAGAAAGCTCTTGATCAGCGAGGGCTCCTCGACGACCCCCGGGGCGATACAGAGGTAATGGAGCATACGTGGGTCATGGCTGCCTTCGATCAACGAGCGGATAAAGCGCCAGCGCATGTTTTGGGTCTGTAACACCCGGTTGACGTGGCGCTTGAGGGTAAACCAAGCCCCCGTGCGGCCCGGAACCGGGCCTTGGGTGTGGATGCGCAGCAGGCGAGACAGCAGCCAGGAGTCTTCGCTGCGCGCGGCGGAGATCTGGCGCGTGCGGCGGCTGATCTCGGTGGCGATGCGATCGACGTAGATCTGCCAAAAGCGCAGCGCGTCCTCTTCGGCGCAGACCAGATCGATGAAGTCGCTGAGGATAAACGGCCCAAAGCGCTCGACGCCGGGGAGGAGGCTGATGACCCGCACGGTGAAGTCACGCCGCTCTACGGGGTTCTTGCGTTGGAGCTGCTCGTCAAAGCCACGGGCGAAGAGGCCACTGAGCAGCTCAGCGGCGCTGATCTGCCCCCCCTCGGGCGGCTTGGCGCGCGGATCGAAGGCCTCCAGGATCGAGAAGCGCTCGCGCCCAAAGGGGAGGGTGATGTCCTCGCTGACCTGATGGCGCTGGGCGAAGCCGGAGATGACCTCCTCGTTGAGATCCACCTCCTCTTCGGGGGCCAGCTCAAAGAAGAGCTCAAAGATAAAGCGGGAGAGCCGCGCGGCGGCGGGGTGAGCGTCGATCTTGGAGAGGACCTCTTGGCGACGGGCGCGCAGGGCGCTGGAGAAGACGCCGAAGGTCTGCATGGTGGGGCTCAGCGGGCCTTGTAGGTCCCCCAGCTGATCTTGAGCGCCTCGATGCGCACCTCCTCCTGGGGCCGGTTGGCGCCGAGGACGGGGACGCGGGCGATGCGCTTGATCAAATCCACCTCGCGGCACTGCCCAAAGATGGCGTGCTTGTTGTCGAGCCAAGGCGTGGCCTGCTCGGTGATGAAGAACTGGCTGCCGCCGGTGTTGGGGCCACGGTTGGCCATGCTCAACAGGCCGCCGCGATCATGCTTGAGGCCCTCACCAAACTCATCCTCGATGGTAAAGCCAGGCCCGCCGGTGCCCGTGCCGAGGGGATCGCCGCCTTGGATCATAAACTTGGGGATCACGCGGTGGAAGATGATGCCATCGTAGAAGGGGCGCTTGACCTGCTTGCCTTGCGTGTCTGTAAAGGCTTTGTTGCCCAGCGCCAGGCCCGCGAAGTTGGCGACGGTCTTGGGGGCTTGCTTGTGGAAAAGCTCGCAGTGAATGACGCCAAGGTTGGTGTGGAAGTCCGCTAAGAGTGATTCACCTTGACCCGGGACCCCTTTGAGGGCCTCTTCAAGCACGGAGGGGGTCTTCTCGGGGGCCTTGGCGGCGCCCTTCGTCTGGCTCTCAGCGGGGGTGCAGGCCACTGCGGCGAGGAGCAGCGTGGAGATAAAACCAAGCGTCATGGCGGCGCGTGCGCTCATCATCATCCTCTCCAGGGTTGAAGCGTAGAGGCGCACTAGGTAGCACAATCAACCGCGCGCGGCCAGCCCCAGCCGCACGCCGAAGTAGATGAAGGGCAGGATCATCAGCAGGTAGAGGCCGACGATCGCTTGGATGCTGCGATCCTTGAGCACGATCTCCGTCGGGGAGCCGCCCATCTGATGTTGGTGAACCAGGTATAGGTAGCGAAAGACGCCAAAGAGGACGAGGGGCACGGTCAGGATCAGCGCGTCGGTGTGGAGCCGGGCCATCACCACGGGATCGATGGTGTAGAGGGCGTAGCTCATCACCGTCATGGCGGCCAGCGCGGAGATCATCTTGTCGATAAAAGCCACGGAGTACTCGCCCAGGATGCCGCGATGATCCGCCGCCGCCTCGCCCAGCGACACCAGCTCATGACGGCGCTTACAGAAGGCGAGGAAGAGGGCGATGAAGAAGGTGCAGATGAGCAGCCACGGGCTGAGGCCGACGCCAATGGCGAAGGCGCCAACAGAGACGCGCAGCAGGAAGCCGAGGGCGATGATAAAGACATCCAACAAGACGACGTGCTTGAGCCGAAAGGAGTAGGCGAGGTTCATCACCGCGTAGAAGAGGAGGGTCGCCCCTGCGGTGGCGCTGAGGCGCCAGCCCAAGATGAGGCCCAGCGGCGCCAAGGCGGCGGAGGCGATCAAGGCGGCGCGGCGTGAGAGCTGCCCTGCGGCGATGGGCCGATGTTTCTTCTTGGGGTGGAGGCGATCGCGCTCATAATCGGCGACGTCGTTGATCAGGTAGATGGCGCTGGCCACCGCGGAGAAGGCCATGAAGATCAACAAGCTCTGGATGACCGAGTCGAGGTGGGTGAGCCGTTGAGAGAAGATCAAGGCCGCGAAGACAAAGACGTTCTTCACCCACTGATGGGGCCGCAGGGCGCGTACGAGGTGCATCATTTGTGCTGTAATCCAAGCCAAAGCAGATAATCTGCGGGAGTTTACGGGGGCAGATCAACCTCGGCGTGCTGAAATTTTTTTAAAAAAAACTTGCGCATCCTCGCCTTGGCTGATAAAAGGCGTTCCATTCGATTAAAGAACTCTGTTCTTTTTTTGAACACAAACCACTGAGGGCGATTAACTCAGCGGAAGAGTGCTACCTTCACACGGTAGAAGTCACTGGTTCAAATCCAGTATCGCCCACTGAGCCCAGCACATCGTGTTGGGCTTTTTTTTTGCCCAAATCAACCACCCCATCGACCAGAGGAGCGCCCATGTGGAGCGCGCGGATGACTGATCTGGCGAGGCGCGCCTTGGGTGAAGGTGTTGGGCTTTGCTTTATCGACGCCGTCACGCCCACGCCCCCGCTCCACCCCGAGGAGCGCGCTTGGCTGAGCCCCACGGTGAACGCCAAGCGGCGGCGGGACTTTGAGGTGGGGCGGGCCGCCGCGCGCGGCGCCCTGCGCGCGGCGGGCGGCCCTTGGGATCAGCCCATCGCCAAGGATCTCCACGGCGCGCCTGGTTGGCCGAGCGGGTGGCGCGGGGCCATCACCCACAGCGCGGGGCATGGCGGCGCGGTGGCCTCCCGCGAGGCGGCGGCCTTGGGCCTTGATCTAGAGCGGCTTGATCGCCCCCTCAGCCCAGGGGCCCAGCGCATCATCTGCCGCCCAGAGGAGGGCGCGTGGATAGAGGGCGCGGGGTGGCGCACTCGGCTGATCAGCCTCTTCTCCGCCAAGGAGTCGATCTTTAAGGCGATTTTTCCGCTTGAGGCGGTCTTCCTCGACTACGCCGACGCGGGCCTGCAACCCATAGAGTGGGATGAATTGGGGCGGATCTGCGCCTTTGAGGCGCGCCTCTATCGCCAGGGGGCGAGGGGCTACCCAGAGGGCGCGCGCTTGCGTGTCTTTGCGCGCTATTTAGACGACTTTGTGCTCACGGGGGTGCGGCTTTAGAGCCACTCAAGGCCAGCGCGGGCGCGCTCAAGATCCTGCACTGTGTCGATCTCACGCCAAGCACCCTCGGTGGTCAGGACCGAGAAGATGTCGCCGTCTTGGATGAGGACGTTGATCATATCGGTGAGGTAGGCCTCCTTGAGATTGGCGGCGCGCCCAAAGGGCTTATCGACGCCGCGCTCTACCGCCTGGAGGTATTGCAGCCACATCCGCGCCACCAGCGGCGCTGAGATGCGCGCCAGCCCGATGAACTCCCCCAGGCTGTTTTGTGGACCCACGTGCTTGCCCACGTCGATGACCACGCCGTGAGGCTCCATGCGGCACAGCTCCGCCTCACCGACAGGGTGGTCACTGCGGCCCTCATAGGTCTTCTCCCAGGCGCGATCCACGACCAGGACACCGGGCGCATAGACGTCGAGGAGGGTCTCAACGATGGCAGGATGATAGATAATATCGCCATAGCTGACGATGACATCGCCGACAAGCTCTTTCCCTGCTGAGAAGAGGCTCATCAAGATATTATGCTCAGCATAATGAGGATTATCGACGAAGCGAACGCCACGGATATTAAGACCGCGCTTTTTATAGCCACGGATAATGACGATATCATCGACGCCGCTGCGACGCAGCGCATCCACTTGATGTTGAATGATCGGTTTGCCGCCGATCTCGACCATACACTTGGGGCGATCATCCGTATAAGGCCGGAGGCGCTTCCCTTGGCCGGCGGCGATAATGATGGCTTTCATAAATCCTCCTGCTCTTGTGGCGGCGCGAAGCGACACAGAGAGAGCGTCACAGCCAAGGTCGTCTTAGCCAGATAGAGTAGATGTACTAGAGCATAAGCCCAGAGGAAGAGATCCAGGCGATTGATGACAGCGAAGAGGGGCAAGGTCTGCGGATACTGGCTGATGAGGCGGGCGCCCATCTCGACGGGCCACAGGGCGCCCTTGCGGGCGTGGGCGGCCCCTGCGGCCTCCCCGTGCTTGAGCTGGGCCTGCCCAGTGGCCTGGGCGTACTCGGGTGAGCGGATGAACTTCGTCATCGCCAAGGCCGCGCCCACGATCGCCAGGGTAGACAGCCCTAAGGCTGCGCCGATCTCAGGCTGAGGGGCGTACAGCGCCCAGCGCGCCGAGATGCCCAGGACGAGGAGATAGGCCTTGAGCTCATCCATGAGGAAGTCGAAGCTGGCGCCGACGGGTGAGCTGCGCTGGGTGACGCGGGCGAGCTGACCATCAACGCAGTCGAAGACGTAGCTCAGCTCCACCCCTACAACCCCCCACCACAGCCCCAGCGGACCCTCAAAGGCGACGAGCCCCGCCACAGCGAAGACCATCACCACGAGCGACAACAAGGTGACCTGGTTGGGGGTCACTCGGGTTGGCGCGAGGAGCGCGACCACCGCAGCGGCGGGGGGGCGAGCGAGGTATAGATTGAAGAGAGAGTCTTGAGGTTTGAGGCTCTCTTTATAGATTCGGCGGATCTTCGCCAGCATTTTCATTCAGAGTGGTCTTTGGACCCCTCTTGCTACTCCCCCCGCGAGAAATCTGCGAGGAAAAAATGGAGCCTCACTCGGTGGGGGCGTCCTCAAGGTCCATCTTAATGACCTCGGCGGCGGCGGGGACGGCCTTCTCGGCGGCCTCAACCGCCTTCTTCGCCTCGGCCATCGCGGCGACAGGATCGTCATTATCGGCGGCCTTCTCGGCGGCCTCAGCGGCGGCCTCAGCCTCGGCGCCTTGCGCCTTGGCGTTGTCGCCCATCTCAGTGGCGCCCTTCACGGTGGCGGCGCCAGCGACAGCGGCGCCGGCGGCGGCGACGGGCAGGGCGGCCTGGGCGACGGGCTTATCAGCGGCGGCGGGCTTCTCCTCGACGGGCGGCAGGGCCTCATCCTTGGGATCCTCATCGGCCTTGGCGACCTTACCCTTGTTGGCCTTGATGACATCGCGGCCGATCTTGCGCGCCTCGCGGGTCAGATCAAAGGCGACCTTGAAGTTCTGCGCGTCGAGGGCCTCCTTGGCGGCGGTCTGCTTGACCATGGCCTCGCGGAGCTGCTCGGTGGCCTCACCGCCCGTCTCGGCGGCCTTCTGGGCCTTACGCAGGACGGCGTTGGTGCGGTTATAGGCGATGCTGGCGTTCTGACGCCGGGCGGTGGTGGGGGCGGCGCCCTTCTTGGCGACGGCGCCCTTGCGCACGGCGCCCTTGCGCACGGTGGTGCTCTTGGTCTTCTTCTTGACCTTCTTCTTGACCTTCTTCTTGGCCTCGGTCTGGGCGGAGTCGTGGGTGCTCAGGGCCAGGGCGCTGGCCGGCATCCCGATGAAGAGGGCACAGATCAACGCGAACGCGAGTCGCAGCATTGGACCTCCAATGTAAGAGATGAACCCTCTCGTGAGGGCCAAGCACGATGGACGCCTGATCGAGAATCAGATTCAAGCAAAAAACCGAGCGCAAAATGAAAACTCTTTTAAATCAAAGTGATAGCACTTGAGAATCGCGCAGAGATGCATTGGGGGCGCGTCGGTGATTCATCTTCACCAAGCGCGCTCCGCCCCCGAGGTGTTTGCGTGATGTCAGCCGCCTGCGAGGGGGTGACACGGCGCGCCTCCCAGGCGACGCCAGTCTCGACAACGGTGATTTTGGCGCGCGGAGCCGTTAGACTGGCGCAAATTTTTTAAAGAGGGGCCATGGCTTTCCAGCGAAAGATCCAAGGCGAAGCCGCGCTCAAGACCATCTTCGTAGATGATCGCCCCACGGCGAGGCGCCTGCGCAAGAGCCAGCTGGTGGTCTTGGAAGGCCCAGAGCAAGGCCAGGCGCTGACCATCGCCACCGAGGAGGTCCTCGTAGGCCGCAGCGCCATCTGCGATCTCACGCTCACCGACGCCTCCGTCAGCAGCCGTCACTTTAAGATCATCGCCGTGGACCGAGGCTACATCCTCCAAGACCTGGGCAGCACCAACGGCACCTTCTACGGCGACATCAAGATCAAAGAGATCTACCTCCGCCCAGGGACCGTCTTTCGCGCGGGCAACACGGTGCTCAAGTTCCAGCCCACAGACGAGGTGGTCACCATCGAGCTGAGCGAGCGCGATCGCTTTGAGCAGGTCATCGGCGCCTCGATCCCCATGCGCGCCATCTTCGCCCACCTTGAGCGCGTCGCCCCCAGCGATCTGACCGTGCTGCTTGAGGGGGACACCGGGACGGGCAAGGAGCTGATCGCCCAGGCGATCCACCAGCGCAGCGCCCGCGCCAAGAAGCCCATGGTGGTCCTCGACTGCTCCGCGATCCCCAAGGATCTGATCGAGAGCACGCTCTTTGGGCACGAGAAGGGCGCCTTCACCGGCGCGATCGCGCAACATAAAGGGGTCTTTGAGCAAGCGGATGGGGGCACCATCTTCCTCGATGAGATCGGCGAGCTGGATCTCAGCCTTCAGCCCAAGCTGCTGCGCGTCTTGGAGAACCGTGAGCTCAAGCGCGTCGGCGCAGATCGCACGCAGGGGGTGGACGTGCGGGTCATCGCCGCCACCAACCGGGATCTGCGGCAGATGGTCACCGAGGGGCGCTTTCGCGAGGATCTCTACTTCCGCCTCAGCGTGATGTTGATCACGCTCCCGCCGCTGGCGGCGCGCCGCGCAGACATCCCGCTCCTGGCCGAGCACTTCGTCAAGCGCGCCAATGAGCAGCGGGCCAAGCGGGAGCTGCCGCCGTTAAAGCTCAGCCCCGAGGCCAGCTCATACCTCAAGGAGCGGCCTTGGCCGGGGAACATCCGTGAGCTGAAGAACGCCGTGGATCGCGCCACGAGCCTCTGTGAGGGCGTGCTCATCACTCGCCAAGATCTGCTCTTTGGCCAACAACCCCTGCGCGGCGTTTTGCCGCAGCCGACGCTGGAGCAGGCGCCGACGCCCACCGCTTATGCGCTGCGCTTTGAGGTGGAGATCGAGACGACCTTTAAGGACGCCAAGCAGGCGCTCCTCGATGAGTTTGAGGCCCTCTACCTTAAGCGGCTGTTGGAGGCCCATGACGGCAACATCTCGCAGAGCGCCAAGATCGCGGGGCTGACGCGCTATCACCTGCGGGAGCTGCTGAAGAAGCACGCGATGCACACGCGCAGCGGCGATGGGGGATGAGCGGGCGGGCGTGAGGCTCAGGTGATCTTAAACCGCGCGACCGTGCTCTTGAGGTTCGAGGCCATCTCAGAGAGATCGAGGGAGGCGTTCATCAGCTCGCTGGAGCTGTGCGAGGTGCGCTCAGCGACCTCGGAGACGGCCTTGACGTTATGGGAGATCTCCTCGCTCTCAGAGGCCGCCGCGGTCACGTTCTCGCTCATGCTCTCGGTCGTCGCCGATTGCTCCTCCACGGCGCTGGCGATGGTGGAGGCGATCTCATTGATGCGCCCGATGACCGTGGAGATGGACTGAATGGACTCGCTCGTGGAGCGGGTGCCCTTTTGAATCCCCAAGACCTTCTGTTTAATCTGCTCCGCCTCACGGTTTGTGGCGTTGGCCAGCTCCTTGACCTCATTGGCCACCACGGCGAAGCCTGTGCCAGCTTCACCCGCGCGCGCCGCCTCGATGGTCGCGTTGAGCGCCAGGAGGTTGGTCTGCTCAGCGATCACCGTGATCGACTTGATGATCTCACCGATCTCCTCGCTGCTTTGATTGAGCGTACGCACGATCACTTGGCTTTGCTCCGCCAGCTGCGTCGCCTCTCTCGCGATTTGGGATGACTCGCTTGTGTTATGAGAGATTTGATTGATGCTCGCGTACATCTCCTCGGAGGCGCTGCTCATCTGATGTAGCTTTTCTGTAATCTGAGAAATGATTTCCGCAGATTCAGCTGATTGATGAGACGCTGTTGAGGCGTGATTTGCCATAGACTGACTAATTACAGACAATTCTTCAGCAGAAGCGCTTAAAGTTACGCTATTTTCTGTGATTTCACGGAGCATTTTACTGAGTGAATCGGTCATATGATTAAGTTGGTTTGAAATTTGACCTAACTCATCATTAGAATCAGATTTAATTATCTGAGTAAAATCGCCCTTTGATAAATAACCAACAGCTTCGACGATTGAATTAATCGCGGCCTTAAACTTAGATACAATTTTAATTGAAATAAAAACACCAAGGACAAGCGCCACAATCATAAGCGACGATTTAATCATTGTTAATTTTTTGTTTAAATCAGCGATTTGCGGGCCAAGTTGATCTTGGTCTTTTTTGTAGGAAAGTTTAATGTCTTCGATGCTTGCAGTAACTCTAGGTCCAACCTTATCCATAACATCCAATTTAACTTTATTTCTTAAAAAGATTGCATCTTCAATTTTAATCGTATTTGCTAGATAAATAGCTTTAAATTCTAATGCTTTTTGAAGTAATGTCGCGAGATTGGGGTCTTTTAGACTTTGTGATAACTCTTGGGCTTTTTTATCAAAATTATTAAGCTCTAGCGTAACTTTATTGATGTCGCTTTTTGAATTAGACTCCAAATACTTCATTACATATAAGCGTGCTAAGAGTAATGATCTAATCAATTCGGCAGCATGATAGGCAGATTCAGCGTTTTGGTTTTGATATGCTGCGGTGAGTATTTCAGTAAGATTTTTTTCAATTTTAGGGCCATTTTCATTTAAAATATCAATCGCTTTATCCCGCTTTTTTACATTTACAACAAAACTCCCAAAAGCTTTTTTATAGGACAATAGATTTTCGTCGATATCAACAATTTTCTTTAATCTTTCTTTATTTTTAATCCTTGTTTTAGCGTCTTCCAATAAAGACATCGATAATTTGAACCGATTATTAAATTCGTCAATGCTCTCATCGGTGCTTTTTTGCGCGTAGATCATGGCTTGCAGGCGCACCTCAAGCATATTCGCTTGGATTCGCCCAATTAGATTTGTGTTACGCGCGAGCCGACGATATTCACTGAAGCCCTCAGCGCTGCTGTAGATCCCGTAGAGGCCCGCGCCGCCCACGAGCACCAGCAGCGCCAGCACCACAGCGAAGCCCCCGCCGATCTTCTTGGCGATGGATAAGTGATTTAGACCTTTAAACATCTCGCATCCCCCACAATGCTCCTGAGCACAAATGCTCAGGTGGACTTCGGATGGCGCCTTGGAGATCGTGAGGCGCCCGCGCGCTTTTTTTAAAAATGTGAGGAGAGCGCTCGATCAATGAGCGTTGAACTTTAAGGATAGAGCCATGAGATCATTCACCTTCACCCCGATAGGCCGTATCCGCAGCCCCCACCAAAGCGCCGCCGGTGCGCCCATTCAGCCGCGCTTCGCCGCTGGCGCGCGGGGGCGGCTTGAGGTCGATGAAGCCTACCGCGAGGGCCTCGCGGACCTGATCGGCTTCGATCGCGTCTGGCTGCTCTATGTCTTTGAGATCAGCGCGCCTTGGCGGCCCAAGGTGACGCCCTTCCGCGATGACACGCCGAGGGGGGTCTTCTCGACCCGCGCGCCGCTGCGCCCCAACCCGCTGGGGATCTCCACCTTGGCGCTCTTGGGCGTGGATGAGACGGGGCTTGATCTGGGCGATGTAGACCTCATCGATGGCACCTGGGTGCTCGATATCAAGCCGTATGTCCCCGATTTTGATGTTTATCCAGAGGCGCGGGCGGGCTGGTTGGAGGCCAAGCGGCGTGAGCGCACGCGGGCCGATGAGCGCTTCAGCGGGCGGCCCCCTCATCAACCTTAAACTGACCGAGCAGGCCGATGAGCGTCACGGCGTGCTCATCCAGGCCACGCACGACGTGCTCGGCGCTGCTGGCGCTCTCCGCGTTCTCTCCGCCAAGCCGATCAATGACGCTGATGGCCTCGGCGATTTGATTGATCACCGCCGATTGCTCCTCCGTCGCGGCGGCGATCGCTTGAATCATCTCTTCGACTTGTTCGCTGCCATGGACGATGAGATCAAGCGCGATACGCGCGCCTTCAGTTAATTCAAGCCCTTGTGACATCACATTTGTGCTTAATTTCATATTCTCTACAGCTTCATTGATCGATTGCTTAATTCTATTGACAATATTACTGATTTTAATCGTAGTTTCTTGCGTATCATTCGCAAGATTTCTCACTTCAGATGCAACAACGGCAAATCCTGCGCCATATTGACCAGCACGAGCGGCTTCAATCGTCGCATTAAGCGCAAGGAGTTTTGTTCTTTCGGATATTTTATTTATAATCTCAACAAAATCAATAATCTCTTCGCTTTGAGCGCCGAGCTTATTTATGTTATTTGCAGTAATGTTGATCATAGATGACATTTCAGTCATTGTTTGTATGGTTTTAACTAAAACTTTTGATCCATCATTCGCTTGATTTTTTGCAGATGCGGCGAGATCTGAAGTCAACGAGCCATTTGCTGCGACTTCTTGAAGGGCTGATGAGAGTTCTTCTGTGGCAGAAGCGGTTGATGAGATTTGATTACTTTGATCTAAAACACTTCTTTTGATCTCATTTGAATTTAAACTAATCGTTTCGATCGAATTTGACAAATTATCTGACACAACTTTGACATTCGCGATTGTCTTGTTTATTTTTATAATAAATTGATTAAACCAGTGAGCAAGTTCACTGAGTTCATCATTGCCGGATTCATTCGCCCTCATGGTTAAGTCGCCATCGCCAATCGCGATGTCTTTAAATTGAGCGTTGAGTTTTGAGATTGGCTTGGTTAAATAAACTCTGATAATAATTAAAAGCAATATAATTACCACAGTTACTGTTGCGAGAGAGAGCATAAACATATCATGCTTTGACTCTGATAGTTTAATCATCAAACTATCGCTGATCTCCGAAATTTCATTCTGATGTTTTTGAATGTCCATCGCGATAAGCGCAACACCAATTTGGTTATCGTTATAGCTTTTGATTGGAAATACAATTAGCTTGTGATGTTCGTAGTTTTTAATTGTTTTTTCCTCTAACCCAAGATCAATAACCTCACTTTTCATAAATTCTTTAATTTTTTCCATCTCCGTAGATGCACAAAGTACATATTTATCATCAATGATCGGAAATTTTTCTGGATCTTGAAGATTTCTTGCAATCTCTAACCCGTCTCTATTCATGAAAATCGCGAAATTTAAGTCTTTTTTATTGCTAAAAGAGGATAAAACCTCGTCGAATGAGAATAAAACCTCATTTGATCCAAGGTGTTTATTGTCTTTTGAAAAGATTGGCGTTACACCTCGTATCACAAAACCGCCACGGCCAGTTTCGATCCCAGTTACATGTTTTTTATTTTTATTTACATCAATAACAGACATTCTAAAAGGAGAAATATCGTCTGAAATGTCTACTTTTTTGCCATTTATTTTTGTTTGCCAGCCATCACGCCAAAGTCGAACTAAACTTCGACCATTTTTAAGATGAAAGTGTAATTTAAACTCTTTTTCGCCCGATTGAGATAGATATCCATCCATATATGGAGCTAAATTTGACCTTAAATAATCACGCGCGAGTTGGAAATTGGGGTCTTTTTCATTATTAAAGTCACCCTGATTGGCAAATTCATATGCAGCTTGAACAATCGGGGATTTTGAAAATAATGATGATAAAAATAATGCGGTCCTGCTTACATCTTTAATTTTTGAGCTAAAAAGCTCGAATTGATTATTCAATAATTCATCAACATGCTCATTCATCGAATGATATTGACTGTCGATGCTGCTTTTATTGATGCTTTGAATCGATTTCTCTGATGTCGTGTATTGGAGAAACCCGGCCAGGCTGATCAAGATGATCATTGGGACCAAGAGTTTAACGCGGATGCTCATCACGCTCCCCTAGAGGTGGCTATCTTCGCTCACTTCGGCGCTTGATGCTTTGAGGTTAAGCGCGAATGAACCGGGCGACAGCGCCGCCGCTGAGCAGCGCCGTGGCCAATAACCACAGCCCCAGCTGATGGCGCCCCAAGAGCAGCGCGCCGAGCGCGAAGTTCAAAGAGAAGAGGGCGATGACGGCGAGGAGCCATAGCCCTAAGGCCCGGGCGAGGAACCGCAGGCTTGAGCCCCCCTCCGCCCCTCCCCAGCCCGCGCCGCTGAGCCGCAGGCGCCCGGCGAAGCGCCGCCGCTGCTCCAAGGAGGTCGGCGGCGTCGCCAAGGTGATGATCAGCCACACCGCCGTGGTCACGCCCACCGTCGTCAAGAGCTTGGCCGCGTAGCCCCAGTCCCCATGGTTGATCTGAAGGTAGGTGGCCACGACGCCCGAGGTGATCATCCCCGATAGCTCCGTCCAGGCGTTGGCCCGCCACCAAAACCAACGCACAATCCACGTCAAGCCCGCCCCGCTGGAGAAGGTCAGCAGGAACTTCCACGCCCCACCCACCGAGGTCATGCTCTTGGACAGCAGCACCGCCAGGATCAAGAGCCCCGCCATCACCAGCCGCGAGATCAAGACGTAGTGGCGCGCCTCGGCCTCCGGGCGGATAAACCGCTTGTAGATGTCATTGACCACATAGGAGGCGCCCAGGTTGAGGTGTGTGTCGATCGTGGACATAAAGGCGCCAATAAGGCAGGCCAGCACCAAACCCAGCAGCCCCGAGGGCAGCACACGCGCCATCATCATGGCGTAGCCCAGCTCTGGATCTGTCATTGGGCCAAACAGCAGCAGCGCCGCCAACGCGGTGAGTATCCAAGGCCAAATCTGTAAGGCGTAGTTCGCGAAGGCGAAGAAGAGGGTGGCAGCGACGGCGTGGTCTTCGTTCTTGGCCGAGAGCATCCGCTGGATGTGCTTGCCGCCGCCATCGGCGTATTTGTGAGCCCACCACTGCACGAGCAGGTAGGTCAGGAAGGCCGAGGCAGGCAGGGCGCTGTCTTCGCTGAAGCTAGGCAGGAAGTCGAGGACGCGGGGGCCAATCTGAGGGTGCTGGCTCAGCCCCTCCACCAGCCCACTCAGCCCACCAACCTCGGCCACGGCGAAGATGGCTAAGAGGAGCGCGCCGAGCACGGCGATGAAGTACTGAAAGAAGTCGGTGATCACCACGCCGTAGAAGCCCGAGGCGACGGTGTAGATGAAGGCGAGGCCCGTCGTGATCCACAGCAGCATGTCAATGTCGAGATCGGTCAGCCCGCCCAGCACCTTGGAGAGCGCCAGGAAGACCCAGCCCATGATGAAGGCGTTGAAGAGCACGCCAAAGTAGAAGCCCTTGAAGAGCCTGAGCCCCGCCGCAGCGCGCCCGTCATAGCGCAGCTCGATCAGCTCCGCGTCGGTGATCACCGCCGCCCGCCGCCACAGGCGCGCGAAGAGGAAGGTGACGAGCACGGCGGAGATGGCCCCCGACCAGAAGAACCAGACGCCGCCGATGCCCTCACGGCCGACGAAGCCCGTCACGCTGATGGGCGTGTCGATGGAGAAGTTGGTGGCGGCCATGGAGACGCCCAGCAGCCACCACGGCATCGAGCGCCCGCCGATAAAGAAGTGTTCGATGGAGGCGCTGGCCTTGCGCGTCGCCCATAGGCCAAGCAAGAAGACGATCAGCAGGTAGGCGATGATGACGCCGAGATCAAGTGGGGTGAGCGCGCGCATCCAAGGCTCCCAGTTGAGTCCGCCGGGAGGCTAACTCAAGTCCACCGCAGCCTTGCCTTCTTTATGCGCTTGTCTTCTATTGGAGCCCAAGCCGCTCAACCCCCTCAGCGCCTTTTCTTAGGAGTGTGTTTTTATGGAGCTCCTCATCCTCATCGGCGTAGCCCTCGCCCTGGGCGCCCTCATCGCCGTTTGGCGAATCTTGGCGGCCCTCCTGCGGTGGCTCAGGCGGCTGCTGACCCCACGTCGGCCCGATCCGACGCTGAGCCTGAGCAGGCGCTCAGAGCTGGAGATCACCGCGAGGGTCTTGGGAGGGCGCTTGCCCGATCTGCTGCGCGCAGAGCTGCTGTCTTTGGGCGGGTACTGCCCACCGCCGCCGCCTGAGCCCACGCCGCCGCCGCTTGATCCCGTTAAGCCTTCAGGGCTCAAGGAGGTGCAGCCCGCAGGGTGGGGCGCAACAGCGGTGGTTGAGCCGGTGACTGAGGGCCTTGAGCCGGTGACTGAGGGCCTTGAGCCGGTGACTGAGGGCCTTGAGCCGGTGGTTGAGGCCCCCGCGCCGGTGGTTGAGGATGCCGCGTTTGAGTCTGAGGCGCTGACGCGCGCCTCGGTGGAGGATGAGGACGCGGCCCTTGAGCTGGGCGACGCCGTCGGTGGGGTGCTCTTGCCCGTCGATGACGCCCCGCTGCGCGCCGAGGCGGAGGTGATCGCCGCCTTGGAGGCGGGCGTTGATAAGCGCCCCAGCGCGCTGAGCGCCCTCTTCTCTTTTGAGAACATCATCTTCCTGCTCTCCGCCGTGCTCATCCTCGGCGGCACGCTCTATGTGGCCGCCACCACCTGGGGGCGCGTGCCCGATCGTTGGCAGTTCGTCTTCCTCAACAGCGCCATCGTCTTCTACGCCACCCTGATGCTGGGCGCAGGCCGCCTCCTTCAGCGCATCCTGATCCCCATCGGCCCCGCCCGCTTTATCACCTTTATCGCCGCCGGGGTCGCCCCCATCTGCGGCCTCATCGCCCGTGAGTCTTTCAGCGAGGCCCCCGACGTGGGCGCAACGGCGGTGACGATCTCCACCCTCTTCGCCGCCCTCGCCAGTTGGCGCCTGATCCGCCTCGGTGAGCCGCGCCGCCTCGCCGTGTACTTCACCCTGCTCATCGCGGGCCTCAGCCTCAGCGGGCTGCACCCCGGCGCGCTCCTCCTCAGCGCCCTTATCGTGGCTTGGCTCAGCCGCGATGAAGCCCACCTCCCGCTCATCGGGCTCCTGGCCTCGATCCCCCTCTTGTCCTTGCTGCCCGAGGGGCACAACTTGGTCTGGTTGGGGCCGACGCTGGCCCTCTTCTCCCTGTGGTTAAGGCCGCTGCGGGCTTATCGCTGGAGCCTCTGGGCGGGCGTCGCCCTCTTCGCCTTCCCCGCCCTGCTCCTCGTCGAGGCCCGCCCCCTCGGCCCCTTCGCCTGGACCCTGATCATCGGCGAGGTGGCCCTCCTGCGGCTCTTGATCGACCCCGATGAGCTGCGCAAGTCGCCGCTCTGGGTGGCCTCGGCCTTGGCGCTGATCTTGGCCTTCACCTGGACGACGGCCACCGGGCTCCTGGTGCCCGAGGCCGGGCGCGCGGCCGCCCTGGAGTGGCTGCGCGGGGGGCGTCAGACCATCCCGCCCGCCTGGGGGAGCCTGTCCTCCGTGCCCGTGGTCTTGCTGGGCCTGTGGGCGACGGCCAAGCTCTCCACCAAGGACGCCCGCCGCCGCTTTAGCCTCTACACCGCCGCGCTGATCAGCGTCATCGCCGTGGGCTTGGCCCTCTATGACGTGACCCGCACCCCCGTCTACGCCGCCGCCTTTATCGGCGCCCACGCCCTCGTCTGGCATTTGTGGACCAAGCGCGCTGAGCTGGGCCGCTTGGGCGCTCACGCGCTGTGGATCACCGGCGCCGCCGCGCTGAGCTTCGCACTCAACCTGCCCTGGGCCCTGACGGCGGCGGCGGCTTCGGTGATCCTCTTCGGCATCGGCGGTCCCCCTGGCCGTGTCCTCAACGCCGTCGCCGCGCCGCTCCTGATCTGGGGGGCCATCGCCCAAGGCGCCGCCCCGAGCCTCTGCGTGGGCCTCCTCGTCGCTTATGGGCTCTTGGCGCTCCTCCAGCCCATCCGGCCTCGTCAGCGGCAGATCCCCATCCTCGGCGCCCCCGCCCTCTATTGGGCGCTGGGCTTGGCGCTGTGGTCGTGGTGGCCCGCGCTCGATCCGCAGCTGGCCTTGAGCTTGGCGCTGGCGCCCTTCTTGGGCTGGCTGTGGCGGCGCCGAGGCCCGCTCTCCTTGCTCAATGAGGTGACCTTCGCCGCCATCGTCCTCTACGTCACCGCCCTGGCCCTCTATGATGAGGCCCCCGGCTACACGGCCCTCGCCAGCCTCAACGCCTTGATCTTCTTCGGCGCCGTGGCCCTCAGCGGCGCGCGCAAGGAGCGCGCGGCCTTGTTGGCCGGTGGCGCGCTGTGGCTGCCGCCCTTCTTGGCGCAGCTCAGCTGGATGCCCTCCGCCCTCTTCGCCTTGGCCTCGATCTATTGGGGGCTGTGGGCGTGGCGCTACGGCGCGCGGCCCAAGGCCATCGAGCGCCGCCGCTTGATCGCCTGGGGGATCGCTCAAGCCGCCCTCTTGGCGACGGCCCACGCCGCCGCGCTCTCCTTGATCCCCTTGGGCTGGTCGCCAAGCCTCCTCTTTGGGCTGGTCGGCGCCCTGGGCTTGCTGATCATGGCCTGGGGAGGCGCGGCGGGCCTGTGGGTGGGCCTGATCGGCGCGTGGTTGATCCTGGCCCAGCTCTTCGCCACCGCCGACGCCTCGACGCCTCAGCTCTGGCCCATCGGGTTGCTTAACCTGGGCTTCGCCGCCCTCCTCGCTTGGCAACCCCGGCGGCTGTGGGGCGCCGTGGCGGTCAGCGCCAGCGCCCTCTATCTCCTGGGGCTGCTGACGTCGGATCTGATGGGCTACGCGCCGCTGGCGAGCTTGAACGCGCTCTTGCTCTACGCCGCCGCCCGCCACGCGCGGGGCTTGAAGAAGCGCCTCACGCTGACGGCGGGGGTGGCGCTGTGGCTGCCGCCCTTCTTCGCCGCGCCGCGCCTCGTCGCCCTGCTCCTCTTCCTGCTCAACGCCGTCGCCTGGGCCTATGTCGCTTGGCGACTGGGCCGACGCGCCAGCGCCAAGCCCGCTCATAAGGCGCTGGCGTGGGGGATCGCCCAGTCGGCCCTCCTGGTGGCGGCCACGGCGACGGCCCTCGCCCTCCAAGCCTGGACGCCCCTCGATCCTGAGCTGCTCTTTGGGCTGGTCGGCGCCCTGGCCCTGGCCGTCCTGGCCCTGGGCGGCCTCTCTGGGCGCTGGGTGGGCTTCCTCGGCGCGGCGCTGTTCATCGGCGCCTTCCTGGAGGACGCGCATTATGAGGCGCCGCGCTTGATCCCCATCGTGGGCCTGAGCCTGGGCCTCGGCGCGCTTTTGCTGTGGCAGCCACGCGGCGCCAAGGCCCGCCTCCTGGTCTGGCTGGCCCTGCCCGCCGCCCTCCTCGGCTGGGGCTATGGGCTGGTGGAGGGGCTGCGCATCGACGAGAACTTCTATGGCCCAGTGACGGTGGCGGGCCTGCTCTTGGCCCTCATCGCTTGGCTACAGCGCGGTGGGCCAAGGTCGATCTGGCTGGAGATCCGCTGGGGCTTGTTGGCGGTCAGCGTCCTGACGCTGCTGACCCCCCTCGACTGGGGGCGGCCCGTCTGGGTCTTCGCCCTCGCCGGCGGCCTGGGCTTCCTCGCCTTTGTCTTCGCCATGGAGCGCGACGGCCACCCGCGCAGCGATCTGAGCTGGAGCGGGCTGGCCCTGGCCCTGCCCTTCGCCGCCGCCCTGCTGGGGCCGCTGCTGACCTGGCCCGGCGCCGCCACCGCCCTCCTGTGCGGTCTGGCCCTCCTGCCCATCTCTAAGTGGCGCGGCGGCCCCCTCCAGGCGGCCTTGGGCCTGCTGCTGGTCTTCCTCGGCGCCGAGTGGCTGCTGGCCGCCATCGCCACGCTGTTCTCCACCGGGCGCGGCGCCGCGCACTTGCTGCCCGCCGTGGCCCTCGTGGCCTTGCTGTGGGGGGTCTTCGCCCGCCAAAGCCGCCGCTTCTCGGCGGTGGACGCGCCGTGGATGAGCCGCGCCGAGCGCAGCAGCCTGTTGGTGGCGGGCCTCGCCGTCGGCGGCTTCGGCCTCACCGTCCTCGATCCCAGCGGCGCCGATGTCCCCTTGATGGTCCTGGCCCTCCTGGCCCTGGCCGCCCTGAGCGTCCGCGTGGCCTTCCGCCTCAAGATCACCTGGGCGCTGTACCTGGCCGAGGCCAGCACCCTGGCCCTCTATGCCTGGCTGCGCGCCCGCACCACGCTCCTCGACGGCTTGGCCGACTATGACGGCGTCTTCCTGGTGGCGATGGCCTTCATCCTGACCGCCTCGGCGCGCTGGCTGCGCGCCAAGCAGCGCGGCTTCGGCCCCCAGCAGCTCGATCTGACCGCCTCGCTCCTGCCGCTGCTCCTGCCCACGGTGATGGAGTGGGATCACAGCCTCTCGGCCCTGGGGCCGCTGGCGGCGACCTTCCTCTATGCCTGGATCGGGCGCAATCAGCGCAAGGTCAGCTATGTCTGGATCGCCGTGCTCTTGCTCAACGTGGCGCTCATCCCGGTGCTCGTCGCCCGGCAGATCACCGCGCCCTCCGCGTGGCTGATGCCCCTGGGCTTTACGCTCCTGTTTATGGTGCAGCGTTACCGTCATGAGATGCCCCAGGCCGCCCCGCGCCTGCGCAGCCTCGCCGCCCTCCTGCTGCTGGGCGGCGGCGCCTGGGAGACGCTGGCGACAGAGGGCGTCTGGCCCGCCCTCCTCCTTGGCGCCGTGGCCGTGGCTGGGGTCATGCTGGGCCTGATCTGGCGCGCCCGCGCCTACCTCTTCTTGGGCTTTGGCTTCCTGCTCTTGGATATGGCCGTCAACCTCACCCGCTGGGGCATGGGCGATCGCCTCATCGGCGGGCTCTTGGCCTTGGCGGCGGGCGTGGGCCTGTTTATCCTGGCCTCCGTCGTCGTCGCCCGCAAGGCGCAGCTCTTGGCGCGCTATCGGGATATCCAGAGCTGGGAGTGGTAGCCCACCCAGGCGCGCGCTAGGCTTGCGCAGATGCACCAGGCCGGAGCCGCAGATGTCGCCCCAGATCCTCTATGAAGCCCAAGGCGCCCTCGCCACCCTGACCCTCAATCGGCCCCAGGCGCGCAACGCCCTCAGCGATGAGATGATCGAGGGGCTCATCGAGGGCCTCGACCGCGCCGAGGCCGCCGCTGAGGTGCGCTGCGTGCTCTTAAAGGCCAACGGCCCCGCCTTCTGCGCGGGCGGCGACCTCAAACAGATGCGTGATCAGGAGGGGATGTTCGCCGGCGACAGCGCCGCTTTGCGCGGGCGCTATGTCCGAGGGCTCCAGCGCTTGCCGCGCCGCTTCGCGCTCTTTGATAAGCCCGTCCTCGCCGTCATCGAGGGGCCAGCCATCGGCGCGGGCTTGGATCTGGCGTGCATGTGCGATATCCGCTTCGCCACGCCCTCGGCCACCTTCGGCTCCACCTTCGTGCGCGTCGGCCTGGTGCCCGGCGACGGCGGCGCCTACCTCCTCGCCCGCGCCATTGGCTTCCCCCACGCCCTGGAGCTGATGCTGACGGGGCGGGTCATCGAGGTGGAGGAGGCGGCGCGGCTGGGGCTCGTTCATAAGGTCGATGAGGACGCGGCGGCGGCGGCGCGGGTCCACGCGGGCTTGATCATCAACAACGCCCCGCTGGCGGTGCAGCTGACCAAGCGCGGGGCCTATCGCAGCTGGGACACCGAGCTGGAGACGGCCCTTGAGTTGGCGGCGACCTTTCAAGGCATCGCCCAGCGCACCGAGGATCACGCCGAGGCCGTCTCCGCGCTCCTTGAGCGGCGCGATCCAGACTTCTCCGGTCGTTGAATCCAGCCCGATTTCAGCGATTTAGAGTTGCCCCAAGGCCCCAAGATCGGGAAACTCCCGCCGAATCCAAGTTTGAATTTCAGGAGGAAGAAATGATGCGTTGGCTGCTCCTGGGCCTCGCGCTGCTTTTACCGCTCTCCGCCAGCGGTCAAAACTGCGAGTACCCCGCCGCCCTCGTCGTCCTCGATCGCTCCACGAGTATGCAGGGCACGATTAACAATAAGACCAAGTGGGACATCGCCACCGACGCGCTGTCGGGCATCCTCGCCCGCTATGAGGACGCCGCGCACTTCGGGCTGATGCTCTACCCCGGCCCCTCCGGCACGGGGGCCAACGGCGTCGAGGAGATCGTCGGCGCCTGTGATTTTAATAACGCCTATCACGGGTGCAGCCCCCTCGCCCCACACTGCACCACCGGCGAGGTGGTCGTGGACGTGGGCGCCAACCGCGTCAACCAGATCCTGGAGGAGCTGGCGTGGCCTGCGGGGCTCAGCCACTCCTATACCCCCACTTGGCAGTCCCTTGAGGCGGCCAATGACTACTATGACGGCCTGGGCATCTCTGATCGGCGCCGCTTCGTCGTCTTGATCACCGATGGCTGGCAGTGCTGCGGCCTCTATAGCACCGCCGAGGGCTATCAGTGCGCCGAGAGCGACGGCGGGCGCATGGTCGATCGCATCCAGCGGCTCAAGGACAATCACATCACCAGCTTTATCATCGGCTTCGGCAGCAGCGTCGATCGCACCCGCCTTCACCAGATGGCGCTCGTGGCCGGCACCGCCCGCCCAGGCTGCGATCCCAATGGCAATAACTGCTACTACCAGGCGGATGATGAGGCGGGGCTCAATGACTTCCTCGATGACATCGTGCGGCAGATCAGCGAGGAGATCTGTGATGGGCTGGACAATGACTGTGATGGCGTCGTCGATGACATCTGGCGTGACTGTAACAGCGCCTGCGGCGCCGGTGAGCAGCTCTGCTTCGGCGGCCAATGGACGGAGTGCCTCTCAGATGGCACCGCCGAGGTCTGTAATAACTTCGACGATGACTGTGACGGCCAGGTGGATGAGGGGTTGACCCGCGCGTGTAACACAAACTGCGGCGCGGGCACTGAGCAATGCCAAGGTGGGCGCTGGATCAACTGCACGGCGCCGCCAGAGAACCCGGACATCTGCGATGGCCTCGATAATGACTGTGATGGCAGCGTGGACCCCGGCTGTGACTGCGTGCCGGGCGAGACACGCCCCTGTGGCAGCAGCCAGGGCATCTGCCGTCAAGGGACGCAGCGCTGCGTGGCCCCTGGGCGCTGGGCCGATGTCTGCGAGGGCGGCACCAGCCCCCGCCCCGAGACCTGTAATGGGCTCGATGATGACTGTGACGGGCGCGCCGACGGCATCACCCAGGGCTGCGCCACAGCCTGCGGCGACGGCGTGGCCACCTGCACCAACGGCGCGTGGCTCAACTGCACCGCGCCGGTGCCCTCCGCCGAGGCCTGCGATGGCGTGGACAATGACTGTGATGGCCTCATCGATGAGGGCCTCAGCCGCGCCTGCCAGGGCGCCTGCGGCGCGGGCCAAGAGACGTGCGTCGCGGGACGATGGTCCGCCTGCAACGTCCGCCAGCCCGCCGCGGAGATGTGTAATAACTTCGACGATGACTGTGATAACCAGATCGATGAGAGCCTGGAGCGCGATTGCCAGAGCGTCTGCGGTGAGGGCCGCGAGCGCTGCCTCTCCGGCCAATGGATCGGCTGCGACGCGCCGCAGCCCGTGGCCGAGATCTGCGACGGCCTCGACAATGACTGTGATGGCCTCACCGATGAGGATCTGATCCGCGATTGTCAGACGGAGTGCGGGCTGGGTGAGGCGCGCTGCGAGGGCGGCGATTGGGTCTGCGATGCCCCCGATATCCAGCCGGAGATCTGCAACGGGATGGATGATGACTGCGACGGCCAGATCGATGAGGGGTGCAGCTGCGTCAACGGCGAGACGCAGCCCTGCGGCTCCTCGGTGGGTCGCTGTCAGCAAGGCCAGCAGATCTGCGCCAACGGCGCCTGGGGTGAGTGCGAGGGCGCCACCGATCCCATCCCCGAGCTGTGCGATGGCTTCGACAATGACTGCGATGGGCAGGTGGATGAGAACCTCATCAATGACTGTAGCACCCCCTGCGGCGAGGGCGCCTCGGTCTGCCAGGAGGGCGCCTGGACCCCCTGTGACGCGCCGCCGCTCAACGCCGAGATCTGCGACAACATCGACAATGACTGCAACGGCGAGACGGATGAGGTCTGCGAGTGCCTCCCCGGCGAGACGCGCGCCTGCGGCGTGACCGTCGGTGAGTGTACCGCCGGTAGCCAGTCCTGCGACGCCCAAGGCCACTGGACGCTCTGCGAGGGCATGGGCCCCAGCGCCCCCGAGGCCTGCGATGGGCTCGACAATGACTGCGATGGTCAGGTGGATGAGGATCTCAGCCGACGCTGCGCCACCGCCTGTGGCGAGGGCCAGCAGATCTGCCGCGTCGGCGTCTGGCAGCCCTGCGACGCCCCCGCCCCCGTCGAGGAGATCTGCGATAACACCCTCGATGATGACTGCGACGGCCAGACCAATGAGGACTGCGAGTGCGTCGCCGGCGACGTGCGCCCCTGCGGCGAGAGCCTGGGGATCTGTGAGCAGGGCCAGCAGAGCTGCATCGATAACCAGTGGGGGCTGTGTGAGGGCAGCAGCGGCGGCCGCGCCGAGGTCTGCAATGGCCTCGATGATGACTGCAACGGCGTCTCCGATGAGGGCGAGCTGTGCCCGCCCGATCTGCGCTGCGCCTGCGGCGGCTGCGTCGGCGCCTGCATCGCCGGGGAGTGCGGCGATGGCGCCAACTGCGTCGATGGCTTCTGCGTTGTGGATCAGTGCCCCGAGGGCATGGTCTGTGAGGGCAGCGCCTGCGTCGAGGGTGAGCAGCCGGGTGAGGACGACATCCGCTATGACGGGGGGGTCTACCCCGGCTACGATCGCGGCCTCGGCGGCGGCGCTGACGCCGCCGATGGCGGCGTGACCCTCTCGGGCAACAACGCCGCCGACGGCTGCGGCTGCCGCGTGGACGGCCAGAGCCGCTCCGGCGTCGCCCTCTTCTTCGCCCTCCTGCTCCTCCCCGCGCTGCGCCGCCGCCGCCGCTGAGGCGTCGCCACGCCATAAAATCCCCCGCGCCGATTGCATCCGCCACGGGCGTGACTATCTTTGCTGCGACTACGCAAAGGAGCGCCGATGAGCAAGCCCCACGTCTATGACATCAGCGAGGCCGAGTTTCAAAGCCGGGTGATGGAGCGCAGCCTAGAGGTGCCTGTCCTGGTGGACTTTTGGGCGCCTTGGTGTGCGCCCTGTAAGCAGCTGGGGCCGGTGCTGGAGAAGCTCGCCGCCGAGTACGCGGGGCGCTTTGAGCTGGTCAAGGTCAACACCGAAGAGGCTCAACAGTTGGCGACGATGCTGCGCATCCGCAGCATCCCCACGGTCTACCTCTTTATGGACGGCCAGCCCATCGACGGCTTCCAAGGCGTCCAGCCCGAGGCCAAGATCCGCGCGCTGTTGGAACAGCACATCCCCGAGGGGGAGAAGGGGCCGATGGCCCTGGGCTTGGAGTGCCTCGACGCCGGTGATCAGCAGGGCGCGGCGGCCTATTTTCAAGACGTGCTGCGCGCTGAGCCCAAGAACGGCGAGGCGCTGATGCACATGGCGCGCATCGCGCTCAACATGGGCGAGCGCGAGGCGGCCTCACGCTACGCCAGCCTCGTCGAGAGCCATGATCCCCTCTATGGCGCGGCTCAACGCTTTAAGCAGACGCTGTCCTTCGCCGACGACGCCGGCGATGAGGCGGCGCTGCGCGCGCAGATCGAGGCCAACAGCAAGGACGTGGAGGCTTGGTATCGCCTGGGGGCCACCCTGGCCGTGGGGGGGCGCTTCAACGAGGCGGCGGAGGCCTTTATCAAGGTCGTCGCCTTGGATCGAGGCTTCCGCGAGGACGCCGGGCGCGAGGCGGCGCTGTCTCTCTTCGACATGATGGATCAAGCCGATCCCGCTACGCGCCGCCTGCGGCGTCGGCTGGCGATGTACGTTTTGGGCTGAGATGTATGCCCTGGGCTGATCCGCGATAAAAATCGCCTTACCTATAAAAGTGCAGTCTGGTGAAAACCCGATGTTGGTATGTTAGGCTGCGCTTTATGACCATCTCAAAAGACATGCGCGAGCGCGTCGTTCAGGCGTACTTTGAGGAAGGCCAGACATATCAGGCGTTGGCCACACGCTTTAATGTCTCCACAGCCTCCGTGTGCCGCTGGGTGAACCTTAAGCTCAAGACTGGGGACGTGCGACCCAAGCCTCACGGCGGCGGCACCCCTTTTAAGATCGCGGAGGAGGACTATGAGGCCCTGCGTGGCTTCGTCGAGGCCCGCGCCGAGCAGACCTGCCAAGAGCTGGCAGAGGCGTGGTCCCGGCTCAACGGTGTAGAGATCAGCGCCTCGTCGATGTATCGAGCCATCCGCCGCGCGAAAATCCCCTTCCGTCAGCGCCCCCGCGCCGATGCGCCTTAACCTCAAACGCGCCAGCCTCTATAGTCGCCCCGTCGATGCCCTTGAAGTGGATGGGAGATATGATGAGGCGCACGCCGGTCTTGTTCTTGTTGCTGGCCCTGGGCTGCCAGCCCACCTCGACGAGCGGCCCGCTCTCCAGCCCCGACGCCGCCTTAGACGGCGGTGACGCGTGCCCTGAGGGCGCCAAGCGCTGCGGGGGGGCCTGCATCGATGTTCAGACCGATCACGATCACTGTGGGATCTGCGATTACCCCTGCGCCGCCTCGGAGGTCTGTCAAGGCGGCCACTGCGCCTTGAGCTGCGCCGGGGATGAGCTGGCCTGCGATGGGATCTGCCGCGATCCCAGCCGCGATCGCAACCACTGCGGCGGGTGTGGGCGCGCCTGCGCCGTCGATGAGGTCTGCGTCAACGGCGCCTGCGGCTTTGGCTGCGCGCATGGGGAGGTGGCCTGTGATGGGGTCTGCTATGACCTCATGAGCGCCCGCGGGCGCTGCGGCGCCTGCGATAACAGCTGCGCGGCGGGCGAGGTCTGCACGGGCGGCGTCTGTGGCGTGGACTGCCCCATCGAGCTGAGCCTCTGCGATGATCTCTGCTGGGATCTGCGCTCCAGCCGCGATCACTGCGGCGGCTGCGATAGCCCCTGCCCGCTCGGCGAGGTCTGCTCCCTGGGGGTGTGCAGCGCGGCGTGCTCCAGCGGGCTGACGGACTGTGATGGCGCCTGCCAAGATCTGGCGCGGGACCGACGCAACTGCGGGGCGTGCGGCGCGCGCTGCGGCGAGGCCGAGCGCTGCGTGGCGGGGGCCTGTGAGGCGGGCTGCGGGATCGGCGAGGCGCTGTGCGCGGGGGGCTGCTATGACACCAACACCGCCTCAGCCCACTGCGGCGGCTGCGATCAGCCCTGCGCGCGCGGGGAGATCTGCTCAGGGGGAGGGTGCGCGGGGGGCTGCCAGGCGCCCCTCACCGAGTGCAGCGGCACTTGCCGCGCGCTTGACGTCGATCGCAACCACTGCGGGCGCTGTGATCACCCCTGCGGCCCCAATGAGCTGTGCGTCGATGGCGGCTGCCTGCGCCCCTGCCCCGATGGCGAGACGGACTGTGAGGGCACCTGTCGAGATCTCAGCGCCGATCGCAACCACTGCGGCGCCTGCGATCGGCGCTGCGGCGTCGATGAGGTGTGCAGCGGCGGGCGCTGTCGTTGAGGTCATGGCGCGCCGCTGCTACATTCCCGGCGGTGACGCCCCTGCGCAGGTCAATCAACTTGGAGGTCGCGATGCGGGTCCACGCCGCGTTGTTTTTGCTCTTGAGCCTCGGCGCGCGAGGCGGCGGGGCCTGGGCGGCGGCGCCGTCGGTGGTGGGGATCTATGCCCAAGACGGCGCGCCGCTGCCAGGGTGGATCGTTGAGGCCTTTGAGGCGGGCGCGCGCGTCGAGGCGGACGCGGCGTTGCCCGATGAGGCGCGGGCCATCGAGGCCGCTGGCGCGGCGCTCAAGCGCGGCGAGGCGGCCTTCCTCAACGCCGATCTGCGCAAGGCCGATGAGCACCTCCAGCGGGCCACGGATCTCTTCCTCCAAGGCGCCGCCGCGCTGGATGACAGCGAGGAGGCGACGCGCGCGGTGCTCTTGCTCATCCAGGTGCGCGCCGCGCGCGGACAGGGGCGCGCGGTGGGCGCGCTCTTGGAGCGGGTGCTCCTCGCCTTGCCCGGCTTTCCAGGCGATCAGCGCCCCCCGCCGGACGTCATCGAGCACATTCACAAGGCGCGTGGGCGGCTGATCTCCCAGCTCAGCGGGCGCTTGACCCTCTCAGGCCGCGCGGGCGAGGTGCGGCTCAACGGCACGCGCGTGGGCGTCAGCCCGGCGCAGATCGAGGGCTTACCCAAGGCCGCCGTGCGCGTGATCTGGGAGGGGGAGGGTCGGCGAGAGGCGCGCAACGTCGATCTGCGTCGCCGCGAGCACCTCCACTTCGGCCCCGCGCCAGACCGCATCCTCGGCGCGCTGCGTGGCGCCTCGGGTCGTGGGGATCGCGCCGCCTTTTGGCGGGCGGCGACGCGGCTCCATGAGGCCACGGGGGCGCGGGAGGGCTGCTTGGCGCGGGTGGAGGGTGAGGCGGTGTTGGTCTTCCGCCTGGATCTCGTCGAGGGGCGCGCGCTTGACGGGCAGGCGGCGCGCGGACCACGGCGCGCGGCGGATTGGCGCACCTTGGGGGCGTTTTGCGGGGCCAAGGCCGGCGCGCTGAGCCCCGCGCAGGTGATGGCGCGGCTGCTGCCCCGAGGGGACGGCGCGGGGGCGACGTGGCCGACATGGCTCACGCTGGGCGCGGGGCTGGGCGCGGCGGGGCTGGGCGTGATGTTCACCTCCTCCGCCGCCGACGCCGCCTCACGCTATAACCAGACCGGTGACGCCATGGAGAAGAGCGCGGCGACCTCCAAGGCGCTCTACGCCGATCTCTCCTTTGCGCTCTCAGCGGGGCTCATCGGCGCGGGGGCGTATCTGTTCTGGAGCGAGGCGGACTAGCGCCACACAGCGCGCCTTGGCTGCGCTCGCTGCCGCCCTCTGTGGCGTTGGGCCGGGGCGCCTTGAGGTGGCGGGCGCGGCGCCTCTGCGTGATGGCCTCAAGGTCCAACATTGATCGTTGACCGTTAAAAAATGGGTGTGTTACTCCTGCGTGTGTGCTCCTTGAATACACTGGCATCATGGCGTGGCGGGCGCGGCTCTGGCTCACCTCGCTGGCGCCCGAGCCCTGCGGGATCGCGCGGTGCCTGTGATCGGCGGTCGCGGTGAACCTTGAGCGAGAAACAACCTGAGAGAGAAGCGCCTGAGCGGAGCAGCCTCCCTGAGTCGCGCCCCCGCGCTGAGCAGGCCCTAGAGGCGTCGCCGGGCAAGAAGGGGCGTCGCCGCTCGCGCACGATCGCCAACCGTCGGCTCAGCAAGGAGGAGCAGGCCACCGCGCGGGAGCTGCGCAGCTTTCAGTATGAGCGGCCCCGCTCCCGCGATGAGTGCGAGGACGGGCTGCGCCCCTGCCCCTTCGTCTCCTGTAAGCATCACCTCTTCCTGGACGTCAACCCAGAGACGGGCTCCATCAAGCTCAACTTCCCCGATCTCCAGGTCTGGGAGATGAAGGAGAGCTGCGCCCTGGACGTGGCCCACCGAGGGGGCATCACCCTTGAGGAGGTGGGGGAGATCCTCAACCTCACCCGCGAGCGCATCCGCCAAGTCGAGGTCAAGGGCCTCTCCAAGCTGCGCGAGACCGCCGATGAGCGCGGCCTGCGCGACTTCCTCCTCTTCCTTGAGGACAACCTGGGCGTCGATTGACAACCTGGGCGTCGATTAAACGTCAGCGCCGGGCGCGCCTCGGTCGCCCACGCCGCGCGCCAACGCCATCTCCTTGAGCGTGGCCTGGTTGCGCTTAAGGCCACGCCGAAAGCCCTGGACGATGAGCTTGGCGATCCCCGCGCCGATGACGGGGAGGCGGAGATCGATGTAGACCTCGCGATCCACCCGCGTCGCGCCCCCCTCGGCCACCAGCCGCGTCACGCCGCTGATGTTGACGCGCGGGTCGCCGTCCTGGCGGGCGTAGCGCCAGTCGAGGGCGCTGCGCTGGGGATCGTAGCTGTAGTGGATCGTTGAGCCCTCCGTCGCGCCGCGATCCACCGCCCCTGTCAGCTTGCGCTTGTAGGAGACGAGGCGCACCTCATAGCGGCGCGGTGGGCCATCCCCAAGGTCGATATAGGTCACGCTGACGTTGTCCTCCCGCGCGCGCTGGATGGCCTCGTTGTAGGCCCGGCCACAGAGGGCCTCGGCGACCACCTCCAGCGGCGCGGGGATGCGATCTGAGAGCTTGAGCGTCACGCTTGACTCCATGCGTTGATCCATGAGCGGCGAGCAGTATAGAGCGCCGCTTTGAGGTGGTGTTATCTTCCGCCACATGAAGATCGTCGCGATTTCAGACACGCATACTTTTGAGGGGGACTTGGGGATGTTGCCGGAAGGCGATGTCCTCATCCACGCCGGGGATCTGCTGCGGGGGGGGACGCTGGAGGAGCTGGAGCCCGTCGCCGCGTGGCTGCGCGCCCAGCCACACCCACATAAGATCGTCGTGGCGGGCAACCACGATGGCTGCTTCCTCACCCAGCGCAGCCAGGCGCTGCGCCTCCTGGGAGAGCAGATCATCTACCTCCAAGACAGCGGGGTGGAGATCCAGGGGGTGCGGTTTTGGGGGAGCCCCTGGCAGCCAACCTATAACGACTGGGCCTTTAACCTCGCTCGGGGCCGCCCGCTCGCCGCAAAGTGGGCCTTGATCCCGCCCGAGACGGACGTCTTGATCACGCACTGCCCGCCCGAGGGGATCGGCGACGAGGGGGAGATGCCCGAGCGCGCCGGCTGCGCGGACTTGCGCGCGCGGGTGAGCGCGGTGCGCCCCGCCCTGCACCTCTTTGGGCACATCCACCAGGACGGCGGGGCGTGGTACGAGGAGGGGATCTGCTACGCCAACGTCAGCACCTGGGAGGGCGAGCGCGGGGCGACGATCTTTGAGCTGATGGGCTCCATCGACGCCTTCGGCTTCCCCTTGCTGGGGCCGCCCTCCGCGGGCTTTCGCTACCGCAACGGCTCGCTGCGGGCGCTGGGGGTCAGCGTCCCGCGTCGGGGCCGCCCTTAGCCGTCTCCACGCGCGGCGTCACGGCGATGATCTCCCGGGTGCGCTGGAAGCGCCGCGTCCAGGCGCGGATGACGCGGCCTTGCTGGGCGTCGAAGAAGGGCACCCGCCCCCGGCGGTTGTAGCTCATGATGTTGCCCGGCGTGGTGCTGTGCTTGGGGTTGCCGAAGAAGTGCCCCAGCTCATGGGCCAGCACCGTGGGCACCGCGTCCGCTGAGATGATCACCAAATGCTTGAGGCGCGCGGGGCGCACCCGCCAATGCACGCCCATCCGCGCCACCCCCGGCTCATGGATGTCGCCCAGCTCGGCGACGATAAAGCAGTTGATGACGCCCGGACGCAGCTGCGCCCCCAGCCCATCTCGATCCGCGCGGGTCTTGAGGTGGCTGGGGCCATCGGCGCGGATCAACGCGGCGCGCTGAAAGATCACCCCATGCGGGCGAAAGAGATCAGAGGCCCGCGCCACCTCCGCGTCGATCCAGGCCTCATCGACGACGAGGGCCTCATCGACCTCGCTGACATGAAAGACGATGGGGAAGACGACAGGGGCCTTGGGCGTCGCCAACGCGCTGAGCAGGGCAAGGAGCGTCAACATCGCGGATCTCTCCTGGGCCGTTGACATCCACGCCGTGGTGTTTAAGCACAGCACGCCACCGCGTTCTCTTTAAGGCGGTGCGCCTAAGCGCGGATGGAGTTGTGGGCCATGGCTAAAGATTTTTACGAGCGCCTCGGCGTCGCGCGTGACGCCGACGCCTCGACGATTAAGAAAGCCTATCGCAAGCTGGCGATGCAGTATCACCCTGATCGAAATCCGGGGGATAAGGACGCCGAGGAGCAGTTTAAGTCGGTCAGCGAGGCCTATGAGGTCCTCTCCGATGACAGCAAGCGCCAGATCTATGATCGCTACGGCGAGGAGGGGCTGCGCGGTCAAGGCTACAGCGGCTTCTCAGGCAGCAGCGCCGAGGACATCTTCAGCCACTTCGGCGACATCTTCGGTGATCTCTTTGGCTTTGGCGGCGGCGGGCGTCGCCGTCAGCGGCGGGGCGCCGATCTCCGGACAGACGTACAGCTCACCTTGGAAGAGTGCTTGTCGGGCCTGGAGAAAGAGCTGGACGTTGAGCACCAGGTGCCTTGCGCGGCCTGCGAGGGCTCCGGGGCCGAGCCGGGCACCAAGCCCGCGCGCTGCCCCACCTGCAATGGCCGCGGTCAGGTCGCCGTGGGGCATGGCTTTATCACCATGTCCACGACCTGCCCCAAGTGCTCGGGGCGCGGCGAGCACATCGCTCATCCCTGCCGCAAGTGCCGGGGCGCGGGGCGTCAGCAGGAGCGCAAGAAGGTCACGGTCAAGATCCCGGCGGGCGTCGATCATGGCGTCAAGCTGCGCTTAACCGGGCAGGGGGAGCCCGCCAACGAGCCGGGGGCGCCGCCGGGGGATCTCTATGTGGTCCTCCATGTCAAGGAGCACCCCGTCTTTGAGCGCCATGAGGCCGATCTCGTCGCCGAGCTGAAGGTGGACATGGTCACGGCCTGCCTGGGCGGCGAGGTGGACTTCAAGCACCTCGACGGTGTTGAGGAGAAGGTCAAGATCAAGGCGGGGACCCAGCCCAACACCGTCCTGCGTCAGCGCGGCCGGGGGATGCCCTATATCAACGGGCGGCGCGGCGTCGGCGATCTTCACCTCGCCATCAAGGTGGAGATCCCCACCAAGCTCAGCCGTAAGCAGAAGAAGCTCTTGGCCCAGTTCAACGAGGCGGATTAAAGCTCATGGAGGAAGGTGATCCCCACGCTGTGGATCGCCCCGCCCGCCGTGAAATCCCCCACCAGATCCTGCGCGCCCGCGTCTTGGCGCACCGTGACCTCCGCCATCCGCGTCAGCTGGTAGACCACATCGAGTTGGATGGGGTTGCGCCGGATCTCCAGCGGATCGGGGTAGCGCAGGCCAAGGCCAAGGCTGAGGATATGGGCGTCATTGTCGATGTAGTTGTAGGGGCCAGTGGGCACGGGCGCGGGGGAGGGCCGATAGGCGTAGCCCGCGCGCACGCGGGCGACGTCGAAGGGGCGGTGCTCTAAGCCAAACTGCCACTGGGCCACGTCGCGGAAGTAGAGATCGATGGCGGGGCCGGAGTGAATGTCGAGGCGCTCCTCTAGGCCGAGCCCCGCCAGGGCGTCGCCCTCCATGTTGAACTCGAAGAAGGGCGCCGGATCGGGGGCGCGGGACCACAGGGCGTAGCTCATATCGGCGCTGATGAGCAGGCCCCATGCGGCGAGATCATAGGCCAGGCCGACGTTGAAGGTGTGGGGGTGGTAGAGCACCACGCCCTTGAGCAGCACGTCCATGATCAAGATGTCATCAATGACGATGTGCGTTGGCAGCTCGAAGTCGGTCTGGATCTCCCCGCGCCATGAGGCGCCGATCCGCAGCCCGGCGAAGGGGCCGATGAGGACGCCCGCCGTGGGGCTCATCGTGGGGCGAAAGTCGATGCTGACGCTGCCCGCCTCGACGACCTGCTCAGAGGCGCGCACGTCCATGGCCGTCTCACCCACCAAGTCCCCCAAGCCCTGCACGCCAGCGCCGACGCTGACGCCCTTGACGATCTCCACCGCCAGGCTCAAGAGCAGCGCGTAGCGATCGGGGAGGTTTTGGTAGCGGTAGAACTGGGGCTTGCGCGCGTCGAGGCTCTGCCCCAGCGTGAGGTTGTCCAGCGGCAGGTAGAAGGCGGCGCCGAGGGCGAAGCGGTTATCAAAGACGCCGCCGAGGGGGAAGAGGGCGCCGAGGTGTACGCCGTGGTAGTCCGGCGGGGTGATGTGGGCCGCCTCGCGCTGCTGCGGCGTGGCGTAGCTGCGGTCAATGCGCAGCTCGGGGAAGCTGGTCAAGAGCCCCACGCCCACGCCCACCTTCTTGGGCCGCGTCAAGGCGCCCGGATTATAGAACGTGGCGGTGTAGTCCTCGACGGCGGCGGTCTGCGCGTTGCCCATCGCCTGGCCGCGCGCGCTCAAGCCGTAGATCTCCAAAGGGTTTGCCTGCGCCCAGCCCAACAACAGCGAGAGCATCAGGGCGCCGCGCGCCCTCATCGAGGGGCCTCGCCGCAGCCATCGGCCATGGTCCACAGCAGATCGAGGATCTGCCCAATGACGGCGTCATCGAGGAGCTTGAGCGTGTCCTCGATCAGCCCCGCGGTGGTGTCAGGATCGACGATCTTCTTGATGATCCCCGCCGCGCCCTCGCGCAGCTGAGCGTCCTGGGCGTACTGCCGCAGCACGATCTCCAGCGGCTCGGCCAGATCGGCGATGGCGGGATCTTCAAGCATCTCCATCAGCGGCGTCAGATCATCCTGGCCGTCGATCAGCGGCCAGATGAAGACCTCATAGGCGAAGCGCGAGAAGGTCGCCTCGCCCTCGATGGGCGCCGCGTCGGGCTGGGCGCGGACCGCCGCGCAGGTGGGGAGGTTGTAGGTCGTGCAGCAGGCCAGATCGGTCAGCGGGGCCAGCAGGCCGCGCTCGGGGGCCAGCAGGGCTTGAACATCGTCGAGGATCTCCGAGAAGGGCGGCGCGGTCAGATCCACAAGGGGGAAGCCCTCCAGCGGCGCGCGCAGGTGCTGCTCGAAGTCAAAGTTGGGGTGGCTGAGGCCAAAGATGAGGTTGCGCAGGAGCAGGTGGACGTGCTCTGAGAACAGCGCTTCCTTGCTCAAGCCGCTGAGGTCAAGCTCGAAGGCGCCGCTGAGCCCCGTCAGGTTGGCCTTGAGGCGGGGGATCTCAGGGGCGTCGAAGAGATCAAGGGAGGCCTCAAAGAGCGCGGCGCCGTCGCAGATCGTCAAGACCCGCAGGCTCTCCTCCAAGAGCGCGCGTTGATAACCCGGCGCCTCGGCGCTGCCCTCCAGGATAAAGCGCAGGGCGCGCTTGAGGATCTTGAGGCCCTCATCGACGCGCGGGGCGTTGATCAGCTCCACGAAGGCGCCCATCTCCGCCGGTGAGAGCGCGCGCAGGAGCCGCAGCGTCCCGTCCACGGCCACGCGGGCCTCGGCGGAGGAGATGCCATCCCTTAAGAAGTCGGCGAGGTGTGGGAGCTGGCGGGCGCTGAGCAGGGCCAGGGCCTCGGGGGCCGCCTCTTGAGGCTCGGGGCAGAGGTAGAGGGGGCGTGAGTCAGGGGCGGGCGCCTGATCCTCCACGCCGCAGCCGAGCGAGGCGGCGAGGGCGAGGGCGAGGGTCACCTTCCGCATAGGCGATCAAGCTCCTGGGTTGAGCGATGGCATTTGAGGCAGCTTCGAGGGTTGAGCATACGGCAACCCGCCCTGAAGTCGAGGGGGTGGGGGCTGATGCGCCGCGCCGCGCCGGGCTGGGCGCTGTGGCAGCGCAGGCAGGTCGCCTCGGTATGACACCCCACGCAGCGCTGTAGATCCGCGCGGGCCTCATGGCGATGGTGCGCCGCGCTGGGCGCATCGCCCGCCGCGCCGATAAAGCCTGGGGGGTGAAAGGGCGCGCCGTGGGGCCTGGGGCCGTCGGTGAGGCCCGCCTTGAGGTGGCAGTCCACGCAGGCCTGATGGGCGTGACAGCGCCCACAGTCGAGGCGGCGCGCGCGGGCGTCCGAGGCGTGCAGCGACAGGTAGTCCATGGGGTGAATCGAGGGGGGCTTGAGCCGCCCCGCGTGGCAGGCGAGGCAGTCGCGCTCGGCGTGACAGGCGGCGCAGCGCGGGTCGGCGCGGTGCTGGGTGGCGAAGCCGGGCGCGGCGTGATCTTGCGGGAGCAGCGCCCCTCGGGGGCCTTGGGTGATCAGGCGGCCCGTGGCGTCGGCGAGATGACAATCGACGCAGCCTCGTGGGTCCTCGACGCTGTGACAGCCCGCGCAGCGCGCCTCGACGGGGCGCGTCGGCGAACCGACGCCGTGACAATCGGCGCAGCGCGCCCCGCGCGCGAGGTGGGCGCGGTGGCTGAGGCGCACGCGGGGCGGCGGGCGGAGGCTGAG
>JAHJCH010000097.1 GCA_018813065.1 Myxococcota bacterium
CGCCACAGCCGCCGCCGCAGGGCGAGATCGCCGTCGATGGGCCGCGACTCCACCGGCCCCAGGAGATCCGCCGCCGCGCCCGCGCCGCGCAGCTCCCCCGACAGCGCCCAGCCCAGGGCGGGCCGCCAGCTCAAGCCCAGCCCCGCGCGCAGCTCATCGCCGAGCCGGAGATGATCGACGTGGGTGACGCCGCGCGCGAGGTAGCCGAGGTGGATCAGGGCGTCGAGCCGGGCGTGGAGCCGCAGCGCCGCGCTGATCCCCCCCGTGAAGGCGTAGCCTGGCTCCGCCGCGTAGCTCTCGCCGCCCTCAATCGGCTGGCTGAGGGCGCCGATGAGGCTCAGCCCCAGCCCGCGCCGCGTCTCCAAGAGCGCCAATTTGAGCCCCAACGCCGGATCGAGCAGCGCGGCGCGCGGCAGCGGGCCGCCCTCCACCGCGCGCCCCGCCTGGGCGGCCAAGATCGGCAGCCGCGCGCCCAAGGTGAGGCGCTTATGGAGGCCATAGGCCAAGGTCAGATCGGTCAGGAGCCGCCCCTCGATGATGTCGGCGGTCTTGCGCCCCTCATAGGCGAAGATCAGCGGGCGAGCCTCATAGATCGCCGTCGCCGAGGCGGCCACCACGCCGCGCGCCAGGCCGTCGGCGTCCTCAATCCCGAGGTAGCGTGAGGGGCTGAGGGGGCTGAGGAGCCGCCGCGTGTCCCCCGCGTCTTGGCCGAGCGCGGGGCGCAGCAGGCCCAGGAGCAGCGCGAGGGTGATCCGCCTCATCGGCGGCGCCAGATCAGGGGCAGGAGGAGCCAGAGCAAGGCGGGGGGCGCGCCGGGCTGGGCTTGGCAGTCGCAGGCGCCGCCCCGAGCATCGCCCAAAGGCCGCGCGTCGGCCTTCGCGTCGGCCTTCGCGTCGCCCGCCACGCCTTCATCAAGGCGGAGATCAAGGCCCGCGTCGCTCAAAACCCGCGCGTCATCGCCCTGGGCGTCCCCCGCGTCGCTCAAAACCCGCGCGTCATCGCCCTGGGCGTCCCCCGCGTCGCTCAAAACCCGCGCGTCATCGCCCTGGGCGTCCCCCGCGTCGCTCAAAATCCGCGCGTCATCGCCCTGGGCGTCCCCCGCGTCGCTTAAAATCCGCGCGTCATCGCCCTGGGCGTCGCCCGCGTCGCTCAAAACCCGCGTGTCATCGCCCAGGGCGTCCCCCGCGTCGCTCAAAACCCGCGCGTCATCGCCCTGGGCGTCCCCCGCGTCGCTCAAAACCCGCGCGTCATCGCCCAGGGCGTCCTCGCTGGCGTCGTTCAGCGGCCCCAAATCCAGGGAGAAGCCATCCAGTGCTCCGCCATCCTGCGGCTCAAAGCTCTGATCCAGCGGCGCGGCGTCGAAGACCCCCACGTCGGGGGGGGCGCCAGCGTCGATGGGCGGGTCAGGCGGCGCGCCGACCACCAGCTCAAGCCAGACGGCGTCCATCGCCTCCGCGCCGCCCCGCGCGCCGTCGCCGTCGTTGTCCTCCCAGACGTTGACGCGGCCTCGATAGCGGCCCCCATCCAGCCACGCCGGCGCCTCGATCTGCACCGCCACCGCCGCGCGCCCCTCATATGGCAGGGCCTCGACCATGCCCGAGAGGGTCACCGCCTCGCTGGGGAGCCGCGCGGCGCGCTCGTTGAGCAGATCCGTGACCTCGTAGCGCAGATGGTCAAGGGCGCTGGTGCTGGGGATCGGCGAGATCGTGCCGTTTTGATCAAAGCCGTTGTCCTGGTCGGCGTCGATGTGGGCGAAGTCATTGTTGACGTGGAAGCTCAGCGGCCCCAGCACGCCGCCTTCGACGCCGACGGCGCCGAAGTCCAGGCGCGCCTCCTCGATGTCCAGATCCTCAACCCATAGCTTGAGCCGCTCGACCTCAAAGACCTCGGAGTAGTCACCGTCGTCAGGGGCGATGTGCCGCTCCAGGCTGCCGACCTGCACGCCCCCCTGCGTGGTCAAGGGCCAGCCGCGCGGGTCCGGGCGGCGAGGGCCGTAGAGGTGGATGGAGAAGCTGGCCGAGCCCGGCTCGTCGGGGTAACGGATGATCAGCCGCAGATCGTCGATGTCATCGGCGCAGCTGAAGAAGAAGCGTAGGGTCTGGGGGCTCAAGAGCCTCACCACGTCGCCGCCGTCGAGGCCCGTCGGCGCTTCGTCGATCAGCTCCAGGCCGCGCGCGGCGGCGGGGCCGTAGTCGCCAATGACGCCCCAGCGCGCGTCGCTGGCGGCGAGGGCCTGGCCGTCGCTGATGATCTCGACGATCTCCCCCCCCACGAGGCTGAGCGTGCCGCTGATGACCTCCACATCAGGGCGAGCGTCGTGCATCCGCAGGTACACGCTCTGGAGCCGCGCCTGCGCCTCATAGCCCTCGCGAGCGACGATCAAATCCGGGTCGTTATCGGGGGAGATCAAGATGAGATCGCCGTCAATGAAGGGGGCGCCCTCGGCGTGGGCCAGGGAGAGGAGGAGCAGGAGGGGGCAGGCGCGCATGGGCCTCACCATCGTCAGGCGCGGCGAGATCTTGAGGGGCTCAGCCCGCCTTGAGCTGGCGACGGAAGTAGGCCGAGAGCACCTCTTCGGCCACATGCACGGCCTTCCAATACCAAAGCTCACCGTTGCCGATCATCACGGCGAAGGCGATCTGCGGGTTATCCGCAGGGGCGAAGCCGACAAACCAGGTGTAGGAGGTGTAGGGGGGCTCGTCGCTCGTCGCGCCGATCTTGCCCCGCGCCAGCGTGCCCGTCTTGCCCGCCACCTGGATGTGGCGCAGGGCCTTGGGCCACTTCTTAAACGCCTTGTGCGCCGTGCCACGGCGCACCGTCTCGGCCATCATCCCACGGATCTCAGCGGCGATCTCAGGCTTCATCGCGCGGGCGATGGGGGGCTCGCGCGGGGCGCCAATCCAGCGGCCCTGGGGATCTCGCAGGGCGGTGACGAGGCGCGGCGTCGGCAGCTGCCCATCCCCCGCGATGGCGGCGGCGATCAGCGCGCCGTGCAGCGGGGTCAGCTGCGTGTGCCAGAAGCCCGCGGCCATGCGCGCCCGCTCCAAGCGCCCCCGAGGGACGTGGGCGACGCTGGCCTCCGCGAGCATGGGGAAGGGTAAGACCTGGTTGAAGCCAAAGCGGGCGCTGAGCAGCTGGAGATCCTGGCCGTCGAGGTGCTCATCGGCCAGCCGCGCCATCAACCCATTGTTGCTGTCCGCCACGCCATCGGTGAGGCTGGCCCGCAGCGCGTTGGCCCCCAGCTGATCGAGATCCTTGCTGTAGACCCGCCGCACGGCCTTGTTGTAGGCGTGCGTCTGTTGGGGGCGCACGCCGCGCTCCAAGAGCCCCGTCGTGGTGATCAGCTTGAAGACGCTGGCGGCGGGGGCCACCGCGCGCAGCGCCACATGCGGGGCGCTCTTGCTGGTGATCGGCGGGGTGACGCGGCGGTTGGGATCGTACTGCTCGGCGAGGGCCAAGACCTCGCCTGAGCGCACGTCGATGACCACGACGGCGCCAAAGGGGATCTTGTCCCGCCGGCTGAGGAGGCCTTCGGCGTAGCGCTGGAGCCAAGGGTCCAGGCTGAGGCGCGCCGTCCAGCCCTGATCAACCGGCGCCTCCAGGTGATCCTCGACGAGGACGCGGCCTTGGAAGTCGAGCTGGCCGGGGCGGGTCAGCGGCGGCGTGGGGGGGGCAGCGGGCTTGGGCGCTTGGATCTGATCGCCGCGCTCAACCTCACCGCCGCTGTCGATGCGCAGGGTCGCTTGTTGCGCCAGCATGGGGCTGGGCGGCGGCGCGTCGAAGTAAAGGAAGATGGCGTGGAGCCCAAAGAGATGGAGCCCCACGAACGTGGGCGTCATCAGTCGCTGTTTGAGGCCATTGGCCCTGCTTGATGAGCGCATCCTCATCCCCCTCCGAAGGTGTCCGAGAATGTAGGTCTATGTGAGACTGATCGCAACCAAATTTCGGTTCGGTCGATAAAAGATCATATTTTTTATTGCGCCAATGGGGGCGCTTTGCTAGTCTCCCCGGCGCTGGCTTTGTAGCTCAACTGGTCAGAGCGAGCGGCTCATAACCGCTAGGTTCGGGGTTCAAGTCCCTGCGAAGCCACTAGACACCCTCCCAAATCCAATTTGGGAGGGTTTTTTTACATCTGGAGGTTGCCATGACCCCCTTGAAGCTCCTCTTACTCCTCACGGCCTCCCTCGTTTTATTCTCCGCGTGCTCTAGAGACGGTGATGACGAAGGCAAAGAGGAGGGTAACGCCCTCTGTACGGACGGCATCGATAACGACGATGACGGCCTCATAGACTGCTTTGATGACAGCTGTAACACCTCCGCTGTTTGTATGTATGACGGCGGCGGTATTGGTGGCGGTGGCGGTACGGGTGGCGGCGGCGGCGTTGACCCCTCTGGGTCCAGCTTAAACAATGAGTCCACGGACACACTGTGCAGCAATGGGCTCGACGATGACGGTGACGGCTTCGCCGACTGTAAAGACTATCACTGCCTCTACAATCCTGCGGTGACCGTCTGCGGTGACACCCTGGAGAACTCCAACGCTAAGTGCGCCGATGGGGTCGATAACGACGGCAATAATCACATGGACTGCGATGACTTCTCTTGTAGCCGCAACCCCTATGTGACGGTCTGCGGTCAGCAGGAGAACACCGACGCCCTGTGCAGCGATGGGCAGGATAACGACGGCAATAACTTCAGCGATTGTGATGATTTTGGTTGCTCCAAGAGCCCCATCGTCAGCGTCTGTGGCACCTCTGAGGCGGGCTTCTGCATGGACGGCTTGGACAATGACGGTGATGGTCAGGCCGACTGTGATGACGCCGACTGCGCCACGGCTGCGGCGCACTGCACCGGCGGTGAGCCCGTGGGCGGCGGCGGCGGCACCGGCA
>JAHJCH010000007.1 GCA_018813065.1 Myxococcota bacterium
CGTCGGGCTGCGGGGCAGCGGCGTCAGGCTGTGGGGCGGCGTCGGGCTGCGGGGCGGCGTCAGGATCAGCGCCCATATCAGGATCAGCGCCCATATCAGGATCAGCGCCCGCGTCGGCCTCGTCGCCAGGGCAGCTGCAAGCGCAGCCGCCGTCGGCGCCGCTGGTGTCGAGATACTCACACAGCCGAGAGTAAGGCTCCGCCGCCGCCGCCTTGATCTTGTCGCACGCGGGGCGGTTGAGCGAGGCGCCGTCCGCGCAGAAGTGCTCGCAAGACCAGGCGGGGAGCGTTAAGAAGCAGGCGCCCTCCATGCACGCCATCAGCTCAGGGCAGAGCGTGAGGCAGTCACCTTTCTGGTCGTCCTCGTGCTCCTCCTCAGCGGCGGCGCTCTTGGCGTTGAACCAGGCCATCGCCTCGGCGATGGGGCCTCGGCTGACGTTGCTGGACGTGGATTTGGTCGGCTCACACGCTGAGAGCGCGAGGCTGACCAGGCCCAAGATCATGAGATCACGCGCGGCGCGGATCTTCTCTCCCTTCACGATCTCTCCCTTCACGATCTCTCCCTTCACGATCAAAGTTGCGGCGTATGATGGAGTAACCCGCCCCCCCTGCACAGCCCTCTTTCACTGGAAGCATAAGTTCACCGAGGCGCAGTCACTGCCAACGACACACTGGCGCACCTGTGGGTTGTTGTCCCGCGCGCAGTCAAGGCCACACTGCTCTAGGTTAAAGGGGTAGCTCGGCGGCGCGCAGCTGAGGAGGTGGTCGCAGACCGCCGCGCAGCTGGGCTCGTCGCTGAAGCACGCCTCCATCTCGGCGCAGGCGGCGTCCTGGAGGCAGGCGCGCCGCGCCGCAGTGTCGGCCTCGCAGCCCGAGAGGCAGCTGGGCGCGTCAAACTCAGGGAAGCCGCAGCCCTCAATCCGCGCGCAGATCGCCGCGCAGTCGCCTTGGGGCGGCGGATCTTCGCCAAAGCAGGCGGGGATCTCAGCGCAGGCGGCGGCGAGGACGCAGCCGCTGAGGCCCGGATCGTCCGCTTGGCACGCTTGGATACAGGCGGCGATGTCCAAGTCTCCCTCGCTGCACTCGGCGATGTGCGCGCAGGCCGCTTGGCAGCCCTCGGCGGGGGGGGGGCCATCGAGGCAGGCGCTTATGGCGGCGCAGTCGGCGCCAGCCTCGACGCAGCCGAGGGTTTCAGGATCGCAGGCCTCAAGGCAGCCCGCTACGTCAGCCCCCTCCACGCACTCGCTGAGCCGCTGGCAGCCGCGCTGGCAGGCCGTGGGCGGCGGCGGCGTGTCCTCGTCGCAGTCGCTGAGATCCTCGCAGCGGGCGCTGATGACGCACGTCGCCCACGCGGGCGCTTGGGCGGCGCAGGTGCCGAGGCAGTCGGCGGTGTCTCCTTGAGGATCGCATTCGGCGATCCGCTGGCAGGCCGCTTGGCAGTCGTCGGGCGGCGGCGGGTCGCTGAAGCAGGCGTTGAGCCCCGAGCAGGTGGCGGCCAGGACACAGTCGCGCGTGGCTTGGGTTTGCTGCGGGCAGCCCTCAAGGCAGGCTTGCGCGTCAAAGCCTTGGGGGACGCAGCTCTGGATCTGCGCGCAGACCCGCTCACACTCGCTCTGCGGCGCGCTGATGTCCGGGCGGGGGGCGGCGTCGTTGATCTGGGCGTCGTTGATCTGGGCGCCATCGAGATGGGCGCCGTCCAGGGCGCGCGCGGCATCGAGGGCGCCGCCGTCGCCGAGGGGCGCGGCGTCCGTCGCCGAGGCGCCGCCGTCTTGGAGCGTCCACGTCGCGGGGGGCGGCGTCGCCGAGGTCTGATCTTCGCAGCCATAGGCCGTCAGGGCCATAAGATAGATCGCGCCCCAAGCGCGCATAGAGCTTGTCATCCTCACCTCGTGTTGGTGGCTCGCCGGGCGTAACTGAGTCGCCGAGGACTCTCGCAAGAATGCCTGATAGATCCAAGATATCTGCGCGTTTTTTTTGTTTAAGTCAGCGATCTATCGAGACAATCCTTTGGCCGCTGGGCTACATTGCGCCACCTCGATCTCAAGACATGGAGCGTTGATCATGCGCGGCCTCTTGATCCTCTCGATCCTCAGCCTCGCGCTGGGCGCCTGCGCCTCCAGTGAGCCCCCCGCCGAGGCCAGCCCCGCCGCGCCTCAGGGCACCAGCTGCCCCTCGGGTAAGTGTGATGGCCTCGCCGACACACTCCAGGATTACTACGATGATATGCGCGCGCTGGATCTCAACGATCTCACCGCGCTGGGGGTGGGCTTCGCCACCGATAAGGTCAATGACGCGCTGGGCGTCGCCCCCTTCGTGGACATCAGCTTGGGCGAGACGGCCTTCTTCGGCGATCCCGATGAGGTCTTTGGCCGCGTCACGGTCACGGATCTCAAGTCCCTTAAGGCCGGGCTGACCGAGGGCCTGGGTGAGCACGCCTTCGCCACCCGCGTCAACGCCCTGCGCGCCGAGACCCTGGCGCGCACCGACGCCCAGGTCTTCGCCGAGAGCAGCTTTAAGATCCGCGCCAGCGAGGGCCTGGAGTGGTCGATGACGGCGGAGGCCCTGGTGGGCACCGTGGGCTTTAACGGCGGCGGTGATCTGGAGGCCATCCTCATCGCGCCTTACGCGGGTAACCTGGAGGCGGTTTGGCAAAACCCCTTGGCGCTTCTTCAAGATCTACGCGGCTTTATCTTGCCCCGCTCCATCGAGGATCTGAAGGCGATGGCCCCCGGTGAGAGCCTGGCCCTGCGCGGTCAAGGCGGCTTGGGCTTTAACCTGGGCGTGGGGATGCCCATCATCATCGGCACCGTGCTTGACTATGTGACCCTGCACGCCCGCGTCAGCGCCGGGGCGCGCGTCTCGCTCAAGGGCACCCTGGATGTGCAGCTCGTGCGCGGCGCCGAGCAGCTCGTCTATGTGGACGTGGGGTTGTCCAAGGTCAAGCTCCAGCACTTCTCCTTGGGCGTCAAGAGCGGCTGGGGCATCGAGGGGCTGCCTGAGATCGATCTGGATCTCGGCCCCGTCAACGTGGACTTGGATGATCTGATGGAGAAGGCCCTCAGCGATCAGCTCAACAAGAAGCTGACCGTCTTCGAGGGTTCTGCCAGCTATGGCAGCGAGGAGGGGCGCTTGACGGTCGCCCGCTTCCGCTTCGATCTCAACCACGCCGATGAGGCGGTCACGCAGGCCATCGCGCAGGCCATGCGCGCCGATCTGCGCTTGGCGCAGGCTCTCGCCAATCGTGGCGCGCCCGGCGTGGTGCAGGAGCTGGATCTCTCCAAGGATCATCGCTCTGAATCGACCTACTTTGGCTTTCGCTTCTTGAGCATGCGGTTCTTCTCCAGCGAGGCGAGTCACTCGGGCGCCGTACACATCGAGGCCGATGGTCGTCATCAAGCCTTGCTCTTCTCCGAGCTTGAGGAGAGCGGTGGCCTGTTCTTCAACGATCACAGCAGCGAGTGGTACACGCTGACCTCGCTGATCACTCAGGACGGCGCGCTCATCGACGCCGCCAATAACGTGCGGCTGACGATCCGCGAGGGCGACGATTATTTCACCCGCGATCAGCTCTTGGATCACGTCGATAGCGTGCTGGTGTGGATGCTCGGCCTTGATGCGGCCACGCGGCTGTCGGCGGTCACCGATGGGATCTTGGTGTGGGTGGATGACTTCTGCCCCTCGCCGATGGCCCCAGGCGGTGACGCCGATGAGCAGGATGCGGCGGAGGCGGCCTATGAGGCCTGCGTGGCGGGGATGTTCGCGGAGGACGCCTATCTTCAGCTCAAGGATGAGGCGCGTGATCTCTATGGGGATCTGGCGGCGGATCTGGCCTTCGGTGACTTTGACGACGCCTTTGCCCCCGCCGCGGAGGTGGCCCGCGCGCTCTTTGAGCTTAAGCTGGGCTTCTCCAGCGTTCACCACCACCCCGGCTTCCTCCAAGGCCCCACCGGCAGCGTCATCAGCCAAGCGCGCTTCTCTCAAGATGCCCTCGATGGCCTCTTCGTCGAGGGCGCTGAGCCACGCTTCACCCAGGCCCTTGAGGCGGTCTATGCGCAGCTGATCGCGGATCGGGATGAGCCCGCTAAGGATAAGGCCGAGGCGGTCGCCAAGGCGCTCTCGCGTCAAGGCGCGGCGATCTATGCCCTCCAAGATCGCTTCAACAGCTTCAGCGCCCGCTATCAACAGCTCCAGCGCGTCGCCGCCCTGAAGTTCACGGGGGAGGCGCCCTTGGGTGAGTCCACGCAGCTGATGTTGGTCCCCGTCGATCGGCCCATGGAGGCGACCCTCAGCGCCGTGGCGCAGCGCAAGGGCGCGCTGCTTGAGGACTTTTATCCCGAGCTGGTTAAGCTCGCCGACAAGCTTAAGGGGGTCGAGGAGTCGTTTATTATCGCCTATACCTTGCTCAACATGGCGCGCCCTGAGCACGTCGAGCTGCTGCTCTCTTATCAGTTTGATGAGGATGCCCCCGAGGCGTATCAGGCCCTCAAGACGCGCATCTATACCCGTGGTAGCGCCGATTTTATCTCCGCCGGTGATTTTAAGTTAGATCAGCTCCTCGGGTTCTAGCCCAGATGCCCTCGCGCCTCGTCCTTCTTACCTTACCTTTGTTCTCCTTGATGGCGTGTCAGGTCACGCTCCTCGATGGCTTGGATGAGGTGCAGGCCAATGAGAGCCTCACCGCCCTGTCCATGGCCGGCGTGGAGGCGGAGAAGCGCGGTCAAGGGCGCCGCTTTCGGCTGGTGGTGGCCAAGGGCGCCCTGCCGAGGGCCTGGAGCGTGCTCAAGCGCGCGGGGCTGCCACAGCCCGCCACCCTGGCCGATCCAAGCACGACGCTGGAGGCGCTGGGTCCGCATGAGGCGGCGCGGCTCCATAAGGCGGAGGCCCTGCGCGCGCTCCTGCGACATTGGCCCGAGGTGGTGGACGCCTCGGTGGTCCTCGGCGCGCGCGGCGCCGCCGTGAGCCTGACGCTGCGCGAGGGGGCCTCGCCGCCGCCGCTGGCCTCGCTCAAGGCGCAGGTGCAGGCGGGGGCGGATCTCAAGGATTCGGCGGAGATCGTCATCGTCCATCACGCGAGCGGCGGCGCGCCGCTGCCCGAGGTCACGGGGGTGTCCCTGTCCCAGCTCAGCGTAGGGGCTGGCTTGGCCTTCGCCGGGGCCTGCATCCTCCTGTGGCTGCGCCTGCGGCAAGTTCAAGGCGATCCGCCATAGCCCCCAACTCGAAGCTCGGCTTTGTCTGTCTCCATCTCTGCGATTTTGACTGATGTTGGCGCGCCTTTCGTGTTACACCTCGCGGCGTTCGTAACACGAAAGGCGCCCCTATGCCTGATCTCGTCCGCGCCAGCCTCTCGATTGATCAAGCCTTGATGGCACGCTTTGATGACTGGATCACCCACAGCGGTCATGGCAATCGCTCCGAGGCGATGCGTGATCTCATCCGCGCGCGCTTGATGGAGGAGGATTGGGATCGCGGCTGCCATGACGCCGTTGCTACGGTCACCCTGCTCTACGATCACACGAAGCGGCGACTCTCGCTTCAAATCGAAGACTTCGGCCATCTCCATCATGAGGCGATCCTCGCCTCGACACACGTACACCTCACCCCTGAGATCTGCTTGGAGATCACGATCTTGCGCGGCGCGCCCGATCAGCTCCGCCATATCGCAGGCCACCTCATCGGCTTGCCCGGCGTGCTGCATGGGCGCGTGATCTATCACGGCCTAGAGGGCGAGGCGATCCCATGAGCGCGCCGCGCTCGTCGGCGATCTTGTTGTTTTTTGCCAGCTTGTCCGTGGCCTGTGAGGCGGCTCAGGAGGCGCCTCGCGTGCAGCTTGAGGTCGTGGTGGACGCGCGACCCTTGGCCCCCGAGATCAACGCGCTGGGTTATGAGATCACGCTGGATGGCGCCCGTTTGGCGTCGCGGGGCTTGGTCTTTACGGTCGCCGGTGAGGCCTCCCAAAGCGGCGCCTTGGCCGCCTCCGCCGCGTCGCCGTGGCGCTACGCCCTCGATCTCCTGGGCCTGCGTCGCGCGCACGCGCATCCCGGACACTATCAAGGGGGAGAGGTGACGGGCGCGCTGGAGGGCGCCTTTGCCGCTGATTGGTTCGCGCCCACGTCCTTGGGTCAAGCCACGCTCCTGGGCGGTGTCTATACTGCGGCGAACTTCACGCTGGCGCGCGGCGACGCCGCTCAGGGCCTGAGCAGCGCAGATCCCCTCTGGGGCCATGCCATGTGGCTGCGCGGCGTCGCGCGCCGCGATGGGCAAGCCTATCCCTTCGAGGCGCGCATCGACGCGCCTGAGGATCGCGAGGTCGTGGGCATCCCCTTTAAGGTGGAGATCACGCCTCAGACCGTCGGTCAACTGAGCCTGCGCTTTCACTTGCGCGATCCCTATGAAGGAAAGACGCCTTTTGATGGGGTGGATTTCGCCGCCTTGCCTTTGACTGATGTGATTCAGATTCAGGCCGGAGATGAAGATGTTGAGGATGCTTACAACTTCATCCGACGTGAAGTCATGCAACATGATTACTTCAGCGTAGAGCTGATCAAGGATTGAGCAAATGATCAAACGATCTACCTTAATTGTCCCGATGGCGCTCTTCGCCTTAGGCCTTCTTTATGGTTGCGATGATGATCAAAAGGCCGAGCGGGGAGAGGTTCGCGTGTCGATTTATGGCGAGTCTTTTATTGAAGATGGCATCCCTGCCGATGAAACCGCAGATGGATGGTCCGTTACATTCAAGAAATTTAGCGTGACCATTGATCAAGTGTCTGTTGGTGGAGAGACTTTATCTTCACCGAAGACCGTCGATTTGACTCAAAAATCGAATGGAGAAGGGCATCTCTTAGAGGTATTCAAAGTGGGTCAAGGTGCGCTCACAGAAGGCAGCTATTCTTTATCTGATATTCAAATCGAAGGCGAGGCGTATGGGCCTGCGAGCGAGCGCATTGTCTTTAATTGGTCGTTTCCTTCCGCGATTCATTATTCGACCTGCCATATTGATGAGCGCGTGACCACAGATACACCCGCAGCGTTCCAAATTACGGTTCACGCCGACCATCTCCTCTACGATAGCCTTGTCTCCACCTCGCCTGGCCTGGGTTTTCAAGCCTTCGCCGACGCCGACGCAGATCAAGATGGGGTGGTGACGCAGGCGGAGCTGGCTGCGGCGGATATTGGCGCCTATGACCCTGGCAATGAGGACGTTGAGGGTCTTTGGGCCTGGCTGGAGGCGTTGAGCCTGACCTTGGGGCACATCAACGGAGAAGGGCACTGCCACATCGACGCCAGCCACTGAGGCGCGCGCCCGCCGCGCCACGCGCCCTGCTCGGCGCGGCGGTCTGGCTGTGGGCTTCGACCTCGATCTCTTTGGCGCAGCCGTTGGCCTCGCCGCCTCAGCCGCCGCCCCAGGCCACGCCCAGCCCGGCCCCCTTTGAGCCTCAAAGTAAGCCCAATGTCGAGGCGGAGGCGGAGGGGGCGGTGGTCGAGGTGCGCGCGCGTCGCGCTCAAGCCGCGCCCCCGACCGCCTCTGGTGTGCAGCTGAGCCCCCGTGAGGTTCACGCCGCCCCTCACCGCGACGCAGAGGAGATCCTGCGTCAAATCCCAGGCTTAACCCTGACGCAGCATGGCAGCGAGGGGAAGGGGCGTCAGTACTTCTTGCGCGGCTTCGATGCCATTCATGGCGCCGATCTGGCCCTCAGCGTCGAGGGCGTACCCCTCAATGAGTGGTCAAACATTCATGGGCAGGGCTACCTCGATTTAGGGCTGCTTTTGCCCGAGCTGGTGACGGGGGTGACGGCGCTGAAGGGGCCTTTCGCGTTGGATCAAGGGGCCTTCGCCATGGCGGGCTCAGCGGATTATCAGCTCGGCGTGGAGGGGCTCAGTCCACGTCGAGACGTCGCCTTGGCCTACACGCTGGGCAGCGGCGGGCGTCAACGGGCGCTGCTGCTGGGCGCTGACGCGGCGGGGGCGACGTGGTTGGGGCTGGCCTGGACTCAAGATCCAGGCTTCGGCGCGCGCCGGGCGCTGCGCGCCATCACGCTCAACGGTCACGCCCGCCTCCTCGATGGGCCGACGCGCCTTGAGGTCTTGGCCCTGGGGCACAGCGCCCGCTTTGAGCTGCCGGGGCTGCTGCGCGATGAGGATGTGCGCGCGGGGCGCGTGGGCTTGGCGGGGGCCTATGACGATCTGGGGCAAGGCGCCGCTGATCGGGGGCTGTTGATCCTCAAGCTCTCGCGGGGGGCGGGGCTGGGCCTCACGCTCTATGGCGGCCAACGTCGCCTCTCGCTGCGAGAGAACTTCACCGGCGATCTCTTCGATCCCATCCACGGTGACCTCCGCGCGCAGACGCAGCGCGCCACCAGCGCGGGGGGGGCGCTGCGCGGCGCTTGGGGGGCGCGACCGTGGCAGCTCAAGGCGGCGCTGGGCGGCCACCTCGACATCTTGGCCCAGCGCGAGCGGCGCCTTGGCCGCGCCCTTGAGGAGATCCGCCGCGCGCGCGACTTGACCGCGCGTCAATGGACGCTGTGGAGCTGGGCGGGGCTGCGTTGGCGCCCCAACCGCGCCGTTGAGGTCGAGGGCGGGCTGCGCGGCGATGGGCTCTGGATTGAGGCCGAGGATCTGACGCGCGGCGGCGCGCCGGGGGCGCTTGATGAGGGCGCGCTCTCGCCCCGGCTCACGGCGCGCTGGCGGCTGGCGCGGCCGCTGTGGCTCTTGGCCGCCTATGGTCGCGGTCAGCGCCCGCCCGAGGCGCGGGCGGCGACGGCCTATCAGCCCAGCCATGAGGGCTTAGGCGATGAGGTGATCATGGGCCAGCCGCCCACCATGACCGTCTCAGACGCCATCGAGATTGGCGCTCGCTTTCAGCCCTCACCCTGGCTCGACGCGCGCGTCGCGGCCTTCGCCACCTGGATTGAGCGCGAGTCGATCTTTGATCACGTCTCTGGCTTGAGCATGGAGCTTAATGGCACGCGCCGCCTGGGCGCTGAGGCGGTCATCGCCACGCAGCCGCGGCCTTGGCTGGATCTCAGCGTCGAGCTGACGGGCGTGGACGCGCGGTTTCAACGCTCTGAGCGGATCGTGCCCTATGCGCCGCGCTGGGTGTACGCCGCGCGGCTGGTCGCGGGGGCTGTGGCGCCCGATGAGGGGGGCTGGCGGGGGGGGCTGCGCTTCCTCGGCTGGGCGCCGCGAGCCCTGCCGCACGGCGCGACGGGGGCGACGATGGCCTCCCTGGACGCCACCTTGAGCTATCACGCGCCTCGATGGTGGCTGGGGTTGGAGCTGGAGAACGCGCTGGGGCTTGATCTGCGCGAGGGTGAGTATCACTACGCGAGCCATTGGCGGGCCGAGGCCCCCGCCGATCCCTTGCCCGCGCTTCATATCAGCGCCGGGCCGCCGCTTAACCTCCGCCTCACGCTGGGGGGCTGGCTCTAACAATCTCTCAGAATCCCCGCGCTTTGGCTCATCCCTCTCGGTCGAATCTCGACCCATTTGTTGACGGCAAAACACTGCGCGGCCACATGGTCGAAAAATTTCGCTTGAGGCAGGGAGGGGGGAGGTCTATCTTCGGCTCGTCGAAAAAGGTTTCGATGGGGATAGTCTTGCAATCA
>JAHJCH010000098.1 GCA_018813065.1 Myxococcota bacterium
CACGAATAAGACGGTTTTTGGCCTCGCGCCCGTCCCCAAGGGCGTCGCCGAGCCCGCGCCGGACATGAATAAGACGGTTTTTGGCCTCGCGCCCGTCCCCAAGGGCGTCGTCGAGCCCGCGCCGGACACGAATAAGACGGTTTTTGGCCTCGCGCCCGTCCCCAAGGGCGTCGTCGAGCACAAAGGGGACGCCCCACGCACCCTCTTTGGTGTCGCCAGCCCCCTCGCAGCGGCCTCGATGGCGACGCCACAGCGCGCGCCCGTCGCCGCCCTCGCCGAGCCCCCCTCCAATGCAGCGCAGCGCCCTGCGGGGAATGCAAGCGCGAAGCGATTGCAGGGCGCGCAGCGCCGGGAAAAAGACCGCGAGGCGGGGGAGCTGGTCGCCGCCGCCGCCATCGCGGCGGCCATCGCGGAGGAGGAGCGGCAGATCTCCCGCGCCTTGACCCGACGGTGGCTCCTCGTCATCGCCACGCTCACCCTCGCCGCAGCCCTCTCCGGGGTGTTTTTTTATCAACAACGCTTCGCCTTCCAAGCCCGCACGGTCGGCCCCCTGAGCGTCCTCCGCGACGGCGCGCGCTGGCGCGTCTCGACCACCATCTATACCTCCGAGCCCGCCACCGTGCGCTACCCCGGCGGTGAGGCCAAAGGGCAGGGAGAGCGCCCCCTCTCCTTCGAGCTTGAGGCGCAGCCGATGAAGCTGGGGGAGAACCACATCGCCCTGGAGGTGATCCCCGAGGCGGGGGGCGAGGCCAAGGCGCTGTCGCTGATGGTGATGCTGCACTATCGCCTCTCCACGCCCCCGCTCAGCCCCCCCCAGCCCGGCGTCGATGTCCCCGCTCAGATCGAGGTCTTGCCCGGCTGGGAGGTCAGCGTGGAGGGCGGGCGCGCGGCGCGGGTGGACGCTCAACGCTTTAACCTCGGCGTCGATCCCAGCCCCCTATTGGCCCAGGTGGACAGCGCCGAGGCCGACGTGGGGCGTTTGCCCGTCCGGCTCACCCTGCGCCCCCCCGATGGCGCGCCGCCCCTGATGTTCGAGGAGCGCGTCACCCTGCCCCTGCCCAAGACCCCCCTGCGCTTATTGGCCCCCCCTCGCGGGTGGGCGGGGCTGGCGCCTGAGCTGCTCGTGCGCGGCGTGACGGCCCCAAGAGCGCAGGTGACGCTGGGCGAGATCACGATCACCGCCGATGAAGCCGGCGCGTTTGCGCTACAGACCCCCATCGAGGTCGGGGCGCAGGCGCTGACGCTGCGGGCCGATGGCGCGCAGATGAAGCCCACATCCCTGACGTTCTCCGCCCATCGAGAGACCAAGGCCAGCCTGCGTGCGCGGCTTCAGGCGCTGCGCCGTCAAGCCCGAGGGCTTAAGCCCACGCCCGCGCCAAGCTACGCCGCGCTTCAGGCTGCGGCGGCAGATCCGCCCGCCCAGCTCTTCAAGCTCAAGGGGCGCTTGATCTCCGCGCGGCGCGGCGCGGAGGTCGATGAGGTGCAGATCGCCACCTGCGCCGAGGAGGGCGGCTGCCCCGTCTGGGCGGAGATCTCCGGGCCGCTGCTGGTGGAGGAGGGCGCCTCGTTGACCCTGATCGGTCGGCTCGTCGGCCTGCACGCCTATGAGGCGCGTAATGGACAGCGCTTGACCGTCCCCAAGCTCCAAGAGGCTCTGCTGTTGCCGTGAATGATCCAAAGCCCGCGCGCACCTGCCTCGGCTGTGGCCACGTGGTCCCTCAGAGCAACCCCTTCTGTGGGCACTGCGGCGCGAACTTGGAGAGCCACGACTCGATCAACGCCACAGATCAGCTCATCGGTCAGGTGCTCGGTGACCGCTTTCGGCTCCTCAAGATGCTGGGCTCAGGGGGGATGGGCGCCGTCTATCTCGCCGAGCACGTCGGCATCGGTAAGCGCGTCGCCGTCAAGGTCCTGCGCGCCGCGCTGCGTGAGCAGGCCGATCTGGTCGCGCGCTTTCGGCGCGAGGGCCTCGCCGTCTCCAAGCTCCAAGACGCTCACACCATCACCGTCTTTGACTTCGGCGTCTGGCGCGGGATGGTCTACCTCGTCATGGAGTTCCTGCCTGGCGTGGATCTGGCCGAGGTCTTGGAGAAGGAGGGCGCCCTCCCCCTTAGCCGGGTCCTGCGCATCGCCCACCAGGTCTGCTCCAGCTTGGCCGAGGCCCACAGCCACGGCATCATCCATCGCGATCTCAAGCCCGAGAACATCTTTGTCCTGCGCAGCGCCAACGGCGATGAGCTGATCAAGGTCCTCGACTTTGGCCTCGCCAAGTTCGTTGAGGACGCCGGGGCCAGCGAAGAGAGCCTCAATGGCCCAAGCGTGGGGCGCGGTGGCGTCTTTCAGACACAAGTCGGCACGCTCTTGGGCACGCCGTATTTTATGGCCCCTGAGCAGATTAAAGGTGAGGAGGTCGGCCCCTGGACGGATCTATATGCGCTGGGTGTGCTGATCTTTCGGATGCTCTCAGGGGAGTATCCCTATCGTGGCAAGACGCCCCTGCGCGTGCTGGAGGGGCACCTCTCAGGGACGCTGCCCAGCTTCTCAGAGGTCGTCGAGGGCTTGAGCATCCCGCCCGCCGTTGAGCTGCTCGTGCGGCGGCTGATGTCACGCGATCCCAAGGCGCGCCCCGCCAGCGTGCTGGAGGTCGATGAGGCGCTCCTTGATCTGCTGACCGACAGCTACTCCTCCAGCGCGGATCTGCCTCAATCGAGCTTGACGGATCTGCTCAGGACCGTCGGCAGCATCCCCGGCCTCAGCCTGGGCGTGGATCTGGACGCGCCGACGCGGGCGGAGTTCGAGGACTATGAGCGCAAGCTCAAGCGCCGCGGCTGCCTCTTCCCCTTGGTGTTGACGCTGCTGTTGATCGGCGCAGGGGCGGGGGCTTGGCGGCACTTGAATCAACCCCCGCCGCCGAGGACGGCGGAGGTGGAGCCCAATGACGAGTCCGTTCAAGCGACGCTGATCGAGCCCGGCGTCAAGGTGCGTGGCTTCCTCGGCGCGCGCCGCCAGCGGGATCGCAGCGATCGCGACATCTTTATGCTCGACGTGCCCAGCGCCACGCCCATCGCCGAGGCGCGGGTCAGCGGCGTGCCGGGGATGGACATCGTCTTGGAGTGCTTCGATGACCAAGGCGCGCTGCTGGCCAAGATCGACGCGGCGAAGATCGGCGCCGGTGAGGCGGGGCGCTGTGAGAGCCGCACCGCTCGGCTCCTGCTGGTGATCCGCGAGGTCTGGGTCAAGGATCAGCCGCCCTCGGAGAACTCCACCGATCCCTACACCCTTGAGGTGCTGTTTAAGGCGCCCTGAGGCGCTCTCCAGTTGCCGTTCGGCGCCAACCGCGTTAGGTTCTGCCGCCCGTGTGACCTGGAGGTCATTATGAATCCTAGAGGTCATTCTGAATCCTGGAGATCCTTGTGAAAATTGTCATCTCTGACGCCTTTGATCCTGGACTCCCCGCCAAGCTCGCCCGCTATGGCGAGGTCCTTGATAAAGCACACTTGGCCTCGGCGGAGGTCCTGCTGGTGCGCTCAAACACCAAGTGCACGCGCGCGCTCATCGACACCATCCCCAACCTCAAGCTCATCATCCGTGGGGGCGTGGGGCTGGATAACGTCGATCAGGCCTACTGCGCGGAGAAGGGCATCGAGGTGTTTAACACCGCCGCCGCCTCCTCTGTCTCCGTCGCTGAGCTGGCAATCGCCTTGATGTTGGCCGTCTCCAGCAAGATCACCCTCGGCCATGAGGGCATGGTCAAGGGCGAGTGGCGCAAGAAGGCCTGTGAGCGCGTGGAGCTGTTTGGCAAGACCCTGGGGCTGATCGGCGCCGGTCGCATCGCCACCGAGGTGGCCATCCGCGCCCGCGCCTTCGGGATGAAGGTCATCGCCTACGATAAGTATGTCACGGCCTCTGAGCACGCCGAGCTGTTGCCGCTCGATGAGGTGATCAAGGCGGCGGATTATCTCTCGCTGCACACCCCGCTGACCCCCGAGACGCGCGGGATGATCAACGCCGAGCGCATCGCCCAGATGAAGCCCGGCGCCATCCTGATCAACACGGGTCGCGGCGCCTGCGTGGTCGAGGCCGACGTCGTCGCTGCCTTGGAGTCAGGCCACCTCGCGGGCTTTGGCAATGACGTCTGGCTGTCTGATCCGCCCAAGGACAGCCCCCTCATGGCTGCCCCGAACACCGTCCTCCTCCCCCACATCGGCGGCTCCACGCAGGAGAACCTGCTGCGCATCGGGGACATCGTCTGTGAGATCTTGGAAGGGAGGCGCGCGTAATGGCCCGCATCTATAACTTCTCCGCCGGGCCTTGCACCCTGCCGCTGTCTGTCCTTGAGTCCGCCCAGGCGGAGTTCGTGGAGTTTGAGGGCGCGGGGATGTCGCTCATCGAGATGAGCCACCGTGGCCCTCAGTATGATCGCGTGCATATGGAGGCGCTGGCGCGGCTGCGTCATCTCCTCAGCATCCCTGACACACACGACATCCTGTTTTTACAGGGCGGGGCGACGCTCCAGTTCGCCATGATCCCCATGAACCTGAGCGTACCGGGCAAAGCAGCGGCCTATGTGCAGACAGGCGCGTGGGCCAAGAAGGCCATCGCCGACGCCAAGCGCTTGGGGGAGACGAAGATCATCTGGTCGGGCGCCGACTGTGACTTCACCCGCGCGCCAGCGGCCGATGAGCTGACGATTGATCCTGACTACGCCTATGTCCACATCACCTCCAATGAGACCATCGGCGGCGTGGAGCTGTTTGAGTGGCCCGACACGGGTGATGTGCCGCTGGTGGCTGATATGTCATCGCATATCATGTCGGCGCCCATCGACTTCACCAAGGTGGATGTGGTCTACGCGGGCGCGCAGAAGAACCTTGGGCCTGCGGGCCTGACCGTGGTGATCATTCGTAAGGATCTTTTGGAGCGCGCCAATGAAGAGGTGCCCGCCTATCTGGCGTATCGCACACACGCGCCCAAGGATTCGATGTATAACACACCGCCTGTGTTTGCCATTTACATGATGAACAAGGTTTTGGAGTGGGTTGAGGCGCAAGGCGGTGTCAGCGCGATGGATGCGCTGGCGCAGGCGCGCGCAGACCTCATCTATGGCGTGATTGATGGTTCAGATGGGTGGTATCGCTGCCCTGTCGAGCCGCGCTCACGCTCACGGATGAACGTCTTCTTCCGGCTGCCCTCGGCGGATCTGGAGAAGCAGTTTATCGCTGAGGCCACGGCGGCGGGGATGGTGTACCTCAAGGGTCACCGCGCCGTCGGTGGCTGCCGCGCGTCGATGTACAACGCCATGCCCATCGAGGGCGCTCAAGCCCTCGCCGACTTTATGGTCGCGTTTCAAAAGAAGAATGGTTAGAGCGGCGAAGCCCACCCTCGTGAGTTCAAGCAGGCGTTCAAATGCGGCGGGGTGAGCTCGCTTGTCGATGTCGGTGACTGCTCTTCTCCCATCTTCAGACCGCCTCGCGCTGGGCGTTTTCACCCGGCCTGAGGTGTCCACTCAAGCGTAACCAGTCCATATCAGTTGCCAACCGGAGCGCCCATGTTCTCCCTCCTCCTGCTCCTCGCCGCCTCCCAGCTCGTCCTGGACGGCGTGCCTGAGATCCCCCCCCGCGTCGATGCCCAGGTCGAGCGCTACCTCGCCGCGCGCAGCGCCCAGCTCGTCGGCTGGCGCCCCGAGGGCGGCGTCTACATCACCACGCGCTTCGGCGAGGCCAGCCAGCTCCACCACGTCGCCCAGCCTGGCGGCGCGCGTCACCAGCGCACCTTCGCCGCCGAGCCCATCCGCGAGGTGGCCGTCTCCGCGCGCGGCGACGTCCTCTTCACCCGCGATCAAGGCGGCGACGAGCAGTATCAAGTCCACCTCATGCGCGGCGGCGCCATCCGCGCCCTGACGCGCGAGGGCCGCAACGGCGGCCTGATCTGGTCCAAGGACGGCGCGCGCTTCGCCTACTACTCCACCGCGCGCAACCACAAAGACTGGGATATCTATGTTCAGGAGCCTGAGGGCGCGCCGCGCCGCGTCTTTGAGGGCGACGGCGCCTGGATGCCGCTCGACTTCAGCTTTGACCATCAAGCGCTCCTGATCCTCAAGTATGTCAGCGCCACCCAATCCCAGCTGCACCTCATCCGGCTCAACGCCGCGCCGCTCGTCGTCGAGCCCGTCGGCGTCGCGCCGGGCGTCAGCTATGATCGCGCCGCCTTTGGCCCTGATGGATCGATCTACCTCATCTCCGACGAGGGCCGCCCGGTCCGCACCCTGCGCGCCCGCGATCCCCAAGGCCAAGCGCGCCTGCTCACCGAGGACATTCCCTGGGATATCGAGGAGTTAGCAGTCTCCCCCGACGGTAAACGGCTGGCGTTTACCAGCAACGAGGGGGGGCTAAGCCGCCTCTACCTCTTGGATCTGCCCAGCGGCGCCCGCGCGCCCTTGTCCACCCCGCCGGGGGTGATCAGCGGGCTGAGCTTTAGCCCCCAAGGCGCGCTGGGCTACACCCTCGACGGCCCGCTCAACCCCGCCGACGCCTTCAGCTACGACCCTCAGACCCAGGAGACGATCCGCTGGACCTTCAGCGAGGTCGGCGGCCTCGACGCGGCGCGGTTTATCGCCCCGACCCTGATTCAATACCCAACTTTTGATCAGGATAATGCTGGCCCACGCCAGATCCCGGCCTTCCTCTACACGCCCCCCAGCGCCCAGCCCGCGCCGGTGATCGTGCTCATCCACGGTGGCCCCGAGGCCCAGTATCGCCCCACCTTCAGCGCCACCATTCAGTACCTCGTCGGTGAGCTGGGGGTCGCCGTCATCGCCCCCAACGTGCGCGGCTCGGCGGGTTACGGCAAGGCCTGGCTCAAGCTCGACGACGGCTTTAAGCGGGAGGACTCGGTCAAGGACATCGGCGCGCTGTTGGACTGGATCGCCGCCCATCCCCAGCTCGACGCCAAGCGCGTGGCTGTGCTCGGCGGCTCCTACGGCGGCTACATGGTCCTCGCCAGCATGATCCACTACGGCGCGCGGATCGCGGCGGGCGTGGACGTGGTGGGGATCAGCAACTTCCTCACCTTCCTCAACAACACCAAGCCCTACCGCCGCGATCTGCGCCGCGTCGAGTACGGCGATGAGCGTGACCCGGAGATGGCCGCCTTCCTGGCGCGGATCTCGCCGACGGCCCGCGCGGCGGAGATCACCCGACCGCTCTTTATCGTCCAAGGGCTCAACGATCCGCGCGTGCCCGCCAGCGAGGCGGAGCAGATCCTCAAGGCCGTGCGCGGCGCGGGCGGCGACGCCTGGTTTATGCTCGCCAAGGACGAGGGCCACGGCTTCCGCAAGCAGGCCAACCGCGCCGCCTACATGAAGGCCATGATCGTCTTCTTTGAGCGCCACCTGGGGGTTGAGCCATGAGGGATCGCGGTGATCGTGTCGCCCGCGCCGCCAAGGACATGCTCACGCGCCCGCTGGGGCGGGTCTTGGTCATCGAGGACGAGACGCGCAGCCTAAAACCCCACCTCGAAGGGCTCGGCGACACGGTGGACACCTGGCATCGACGCTCTTGGGGTGAAGACGAAGGGCGGCCCTGGCCCAGCGATGGCCCCTATGACGCGGCGACCTTGCGCGCGCTGCCCTCCAAAGAAGCGATGAGGATGGCGCTGAGCGCCGCCGCCGCCGCCCTCAAGCCCGGCGCGCCCATCTGGGTCTATGGCGCCAATGACGAGGGGGGCCGCTCCCTCGGCGCGGTCATGGAGGGCCTCTTTGATGATCCGCGCACGGTCCACACCAAGCACCGCAGCCGCGTCTTCGAGGGCACCCGCCCGCAGACCCCGCCAGACAAGGCGCGGCTAGAGGACTGGGTGATCGCGCGCGATGGCCGCGTCGGCTTCCCCGGCCTCTTCGCCAAGAGCGGGCTCGATCCCGCCACGGCGCTCTTGATCCGCGCCTGCCCCACACCCAAGCCGCAGTCGCGCGTGCTCGACTTCGCCTGCGGGCTGGGGATCATCGCCCAAGCGCTTCACGCTCGCGCGCCCGAGGCCGAGTACACGCTCTGCGACGCCGACGCCCTGGCTGTGGAGGCGGCGCGGCGCAACATGGCGGGCGCCGAGGTCATCCTCTCTGATACCTGGACGCGCATCCAGGGTCGATTCAATCTGATCGTCAGCAACCCGCCGATCCACGAGGGCAAGGGCGAGTCCTACACGGTCCTGGAGCAGCTGATCTTGGGCGCGCACGCCCACCTCAAGCAGCGCGGGCGGCTGGTCTTGGTGACGCAGAAGCGGATCAAGGTGGAGCCCCTCCTGGGGCGGGCCTTTAAGGCGGTGGAGCGGCTGGCGGAGGACACGCGGTTTGATGTGTGGCAGGCCAGCAAGCCCAAGGCGCAGCCCTCAAGCTGAGGTCAGCGGCGGTAGGGCACCTCGTAGCCGCCCTCTTTGAGCCGATAAGTCTCGATAAACCGCCGCATGGCGTTGATCTTGGGCTGGTAGCGCGGCTCATCGGCCAGGTTCTCCTGCTCCTTGGGATCGGCCTTGAGATCATAGACCTCCGTCGTCCCCCGGCGATCATCGACGATCACCTTGATCCCATCCGGCCAGACCCGCGCGCGCTTGAGGCGCGTCTCCATAAACAGCGGTCGCTTAAGGGTTTGTTCTTGGCCGCGCAGGGTCGGCGTCAGGCTCTCGCCCATGTGATGCGCGGGCGTCTCCAGGCCGAAGGCGTCGAGGAGCGTGGGGCCGATGTCCAGGGTCGAGGCGGGCAGCGCGCTGCGCTGGATGGGTACGCCGGGGCCGATGATGATCAGCGGCACGCGCACCTGCTCTTCATAGAGGTGCGTGCCATGAAACTCAGCGCCATGCTCTCCAAAAGCCTCGCCGTGATCCCCCGTGATCATCAAATACGCCTTGCTCGCCCAGGGCATCTCCGCCAAGGCGTTGTTGATCTCGCCCAGCGCCTCATCGACGAGGGCGATCTCGCGCAGATAACGCTCAAAAGCGTCGCCCTCGCGGCCCCCACGATCATAAGGCGCGTGGGTATCGAGGAGGTGCGTGAAGAGGAAGAGGTCGCCGCCCTCATGGGCCTGGAGGCGCTCGATGATCGCCGCCTTCATATGCTTGACGTGCGTATAGGCGCGATGTGGATCACGGACAAACCGCTCCTCCTCGAAGCCGCGCGTGACCCCCACGGCGTTGATGAACCAGGCGGTGCTGGCGAGGTGGACGGTCTTGACCCCGCCTCGGGTGAGCGTGGTTGGGAAGCGCTCGGTCTGATCTTGGAGGGGGAAGAGGTGGCCGACGACGCGAGTGGCGTCCAGCTCGGGGGTGGAGGGCACCTTATCCCACCGCTGCTGAAGGAAGTAGGTGCCCGTGAAGAGGGCGGTCAGCGTGTAGACCGTCTGTGAGCCGGGGGTGCGCGCTTGCGTAAAGTAGAGGCCGCGCGTGGAGAGCTGCTTGAGGTTGACCAGCCGCTCAGGGACGCGCTCGATGAGATCGCCGCGCAGGGCATCGACGCTGATGAGCACCACCACGGCCCCCTCGGGGAAGAAGCGCCCCGCGCTGGGGTGGGCGCGGGGGCCGGGCCAGGCGTCGCCGCCCTCCTCGCCGCCGTCGCCCTCCGCCGGCGCCGCCGCCCACAGCGGGGCGACGAAGGGCGCCAGCGTGGAGGTCTCCATGCGCATCAGCGCCGCGCGGATGCGCTGGCTGGGCGGGATGAAGAAGGAGGCGAGGGCCAAGAGCAGCGCAGGGCTGGCGCTCCACATGGGCCAGGGCCGCCCGCCGCGCAGGCTGGCCCACAGCAAGATCCCCGCGCAGGCGGCGATGAGGGCGTGGACGCCGGGGTAGTCGGCTTGGAGCAGAAAGCGGTTGCCGATCCACAGCGCCACGCCCAGGACAAAGAAGAGGCCGCGCACCGCGCCCGCCGCCAGCCGGTGGGCGACGTGGCCGATGAGCAGGACGGCGACGCTGACGCCGATGAGCAGCAGCCATAGCCCCAACCCAGGCGCCGAGGGCATCTGCTTGGCGATGAAGATCGACAGATCCCGCGAGAGGACCAGCGCGCTGAAGGGGATGATCAGCGCCAGGGCGGTTAAATCCCTCAGCCAGCGCCACAGCCCCGCCGTGGACCAGGCCCACAGGAGCGCCACGAAGGCGAAGGCGAAGTTATGCCCCATGTCATAGAGGCTGTGGCTCAGGCGCACGGCCCAGGGTGTCTGCGTCGTGGCCAAGATCAGCGCCGTGTTGAGGAGCGAGGCCGCCGCCGCCGCCTTGAGCGGCGCGGTGCGGATGATCTGGCGGCGCGTCGATCCGCCCACGCTAGCGGCCCTCGATGTTGGTGGCCATCAGCGTAAAGGTGGCGTTCTCCTGCTCGGGGCCGTAGCTGAACTGCACCACGCCCGCGCCAGGCTGCACCCACAGCGTGCGGTTGACCCGCCCGCCGGGCTTGTCGGTGATGGAGATCTCATAGGTCGGCTCGCGGTAGACGTTTTCCATGGGGATCGCCTGAGCCCCGGCGGCCTGCACCTGCACCGTCAACGAGGAGTTGACCTCATTGGGCGCCACGTCATCGGAGAGCTGGATGGCCTGCTTGACGGCGCAGTCGGTCCTCAGCTGCGGGTCCCAGTTGGGGTTGCGCGTGTCCTTGATCACCAAGTAGGGCGGCTCATACTCGCGCCGCTCGGACTTGACGAAGGCCCGCGTCTCCAAGACCCGCTCCTCCATCTCGGTGCGCTTAAAGTAGACGCTGATGCCTTGATCGGGGGTGGCGTCATCGACGATCCAGGTCTCGACGACGCGCTGCCAGATGCGCTGGGGGGCCTCGCCGCGCGTGGACTCATAGACGCTGATGACCTCGCGGATCCACTCATCCTCGGCCATGCCCGGCGAGAGCGTCACCACCGCGCCGCGCGAGGGCGGGGGGGGCGCCTGCCAGTCGGCGGTCTGCGGGCGGTAGCGCCACTCGGCGCCCTCCGCCACGGGGAAGGCGGTGGCGCTGAGGTCGCCGACGTCGAGGGGGCTCAGCTGGCCCGTCCAGGGCACGGACGCCAGCTCCGGCAGCGCCGCGTCGGCGCCCGCGTCGGCGCCGCCCACGTCAAAGAGGGGGGTGTGGGCGTCCTCAACGGCCATGTCGGGTTGGGGATCGGCGCTCTCATCGGCGTCATCGCAGGCGACCAGCGCGCTTAACGCGCAGATCAGGGCAAGGCAGGTCTGGGTAAAGCAGCTCTGGCTCAAGCGTCGGTGCATCCTCAGCTCCTCTCTGGGCGGCGCCAGCGCATCAGCGGCGGCGGCAGCGGGCGCGCCTTCAGATCACCACGCTCGCGAAGGGCGCGCTCTAGGTGGTGGAGGCGCCACTTATAGCCGTCATGGCGCAGCGTCCAAAAGTGTTGTATTTGCCTTGAGCCCTCGCCGCCCTCCAGCCGCCGCCCCTGCGCGTCATGGATCGTGTAGACGCCGCGCTGCTCCACCCGCAAGACCAGCTCGATCCCCTCCGGGGCCTGATCCGCCTGCGTGGGGTAGAGCCCCAGGGCGTGGACGTTGAGCACGCGCTCCAGCCGCCCCTCAAAACGCTCCGCCCCGTAGAACTCAGGCAGCTGGCGGTGCAGCGCCTCGGTGGCGAAGTCGCCCAAGGTGTCCGAAGACCGCCGCCGCCAGCCCGCCCAGACGTGCGGCGCGCAGAGATCCGCCCAGGTGCGCAGGTTGGAGAGGGCGAACTCGGGGAAGAACGGCGCGATCTGCGCCAAGTGACGCTGAACACGCCACTGCTGAAGCTGCTCGCGGAAGAGGTAGCGGGCGGCGAAGAACATCACCACGCTGGCGCCGCTCCAGAAAAAGAGGGTCTGGGTGAAGCCGCGCGCGGCGATCAACAGGGTGAGGCTGAGGGGGAGCGGGGTCATGCGGGGCCTGTCTGGGCGTGGGTGAGGTGCTCGGCGGCATCATCGTCGATCTGCGCCAGAAAGCGAGAGGGGATCTGCGGGCGGAGGCGGCCGCGCTCCTCCAAGATCGCGGGGCAGAGCAGGCAGAGCCAGCGCGCGGCGCGGGTGACGGCCACATAGAAGAGGCGCGCCTCCTCCACCGCCGCCGCGCTGGAGGTCGTCGCCAGGGGGCAGTGCCCCTCCGTGAGGTTGATCAGGTAGACGGCGGCCCACTCCCGGCCCTTGGCTTGGTGGATCGTGGTCAAGCGCAGGCCCTCGCCATCGATGATCTCCTCTGAGGGCAGGCTCAAGAGGCCATCTACACCCGCCTCGGCGCTCGTCGCGCGGCGATCCTCGACCGTGTGCGGCAAGCCCAGCGCCGTCAGCGCCGCCGAGAGGGCCGCGCCGTGGGCGCGGGTGCGGTAGAGCGCCGCTTGGGCCTCCAGCGCCACCCCCTCGGCGGCCAAGGCGCGGGCGCGCCGCGCGATCTCCGCCGCCTGGGCCTCTGCTGAGGGCACGTCCACCCGCTCGGGGCGTGGCCCGCGTCGCTGCGATGTCAGCCGCGCCGTCAAACCTCGGGCGCGCAGGCTCGCCGAGGCCACGGCGATGATCTCCGCCGTGGCGCGATGGCTCTCGCCCAGCTCAAAGCGCCGCGCGTCGGGGTGATCGTCCATAAACCTTTGGAGGTTCTCCGCCCGCGCGCCTCGAAAGCCGTAGATCGACTGCTCTGGATCACCGACAACAGTCAGCGCGCGGTGATCGGCGCTGAGCGCGGCGACGATCTGCACCTGGAGGGCGTTGAGATCCTGGTACTCATCCACCAGGATCGCGCGGACATGGGCCGCGTAGCCGCGCTGGAGATCCTCAAACTCCGATAAAAGCAGGGCGAAGTTGAGCAGGAGATCGTCATAGTCCATGACGTTGAAGCGCAGCTTGGCCTCGACGAAGCGATCGATGGCCTCGATCACGGCGTCGAGCGCGTCGATGGACTGCGGCGCCCGCTTCAACAGCGCCGCGCGCGCACTTAAGCCGCCGTTGAGGGTCAACGCGTGGATGTCACCCACTAAACGCGCGCGCAGACCCACCCGCCGCGCCGCGTCTTGGAGGAGCACCTCGCGCTGATCGAGGCTCAATATCTGATAATCCGGGCGATAGCCCAAGCGCCCTGCGTGGATCTGCAAGGCGCGCTGGGCCAAGGCGTGGAGCGTGCCCGCCCAGGGCGGCTCGGCGCCCATCAAGGCCCCGATCTGATCGCGCATCTGGGCCGCCGCGCGCCGGGTAAAGGTCAGCAAGAGGAGCCGCGAGGCGGGGCAGCCGCTGGCGATGAGGTGGGCGGCGCGGTGCGTCAACGCGCGGGTCTTGCCGCTGCCTGGGCCTGCGACGACCAAGGTGGGGCCTGGGGGGGCCTCAACGACGGCGCGCTGCGCCGCGCTGAGCGCCTGAGGTGAGGGGGAGGGCACGGGGCGCGGGCTTAGAAGGGGATGGGATCATCCGAGGCGGGGCCACTGGACTGGCCGCCACCGCCCCAGCCGCCGCCATCGCCGCCGCCGCCCTTGTTGCCGCCCCAGCCGCCGCCATCACCGCCGCCCTTGTTGCTGCCCCAGCCGCTGCTCTGGCCGCCGCTCTGGCCGCCGCTCTGGCCGCCG
>JAHJCH010000099.1 GCA_018813065.1 Myxococcota bacterium
AGCCGGTGCAGGCGGCGGTGAAGCCGGTGCGGGCGGCGGTGAAGCCGGTGCGGGCGGCGGTGAAGCCGGTGCAGGCGGCGGTGAAGCCGGTGCGGGCGGCGGTGAAGCCGGTGCGGGCGGCGGTGAACCCATGCCTGCGATCTTCGGTCAGGCTGTCTTTGGCCAAAGCACCTACGCACCCTAATAAAATCGGCCTATGACCCCACAGCTGCGCTGCCCGCGATGCCAAAACTACGCCCCAGGCCATCCCGGCGACCCTTGCCCGCACGCGGGCTGCGGCGGTGGGCTCATCTCCCCCCTCACCCTGGATCGACTCCTAACACGGCTCAAGGCCCAGCAGCGCGATGACGCCGCGATCCGTCGCGTCACCACACGATTGGGTCAGCGCGTCTTAGATGGCCGCGTTACGCTGCTGGATCTCATCGGTCAAGGCGGGATGGGCGCCGTTTATCTGGGTGAAGAGACGGTGGCTGGCGCCGCGCGTAAGGTCGCCGTCAAGTTTATCCTCATGGATGTCATCGGGCGCAGCGAGCAGGCGGAGTATCGCGCCCGCTTTGAACGCGAAGCGCGGGTGATGGTCACGCTTCAACATCCTTCGGCAGTTAAGCTGCTCGGGTTTGGCGAGGTTGAGGGTGATCTCTTTATGGTTCAGGAGTTTATCGACGGAATCACCCTTCATGATCTGTGGCGTCGTGAGGGCATCATGTCCTTTGAGCGCGCCGCGCGCCTTCTATCACCTGTTTTGCGCGTGCTTAATGAAGCGCATGCCCTGGGCTTGGTGCATCGCGATCTCAAGCCACTGAACTTGATGGTGCAGACGTTTGGTGAGGATGTGCAGACCAAGGTGCTCGATTTTGGGATCAGCAAGCTGCTTAAGGGGCAAGCCGACGGGACAGAGACGCGCGCTGGTTTGGCTTTTGGGAGCCCGAGTTATATGGCCCCTGAGCAGAGCTTTGGGCGGCCTGAGCCACGCTCTGATCTCTACGCTGTGGGCGTCATTCTGTATCAGCTCATCACAGGACAACGCCCGTTTGAGGGGGAGGATGATCTGCAAACCATCATGCTTCATCGTCAAGGCGTTATCCCCACGCTCCCTCCGACTTTGAGCCGTTATCAGCCCCTCATTGATCGTGCTTTGGCCAAGGCGCCCAGCGCGCGTTTTCCTTCGGCGATGGCTTTTTATGAGGCCATTCAACGTTGTCTTCATGGTGAATCGATCTCTGTTAAGACGCCGCCTTATCCTTTAAGCGCAGAGTTGCAGGCGACAAGTCAGCTTAAGAGAGAAAACTCTGCTGTGGCGATGTCGCCTGCTGCATCTTTGAATTCTTCGCCTTTAAATTCTTCGCCTTTGAATTCTTTGCCTTTAAATGTGCCTAAAAATGGGATCAGTTTTTGGGTTGGCGCGTTGATTGTTTTGATCGGCGCTATTCTTAGTTATTTTTTAATCGGTTTAAATTCATCAAAGCCAGTTGATGATTTTAAAAAAGATATTTTAGATTCATCTTTTTCATCTGATGTGGATAAACCAAGTCAAATTATAGAGTTAATTATTCCAGACAGTGCGTTTATTATGCCTGATGCTTTTAAAGTTGATATAGATGCTGAGGTTAAAAAGGTCGAGTCAAAGCCGATTATTAAAAGAAAAGTGCGTAAGCAACAAGAAAACAAAAAATTAACGCCAACGCCTAAAACAACTCATAAAAAATCATGGAAAGTCGATTAAAATGAGCCTTCTAAATCTGCTTATTCTCTTTATGAGTGTAACACCTGCGGATCTAGAATCTAAGATGGACGACGCGATGTCGTTGTATGCAGCAGGTAATTTTACACGCGCGATTCTTTTGTTGGAGGAGATTGATCGCTATAAAGATGCACCTTTTTATTGTAGCGCCAAATATAATCTAGCCAGAGCTTATCATAAGGCAGATTTGCCATTAAAAGGAAAGTCAAAGTACGAAGATTATCTTCGATCTTGTAAAGAATCATCAGAAGATACAAAAACCGCTAAGACTTATTTGAATCAGCTTATTGCGGAGCATTTTGGCGCGATTAAAATTATTTGTGTGGATTCAGGGCTGATGCTTAAAGTTGATCAGGGTAATTTGGTGCCTTGTCCACTTGATATCCCACATCTTTTAGCGGGTGATCATCACCTTTCCATTTTTTCGGGTGAGCGTCTCCTTGAAACACGCTCATTTAAAATTATCGTAAAGCAAGAGACGCTGTTGCAGATCCCCGCTTTTGCACGCTTGACCCTCAAAGGAGTCGAGGGCGGGGGGCTGCTCGTTGATGGTTTGCCCGTGCCTGTTTTATCTGATGGCGCTCTGCTTGCGTCAGGTCAACGCGCGATTGTCGTTCAACGGCCCGCTTGTCCAGATGAAGCGCGGTCTTTGATTTTTCATCCAGGTCAGCATCAAACACTGGCGTTGTCATCATGTACAAAATCTAATCGCACGCCTTGGCCTTGGGTCGTCGCGGGTTCAGGCGCGGCCATTTTAGGCTTGGGGGTTGTTTTTTATGCAAAAAATCAGGCCGCAGCCGATGGCTCTGATGATAAAGATTTGTATTATCGCTTAACATTGGCGAGCTATGGTTTGGGTGGTTCGCTGCTTATAGGTGGCTTATCTTGGCAGTTTTGGCCCACAGAAGGCGGCGATGTGGCTCATGGTCTAAATTGGCAGATGGTTTGGTAGTTTATCTACTGCAATCAGCCTTAGATCACCTCTTTTAGCTCACCTCCAACTGCACCGCCCCTGAGAAGATCTGCCGCAGGGCGTGGGTGAGATCGTCGCTGGGCTTCAGACGCGCCGAGGGGAGATCCACCCACACGCTGGCGCGCTGCGGTGTCTTGATCTTTAAGCGCGCTTGGCAGCGGCCTTGATGGACCTCTTCACTCATGAGCCGCTTGAGCGCCTCAAGACGCCCCTCGTTGAGCTGGGCCGCGTCCACCTCCAATTGCAGCAACTCCGAACGCTCGGCGCGGATCTCTTGCAGGCTGATGACGTCTCGCTCCTCACCCTCGCTGACCGGCCCTCCCCCACGACGACCACGCTGCCCCAGCCGAATCGAGATCCGCACACCGCCCTCGTCCTTGTCGATCTTTAATGCGCCGCTGATCAGTAACGGCTCGTCTGAGGTCAGTAGCGCTTCATAGCGATCCAATGTCTCGCCCATCGCCACCACTTCCACCGTCCCCGTTAAGCCCTCCAGTTGGATCACGCCCATTCGTCCCTTGCCGCTCTTGAGCGGGATGATCCGCGCGCCCGATTGTACCCCCGCCACCGTCACCCGGCTTGAGGGCTCTTGGCGCTCCAATGCCTCGATGGTCGTGGTGGTGAAGCGCTTGATCAATGCCTCAAAGCGATCCAACGGGTGCCCACTGACGTAGAACCCCAATGCCTCCTTTTCGTAGGACAGCAGCTCCGGTAACGGCCACTCTTCCACCCGCATCAGCGCCGCAGAGAAGGCCGGCTCCGGCGCTGCGGCGACCTCCTCGAAGAGCCCAAAGAGGCTGCTTTGGCCGCTGGCGCGGTCCCGCTGGATCTTCTGCGCGCGCTCCACACTGACGTCAATGCTGGCCATCAGCCGCGCCCTCGGCTGACCGCAGAAGTCAAATGCGCCGGTTTTGATCAGCGCCTCCAGCGTCTTTTTGTTGACCCGTTTGAGGTCAACCCGCTCGCAGAAGTCGTCGAAGCTCGTAAATCGGCCGCCTTCCTCCCGCGCGGCGATGATCGACTCCACCGCCATGCTGCCCACGCCCTTGATCCCCCCCATCCCAAAGAGGATATTGCCCCCCACGGCGTCAAAGCTCTCCTGGGATTCGTTGACCGAGGGCGGTAGCACCTCGATGCCGATCTTGCGCGTGTTGCGGATGCCCTTGGCGACCTTGTCGGCGTTGTCGCGGTCGTTGGTCAGCAGCGAGGCCATAAAGGCGACCTTGTGAAAGGTCTTGAGGTAGGCCGTCTGATAGGTGAGCAGGGCGTAGGCCGCTGAGTGCGATTTGTTAAAGCCGTATTGGGCGAATGTCTCCATCAAATCAAAGACTTCGGCGGCCTTGGCTTCGCTGATCCCCCGCGCTTGCGCCCCCTCGACAAAGACCTTGCGCTGCTCGGCCATGACCGAGGCTTTTTTCTTGCCCATCGCCCGGCGGAGGAGATCGGCGCCCCCCAAAGAGAAGCCCGCCATCTCCTGGGCGATCTGCATCACTTGCTCTTGGTAGACAATGACCCCGTAGGTGTCTTTGAGGATCCCCGCCAATGACTCATGCGGGTAGATGATCGGCGTCCGCCCATGCTTGCGGTTGATAAATTCATTGTGCATCCCCGTGCCCATCGGCCCAGGTCGGTAGAGCGCCACGGCGGCAACAATGTCTTCAAAGCAGTCGGGCTTGAGCTTGGTCAGCATCTCGCGGAAGCCGCTGGACTCCAGCTGGAAGACGCCCTCGGTGTCCCCCCGGCTGATCAGCGCGTAGACCGCCGGATCGTCGAGCCCCTTGGTGTTGAGATCCAGGCGCTGATCCGCCGGGCAGCTTCGGTTGATCATGCGCACCGCGTCGTCGATCACCGTCAGCGTCTTGAGCCCAAGGAAGTCGAACTTGACCAGCCCCGCCTCCTCCACCTCTTCCTTGGCAAACTGGGTGACCATCTCGCCGTTTTGGCCCTTGAAGACCGGGCAGTAGTCCCAGAGAGGCTTCTCGCCAATGACCACGCCCGCCGCGTGCATCCCCGTGGATTTTAAGAGCCCTTCCAGCTTCAGCGAGATGTCAAGCAGATCCTGGACGCGCTGATCTTCTTCCCCCGCTTGGCGCAGCCTCGGCTCCTGCTCGATGGCCTGGGCCAGCGTGATCCCCAAGACCTCGGGCACCAGCTTGGAGAGCTTGTCACGCTCGGCGTAGGTCATCCCCAACACCCGGCCAACGTCCTTGAGCACGCCGCGCGCCTTCAGCCCGCCAAAGGTGGCGATCATGCCCACGTTGTCGGCGCCGTACTTCTGGGTAACGTAGTCAATCACCTCCATGCGGCGGTTCATGCAAAAGTCCACGTCGAAGTCAGGCATGGACACGCGCTCTGGGTTGAGGAAGCGCTCGAAGAGGAGGTTGTAGGGGATGGGATCGATGTCGGTGATCCGCAGCGCGTAGGCCACCAGGGAGCCCGCGCCCGATCCGCGCCCCGGCCCAACCGGAATCCCCTGTATTTTCGCCCAGTTGATAAAGTCTTGGACGATCATGAAGTAGCCCGGAAAGCCCATGCCCTTGATGATCTCCAGCTCCATCGTCAGCCGCGCGCGGTAGGCGGCTTTGTCCACCCGCTTGCCAATGGCCGCGAGCTCGGTGAAGCGCCTATCAAGCCCCTCCTCGGCGCGGCGGATCATAAAGCTGTCGATGGTGTAGCCAGGGGGCACCTCGAAGTTGGGCAGGAAGACGTCGCCCAGCTTCATCTCCACGTTGCAGGCGTCGGCGATCTTGACCGTGTTCTCCAGCGCGTCGGCGAACTCGCCGCCCAGCTCCCGCCACATCACCTCGGGCGGCTTGAGCCAGTAGGCGTCCACCTCGTGTCGCAGCCGGTTGGGATCGTCCAGGGTCTTGCCCATGCCAATGCACATCAGCACCTCATGGGCGCGGGCGTCCTCGCGGTTGAGGTAGTGGCTGTCATTGGTGGCCACCAGCGGGATCTCCAGGTCCCGGCCAATGCGCCGCCAGGCGGCGTTGACCCGATCTTGATCGCCCATCCCGTTGGGCTGCACCTCTAAGTAGAAGTCCCCCGGCGCGAAGATCTCACGGTAGGTCCGCGCCGTGGCCCGCGCCGCGTCCTCGCCGCTGTCGAGGAAGCTGCGCGCCACCTGGCCCGCCAAACAGGCCGAGAGCCCAATGAGCCCCTCGCTGTGCGCACGCAGCAGATCCAGATCGACGCGGGGGCGGCCACGGTACATCCCCTGGAGCGCCCCAAAGCTGATGAGCTTGCGCAGGTTGGCGAAGCCCGCTTGGTTTTTGGCCAATAACACCAGGTGAAAGCTGCGGTTTTTCTCCTCGCGCGGGCCATCGGCGACGTAGGCTTCGCAGCCAAAGATCGGCTTGACCCCGCCCTTCTGCGCCCGCTTGTAGAAGTCCACCGCCCCATACATGTTGCCGTGATCGGTGACGGCGACGGCGCTCATCCCGCGCGCTTGGACGCCCTTGACCAGATCCGGGAGCCGAATGGCCCCGTCCACGAGGCTGTATTGGCTGTGCAGGTGCAGGTGTACAAAGTCGGGCATGGTGCATCTCCCTCAAGCTCAGCAGATCACGCCAGGGCGCGAAGCAAGGGGATGGATGATCTTCAAGGCGGGGGGGCTTCGCCAGTGGATCGCGCGCCGTATCAGGGGGGGAGGGTGATCAGGGCGGGCGCTTGGTGTCAGGGGGGGCTCTTGATGTTGCGGTTGACCCGCTCTCTCAGCTCCTTGCCCGTCTTGAAGAAGGGGGCGCGCTTGGAGCGCACCGGGACCTCCTCGCCCGTCTTGGGGTTGCGCCCCTGATAGGCATCGTATTGACGAACCTCGAAAGAGCCGAAGCCACGAATCTCCACCCGAGTGTCATTGATGAGCGCGTCGCTCATCGTCTCGAAGATCGTGTTGACGACGCTCTCTGCCTTCTTGAGGTTAAAACCATCGCGTTGGGCGATGATCTCAATCAGCTCCCCCTTGGTCATCGAGAACCTCACTCCACTGGCCGATGCTCGAACATGATGTAACCATCTAAACTTATTGGCAAGTTTGTTTTTTCGCCTGTGATGATTTGAGCAAAGATGCGCGCTGGCTTGGGTGCGTGATCGCTGTGATTGCGGTCCGCGCTTAAAGCTCGCATCATCGAGGCTTGCTGCGTGGAGGCGAGCGATGGCCTTAGCGAAACCCAGCGGCGGCGGCTTTGAGGCGGCCCTGCTCGACGCCGCGCGGCGCGCGGGGCTGCGCGTCATCTGGCTGACCTGCCCCGGGCGTGAGGAGGGGCTCGACGCCCTCGCCCGACGCCTGCGCCTGCGCTGCGCTCACCAAGCCGCACGGCGGGATGTCTTCCTCGACGCCTCGGCCCTGGCCGTCACCCACCCCATGAGCCTCCTCGGTCGCGTCGTCTTTATCGTCGGCCCCTCCATCCGCGCCGCCGCGCTCCCCGACCGTTGGCGCGAGGCGATTCAAGGCGCCGCGCTCCTGGCCCAGCGGCGGCGCACCACCGAGGAGGCCCTCGCCGTGGCGATCCATCACCTCCTCCGCGATCAGATCACCCCGCTGGGCGTCGTGTGGAACCCCCGCCCGCCGCGCCCTTGGCCTTGGCGCCCCCGTCACGACGCGCCGCCTCAAGCCAAGCGCCCCCCCATGACCCCCGCCACCCCCGCCCGCGCTGTGATCAGCCCCAAGCTGGAGATCATCGATCCCGCCACCCTCACCTCTCCGCCGATCCCCGCCTCGGCGCTCGGCGTCGCCAAGGCGCCCACGCCTCTGTTAAGGGCCGTCTCCGGTGTGAGGCGCCCCTATGCCATGGATGATCTCTACAATGTCACCGATGGCAATGATGAGATCATGGATGACAGCGATGAGATCCAATGGGAGAGCGTGGCGTGGGATAAAGAGGGCGAGGGCGGGGGGCAGGGATCATGAGGGGCGTCATCGAGGCGATCCAAGCCCGCGTCGCGCTGCTCCTCTTCTGCGCTTGCCTGCCCCCCTGCGTCACGCTGCTTCATCACGGGATCAGCGCGCCAATTCAGATCAGCGAGGCGCTGATCCAAGCCGCGCCCGGGGAGGCTGAGATCACACACGCGACCCTGCGCGCGCTCCTCCAACGGCGACCACAGGGGGAGGCCCACGCCCAGCTTCAGCTCCTCGACGCCCCCGCTCAAGGCGGCGCGGCGTGGCTGAGAGCCACCTCCAGCGCCCGTGATCCCCGTCAGGCGCTCAAGGCCTTCCTCACCTGGGCGCAGGCCAAGCAGCTGGCCGCGCGCAGGGCCAATTACGCGGCGCGACAAGCCACCTTGGAGGCGCAGCGCGCCACGCTGGAGCGCGCCTTAAATACGCAAGAGGCGCTCTATCAGGCCACGCCCACCGCCGCGCGGCGCGCCGCCTTGGCGGGGCTTGAGTCCAGCTACGCGCGCCTCCAAGGGGAGATCATCGCCGATGGCTGGGCCGCCACGACGCCCAGCTTTCAGGTGATCCTGCCTCCCTCCGCGCCGAGCAGCGCGCCGATCGTCGAGGATCTGCCCGCCCGTCTGCTGTGGAGCGCCCTCTTGGGGTTGATGGCGGGCCTGGGCCTGGTCGCCATCCTTGAGGGGCTTGATCCAAGGCTTCAGGAGATCGATGAGGCCGCCACGCGCTTGGGCCTGCCAAGGCTGGGGGATCTGGAGCCCGATGCCTGAGGTCGAGCCCGAGGTCATTGCGCGGCGCGGCCCGCGACGACATCTTGCAGCCCAAATGACATCTTGCCGCCCAAGCCGCCACACCGGAGCCCCCATGAGCCACCCCCGTGATCGAGTCCTCACCGTTTATGGCCGCAAGCCGCTCCTTGAGGCCCTTCAAGACCCCACGCTGAGCATCGAGCGGCTCCTTATCGCCAAGGGCGCGCGCGGCGAGGCCATGGACGACATCCTCAAGATCGCCCGGCAGCGGGGGCTTAAGATCGAGCGGGCGACGCCCGAGGCGGTGACGCGGATCTCACGCAATGGGCGTCAAGATCAGGGGGTCGTCGCCGACATCAGCGCCCCCAAGATGCGGCCCCTCAGCGCGCTCATCGAGGCGGGCGGCCCCGCGCGGCTCCTGCTGCTCGACGGGCTGACCAACCCGGCCAATATCGGCCTGATCTTGCGGGCGGCGACGGCGGCTGGGCTGGAGGGCGTGATCATCCCTCGACGCGGCAGCCCCGAGGTGGGGCCGCTGGTGATCAAGGCCTCGGCGGGCGTGGCCTTTAAGGCGCCGATCTTGAGGGTGGGCACGGCGGGGGAGGCGGCGGCGGCGCTGGCGGAGGCGGGCTTTATCCTGCTGGGGCTCGACGCGGCGGGTGAGCATGGCCTCTTTGACTTTGAGATCCCCCCCCGCGTGGCCTTCGTGATGGGCAATGAGACCTCGGGGATCACGCCACCCGTGGCGGCGCGGCTCAGCGGCGCGCTGTCGATCCCCATGCAGGGCGGCGTGGAGTCGCTCAATGTGGCGACGGCGGCGACCCTGGTCTGCTTTGAGGTGCGGCGGCGGGGCGCGATGCCCCCGTCGCCTTGATTGTGAGGTGCAATGTCATGTGTGGTCTTTTGCTGGTCCTCTTTTTTATGCTCCCCACGCTTGAGGTGCTCTTGCTCATCGAGGTGGGCCACGCCCTGGGCGCTGCGCCGACCTTTCTGCTGATCTTGTTGACGGCGGTGGCCGGCGCGCAGGCGGCCAAGGCGCAGAGCCTGGCCTCCATGCGCCAACTCCAACAAGAGATCGCCCTCGGGCAGCTGCCCGCCACCGTGGAGATCCTTGATCGCCCCCTCCTCCTCTTGGCGGCCATCGCCCTCTTCTTCCCAGGCCTGATCACCGACGCCCTGGGCGCCCTCCTCCTGATCCCGCCGCTGCGGCGCGCCGTGGCGCGGGCGATCATCGCCCGCTTCAGCGGCCCACGCGGCGGCGATGGGCCACGCGTGATCGTCATCCGGCCTTAAAGCATCTTGCACCCCCCAATCCCCCCTCCATCACTCCCCTCGCGAGAGCTTACACTCTCCCTCGGGCCGCTCGCCTGCTGGCGAGCTTTGGGGGCTGGATCTGCGAGATGTCGAGGGCTTAGCCCTCGCCCTCTGCG
>JAHJCH010000100.1 GCA_018813065.1 Myxococcota bacterium
CGGGGGAGGCTTGCGCATCGGGGGCCTGGGCATCGGGGGCCTGGGCATCGGGGGCCTGGGCATCGGGGGCCTGCGCGTCGGGGGCCTGCGCGTCGGGGGCCTGCGCGTCGGGGGCCTGCGCGTCGAGCCCCTGCGCGTCGAGCCCCTCAAGCCCCCCAGCGTCTTTGATGGCCGCCGCGTCCACCGTGGCCTCGCGTGGCGGCGTTGAGGGCGCCTCATCGCCACAGCCCAAGCAACAGAATAAGCCCACGCAGAGCGCCGCTCGCCTCATTCGTCCTCCTCTCGCCGACAGGGGCGATGGGTCCTCATCGATGACGGGCGCTACTCTAGCGGCGGGCCTCGCCGAGGGCGCGACGCTTTTCATTTGACGACGCCCCGTGCGCATAATATCCTTCCAACCGGATTGACGGATGATTTGACACGCGTGAGCGAGACGCCCCCTCAAGATCAGCTCCTGGGCCTGATCAGCAGCCTCTCAGATGAGACACGCCTGCGCCTCTTGAGCCTCTTGGAGCAAGAGAGCCTGGGGGTGGCGGAGCTGCGCGAGATCCTCCAGCTGCCGCAGTCCACGGTCAGCCGTCACCTCAAGATCCTCATGGATCAAGGCTGGCTCTTGATGCGCCGACATGGCACCGCCAACCTCTACCACGTCGCTGAGGCGCTGGATGAGACGGCGGCGGGGCTGTGGGGCTTGAGCCGGGCGCGGCTGCGGGGCTGGCCGACCTTGGGGCAGGATCAGCTGCGGCTCAAGGCGCAGCTGCGCAAGCGGCGGCGGCGGGCCTTGTTTGAGGCCAAGGCCACGGATTGGGGGGATCTGCGCGCGGCGCTGTATGGCGTCGGCGCCTCCCTCGACGCCTTGGCGGGGCTCTTACCGCCCGCGTGGACGGTCGTCGATCTCGGCTGCGGGGCGGGGGAGCTGCTGGCGCGGCTGTCGGGCCACCTGACGCACGTCATCGGGGTGGATCAGTCCGAGGCGATGCTGGCTGCGGCGGCTTTAGCCACGGAGGGCCGCCACAACGTCACGCTGCGCCAAGGTGATCTGGCGGCGCTGCCCCTGGATTCGGCGAGCGTGGACGCCGCGCTGATGATCTTGGCCCTCTCCTATGTCGATGAGCCCGAGGCGGCGATCTTGGAGATGGCCCGCGTCCTGCGGCCGGGGGGCCGCGCGACGCTCATCGACGCGCTGAGGCATGATCCGCCGGGCTTCATGGAGGAGACCGGCCAAACACACCCCGGCTTTGAGCCCGCCGCGTTGAGGGGCTGGCTTGAGGCGGCGGGCTTTACACACATCACGATCACCACGCGCGCCGCGGAGCCCGAAGCTCGGGGTCCGGCGCTGCTACAGATAAGCGCGGCTCGGGGAGAGGCGCGCTGAAGGAGCCATCATGGGCTTTGAGTACAAGATCAAGGACATCAGCCTGGCCGATTGGGGCCGCAAAGAGATGGATCTGGCCGAGAAGGAGATGCCGGGGCTGATGTCCGTGCGCGCGGAGTTCGCCTCGGCGCAGCCGCTCAAGGGCCTGCGCGTCTCGGGCTCCCTGCACATGACCATCCAGACGGCGGTGCTCATCGAGACGCTCGTGGCCCTGGGCGCCGAGGTCCGCTGGGCCTCCTGCAACATCTTCTCGACCCAAGATCACGCGGCGGCGGCCATCGTCGTGGGCAAGGACGGCACGCCGGAGGCCCCCAAGGGCGTGCCGGTCTTCGCCTGGAAGGGGATGAACCTGGAGGAGTACTGGTGGTGTACCGATCAGGCGCTCAACTTCAACGGCGAGGGGCCACATCAGATCGTCGATGACGGCGGCGACGCCACCCTGCTCATCCACCTGGGCTATGAGTTCGAGGCCGCCGGCGCCGTGCCGGGCGTGGAGACGGCGGGCAGCGTCGAGGAGGCGGAGATCCTCAAGCTCTTGGCCCGCACGATCAGCGCGCGTCCGGGCTACTGGACCCGCGTCGCCAAGGGCGTGCGCGGCGTCACCGAGGAGACGACGACGGGCGTCCACCGCCTCTACGAGCGGGCCAAGGCGGGCACCCTGCTGTTCCCCGCCATCAACGTCAACGACGCCGTGACCAAGAGCAAGTTCGATAACCTCTACGGCTGCCGCCACTCCCTGCCCGACGGCATCATGCGCGCCTCTGACGTCATGCTCGGCGGCAAGATCGCCGTCGTCTGCGGCTACGGCGACGTGGGCAAGGGCTGCGCGCAGGCCTTCCGCGGCCAAGGCGCGCGGGTGATCGTCACCGAGATCGATCCCATCTGCGCGCTGCAAGCGGCCATGGAGGGCTACCAGGTCGCCCAGGTCGAGGACGTCATCGGCGTGGCTGATCTCTTCATCACCGCCACGGGCAACTTCAACGTCATCACTGCGGATCACATGGCGCGTATGAAGGACGGCGCCATCGTCGGCAACATCGGTCACTTTGATAATGAGATCGATATGGCGGGTCTGGAGAAGATCCCAGGTATCCAGCGCAAGAACATCAAGCCTCAGTACGATCAGTGGATCTTCCCGGATGGTCACAGCGTGATGATCCTCGCCGAAGGGCGGCTGCTCAACCTCGGCTGCGCGACGGGGCACCCCAGCTTCGTCATGTCCAACAGCTTCACCAACCAGACGATGGCCCAGATCGAGCTGGCGCAGAACCTTGAAACGTATGATCGACAGGTCTATACGCTGCCCAAGCACCTGGATGAGAAGGTCGCGCGGCTTCATTTAGAGCAGATCGGCGTGCGTTTAACCCAGCTCAGCGAGGCCCAGGCCAAGTACATCGGCGTCTCTGTCGATGGCCCCTACAAGCCCGACCATTATCGCTACTGAGCCGCGCGCGCCCCGCCTTGTCTAAGCCTCGTCAAAAAATTGGAGAAAGCCCCGCGCTGGTTTAAGGTCTCCGCCCAAGGCGTCGATACCGAGCGGGATATGTCCCAATTTGAAGCAGAAGTCGATGAGCACTTCCTAGAGGCGCGCCTCCGGGTGGTTAAGGAAGGCCAGATCCGCACCGCAGCGGATCTCTCAGCTTGGCTTAAGCAGCTCAAGATCGTCGCGGGTTTAAACCGTGAGGCCATCCGCGCCGCCTTCACCACCTCACCGGAGGTTGGGGAGGTCTTTATCATTGCTTCCGGGCAAAGACCATCCAACGGTCAAGCGGGTCGGCTTGATTTTAAAGTCGCAGTTGGACATAAAGCGGTTTATGAGCAGTCAGAAGAGATTGATCAGATCGATTTTAAATCATCGACATCATTTACGATGGTATCTCAAGGCGATCTTATCGCAGAAGTGGTACCACCGAAGCCTGGTGTCGATGGAATCAACATCAAAGGACATAAAATAGCGGCTTTAGTCGGCAAGCCGGTTGAGTTTCAGCTTGGTGATGGTGTTACAGTAGATCAAACGGGCCAAAAAATCATATCAACTCAGTTTGGTGTGATTAACTTTAAACGAAATATATTAAAGGTCGAATCTGTATTAAAAATAGACGGAAATGTAGATTTGCACTCAGGAAACATTAAGTTTGACGGCAATGTTTATGTAAATGGCGATATACTCGACGGATTTTCAGTTGAGGCAAAATCACTTACAGTAAATGGCAGTGTTGGCGCTTCTTTTTTAAATATAAGTGAGAATTTAAAAATTGGTCTAGGTATAAATGGAAAAAACAAAGCAATCATAAATGTTAACGGTGAAATTGAAACTCAATATATAAATGAAACACTTGTTCAATGCAATCAGTCAATTAAAGTCAAGAAACAAATACTCAATTCTAAAATACTATGCCATCACCAAGTCGTTTGTGCCCAAATTGTCGGAGGAGAGTGCTTTGCATTTCTTGGAATTATTTCAAATGAGATTGGATCTGATCTAGGCATACAAACTCAAATCTATCCAGGGATTTCTTATCGTGTACAACAGATAGACGCTCAAATTCGCAAACTTGAGCGCAGTATTGAAGAGTCGTTACAAAATATTAAGATGTTTTTAGGTAAAAGGTCATACCTTAGATCGCTTAGCCGCGACAAACAAGATTTAATTAGGCTTAAAATCGAAGAATTTTTTAAACAAGCAGATCTATTTGAAAGTTTAAGGTCTGAAAAAGAACAATTAATCTCATCCTTTGAATTTATCCCCTCACCCGAGGTGATTGCATATCGAAAAATAAATAAAAACGTAAAAATTAAAACATTAAGATGTGTAACCGTGACATATGAGACAATTGTTGGACCTCTAAGACTCTTTGAAGACTCCAAAAGAAATATCTTCAGGAGATCATCTAAAATAAAAGGTGGGATTTCAATTAAAAAGGCCGATGAATCCATATGACGATCACACTCAATGAGATTAGAAATTATCGCCAAGGCTTCCAAGCATTGCTTGAAGAGCAGCCATGGATCTATCTCGTGATTGATCACACTACAATATCACGTAAATTTGTCGTTAATGCACTCGAAAAAGCACAATGTGATCGCATTGTTGAGTTTAAAGACGCGGAATCCGCGCTCGCGGCGCTCAAGGAGTTAGACGGCCAGCCTGTCTTTATCGTTGATCTCAACCTGCCGGGCCTCTCTGGCGCGGAGATGGCTCAAAAGCTCAAGGCGCATCCCCTGCTCAAGCGCTGCCCGATCCTCCTGATGACAGACGACACGCGCCGTCATCGCATCCTCACGGCGCTGCGCTCGGGCGCGGACTGTGTCCTCGCCAAGCCCTTTGACGCGGCCTACTTATTAGAGCGATTGGCGCAGGTCAAGGCGCTGCCGATTCAGTGGGCGCCGCCGGAGAGTTGAGGCTTACAGCACAACATCGAGGAAGGTGATGATGTTGAAACCCTCGGTGTTTTGGGCCGCCGGGGCGAGCTGAAGGATGCGATACTCTCCCGCCGCTAAGGCGATGTTGATCCGAGAGCAGAAGCCCACGCTGCTGTCATCATCCATGCGGAGCTGCACCCACTCATCACCCTGGCGCTGGAAGAGGGCCATGATCGGATCATGGTCGCGACAGAGCGCGTCATCGTCATTGGTGATGTCCACCGTGGCGGGGGCATCGAGTTGGAAGTCCACCATCACGCGCCCATCCACGTCGAGCCACTGGGTCACGCCGCCGCCGCCCGTGAGATCGGGCTGGCAGTAGGCGCTGCAACCATCACCGAAGAGCGTGTTGCTGTCATCGCAGCCCTCCTCGACCTCCACGACGCCGTTGCCACAGGCGCCGAAGATCGCCGCTGAGAGGGTGTAAGCGGGCACATCCCCCCCGTTGCCGTTGATCAACAAGACATAGCGGCCAGGGATCAGATCGGTCTCGATGTATGGGCAGAGGCCCAGCGTGTCATCATCCTCGGCGACGATCACCCACTGCGCGCCCTCCGCGCGCATCAGCCTGGCGTAGGCGTCCCCCGCAGGGCAGGCCATGGCGCCATCATGGACCAAGAACCGGCCTTGAGCGGGCAGATCAATCGTAAACTCGTAGAAATCCCACTCATTTGCAAAGACCGCGTTTGGGAAATCACCGCCAAGACCAATGTCAATCACCTCAGTTTGGCATTGGCTATCACAGCCATCACCATTTACGAGGTTACCATCATCACAGTCTTCGCCATACTCACGCGTGCTGTTGCCACATTCGCCTGAGAGGCTCACCTCTAATCTAAACTGTGCGGGGAGGGCATTGCCTCCATATCCCATAAGAACAATCTCATAAATTCCCGCGTTGATTGTCCCATTAACCGCTGAACATAGGTTAACACCAGATTGAATATCATCGTTTTGACCTAATTCTCTAACATTCCTGCTCTCTACAAGCTGGTTGAAAACGAGTATTGTATCAATCCCAGCGGGACATCCACCACTTCCATTTGTAGTGCGAATATCGATCGTAGTTTGAAATTCCAGCCTTAATCTGAAGATTTCACCACCATTCGCGGCATAAGGTCCCACAATAAACGAGCCACTATCGCTCACATCACGATACTCCAACAAACAATCATAAGAACACTCATCACCATTACGTATGTTGCCGTCTTCGCACTGCTCACCTTGCTCATGGACGCCATTGCCACACACCGGATCGAAGTAAAGCCAGATCACGAAGTCATCCGGGAACGGGTTGCCTTGATAGGTGCGCACGATCAGGCGGTAGGTGCCCGGCTCGGGCAGCGGCCCTTCGATCCGCGAGCAGAGCCCAAGGCCCTCGCTGTCATCGGCGGTGATCAGCTCTTGGAGCGGCCCCTCCTCCGGGACGCGCGCGAGGGTCAGGATTGTGTCGAGGCCATTGGGGCATGTCAGGCTGGTGTTGCTCGTCCACGCGCGGATCTGCGCGGGGTATGCGGTGGTGAACTCATAGTGCACCTCGCCGTCGCGGGGGACGCCGCGCACCCAGAGGCCGCCGCCGTCATTGAAGTCCGTCGCGGGCGGATAAAGCTCGATCTCACACAGATCATCACAGCCATCGCCGACCTCGGTGTTGCCGTCATCGCAGGCCTCGCCCATCTCCAAGAACCCGTTGCCGCACTCGCCTCGGAAGATGATCTCCAAGACATAGGCGGGCAGCGCGTTCATCCCCGCGCCGCCGACGACCAAGATCTCATAGACCCCAGGCTCCAAGGCCACCTCGATCCGCGAGCAAGGCGGCAGGGTGGCGCTGTCATCATTCTGGGTGAGGGCGATGGGGTTGGGGTTGAGCTGGAAGAGGCCCATCAGGGTGTCGCCGGGGCAGGCCCCCGCGCCATCGTGGGTGAACGCCTCCATAAAGATCGGCGCCTCAACCGTAAAGCGATAGACGTCATTTTGGCCCGCCAAGAAGCCGCCGTGGAACTGCCCCCCTGCGCTGACATCGACGGCCTCGACTTGGCAAACCGCGTTACAGCCATCGCCGTTGGTCGTGTTGCCATCATCGCAGTCCTCAGCGCCATCGAGCTGACCATTCCCGCACTCAAGCGCGCAGGTGTCATCACAGCCATCATCATTAAAGAGATTGCCATCATCACAGCCCTCTCCAGCCTCTAATACATCATTACCGCACTCCGTAAACATCTCGAAATAGAACGCATAGACTGCGACAGCTTCACCCACATTGCTGCGCACGAGCACTTCATGGTTCCCGGCTTGAAGCACCCCCTCAAAGCCCACGCATAGATCCGCGATTGGCGCGCCGTCGAGGGTGCCGGTTAAGCCAGGGAGGCATTGAGCTTGGGCGTTATCGGCGCGCACGCGCACGCTTGAGGTGCCGCCGAGCGTAAACACAAAGCGATCAAGGCTCCCCTGCGCGAAGCCGCCAGCGAAGACACCGCCGATGCTCACATCGATGGGCTCAACCCGGCAGACAGAGGAGCAGCCATCGGCATTAAACGGGTTGCCATCATCACACTCCTCCGAGGGCTGATTGATGCGCCCATCGCCGCAGCGAGGCGGCTCGATGGCGCATATGGCAGAGCAGCCATCATTGGGGAGGTTGTTGCCGTCATCGCAGCCCTCCCCCTCATCCACATGGCCATCACCGCAGAACGGCTCAATCTGACAGAGATCATCACAACCATCGCCCGTAGCGTCGTTGCCATCATCGCAGGCCTCACCCTCATCCATGTTGCCATCGCCGCAGAAGGGCTCGATGGCGCAAGCGGCGTCGCAGCCATCACCGGGGGCTTGATTGCCGTCGTCGCAGGCCTCACCTGGATCAAGCTCACCGTCGCCGCAGAAGGGCTCGATGGCGCACAGGGGATCGCAGCCATCACCGGGGGCGTTGTTGCCGTCATCGCAGGCCTCGCCGGGGTCGAGGGCGCCATCGCCGCAGAAGGGCTCCAAGAAGCACAGGGCGTCGCAGCCATCGCCGGGGGCGTTATTGCCATCATCGCAGCCCTCGCCGGGGTCCAGGGCGCCATCGCCGCAGAAGGGCTCCAAGAAGCACAGGGCGTCGCAGCCGTCGCCGGGGGCGTTGTTGCCGTCATCACACTCTTCGTCTTCATCCAAGGCGCCGTCACCGCAGAAGGGCTCGATGGCGCACGCGGCGTCGCAGCCATCGCCCGTAGCGTTGTTGCCGTCATCACAGGCCTCGCCCTCATCCAAGGCGCCGTCACCGCAGAAGGGCTCAAGCTGACACAGGGCATCGCAGCCGTCGCCGGGGGCGTTGTTGCCGTCATCACAGGCCTCACCCTCATCCAAGGCGCCGTCGCCGCAGGCGGGCTCAAGCTGACACAGGGCATCGCAGCCGTCGCCGGGGGCGATGTTGCCATCATCACAGGCCTCACCCTCATCCAAGGCGCCGTCGCCGCAAGCGGGCTCAAGCTGACACAGGGCGTCGCAGCCGTCGCCGGGGGCGGTGTTGCCGTCATCGCAGGCCTCGCCCTCATCCAAGGCGCCGTCGCCGCAAGCGGGCGGGGCTGCGTCGGGCAGGCGCATATCGGGTGGGGGTGGCGTGGCGTCGGGCGGGCTGACGTCTGGCAGGCTGGCGTCCGGCGAGGTCACGTCAGGCTGAGGCGGGGCCGCGTCGAGCGGGGCCGCGTCGGGTTGAGGGGGGGTGACGTCAGGCTCGATGGTCCCATCGGGGTCCAGCTCGTCAGCGTCGGGATCTGGGCGCGCGCCATCGACCGTGAGCGCATCCGCCCCGCCGCTGTCAGCGGCGATGGGGGTCGGATCGTCATCACAGCCGAGGGCGAGCGCGAGCAAGATCAAGAGCTTTATCTTTAAGGGCATAAAATCGATCTCCTCTCGACGCCTGATCCTTGCCGTGTGATTGGATTGGAGGCAAGTTCGATGAAAAACGGAGGCGCGATGCATCTCAGAGCAACTATCAGAGGGCGCACATATCAGTTCAAGACCCTCAAAGAGCTGCTGGCCAAGGCCAACCCGCCCAAGTCCGGCGACGCGCTGGCGGGCCTCGCCGCCGCCGATCATGTCGAGCGCGTCGCCGCCCGCGCGGTGCTCGCCGATGTGCCCCTCAGCGCGCTGCGTCAGGCCCCCGTCGTCCCGTATGAGGAGGATGAGCTGACCCGCTTGGTGGAGGACAGCCTCGACGAGGAGGCCTACCGCGCCGTGGGGCACCTCACCGTCGGCGAATTGCGCGAGTGGCTCTTAGGGCCGGCGACGGGGCCGCAGATCCGGGCCATCTCGCCGGGGCTCACCCCTGAGATGGTCGCCGCTGTGGCCAAGCTGATGTCCAACATGGACCTGATGGTGGCGGGCAAGAAGTGCCAAGTGGTCGTGCGCGCCAACAACACCCTGGGGTTACCGGGGCGCTTCTCCTCACGGGTCCAGCCCAACCACCCCTCAGACAACGTCGAGGGCATCCTGCTCAGCGCGCGTGAGGGCCTGGCCTACGCCTGCGGCGACGCGGTGATCGGCGTCAACCCCGCCACCGACAGCCCGGAGTCCACCGCCGAGATCCTCCGCGCGCTGGGGGATCTCACGCGGCGCAACGGCGTGCCCACCCAAAACTGCGTGCTCTCCCACGTCACGGTGCAGATGAAGGCCCTGGAGATGGGCGCGCCGATGGACCTGATGTTCCAGTCCTTCGCGGGCTCCGAGGCGGCCAACCGCGCCTTTGGGATCAACATCCGGCTGATGGATGAGGCCTGGGCGATGATGAAGGACAAGGGCAGCACGCGCGGCCCCAACCGCATGTACTTTGAGACGGGCCAGGGCTCGGCGCTCTCCTCCGATGCCCATCACGGCGCCGATCAGGTCACCATGGAGGCGCGCTGCTACGGCTTCGCCCGGCGCTACAAGCCCTTCTTGGTCAACACGGTGGTGGGCTTCATCGGCCCTGAATACCTTGAGGACGGCGCGCAGATCACCCGCGCGGGGCTTGAGGATCACTTTATGGGCAAGCTGATGGGGCTGCCGATGGGCGTGGACGCCTGCTTCACCTACCACTCCAAGATGACCCAGGACGAGCTAGAGAACCTCAAGGTCCTCCTTGGCGCGGCGGGATGCAGCTTTTTGATGTCGCTGCCTGTTGGCGACGACATCATGCTCAACTACCAGTCCACATCCTTCCACGACATCCCCTCGATCCGTGGCCTCTTGGGCACGCGCCCCACGCCGGAGTTTGACGCCTGGCTCAATGAGGTGGGGATCATGGATGGGGATCGCCCTGGCGAGCGCTTCGGCGACCCGCAGGCGCTGCGCTGAGCTGCGCGCCGGAAAAAAAGACGCAAAAAAGACGCGCCGCGCCCCGCTCAACAACCTATCCGCCGCCCTCAGCATCCGCTATCACGAAGATCCCCCGACCCACTTAGACGGAGAAACCATGCGCAAGAGATGGCTCGCCCTGGCCCTCAGCGGCCTTATCCTCCCACAGCTCGCGTGGAGCCAAGCCCCCGAGGCGGCGCTCAACCTCCCGCGCGTCTCGGGCACGCTCGACGCCAAGCACACCATGGGCTTTATCAGCCTAGAGCACCTCGACGATCTCTCCGCCGAGGGGCTTAAGCGGCTTGGGGAGCTGCCCGCCAGCCTCCGCGAGGACATCCCTGAGCAGATATTTAGCCCAGAGGGGCGGCTTGAGCTGCTTGGCTTTGAGCCGAGCACCCAGGCGGGCTGGCGCGCGGCGGGGATCGATCCCATCGCGGGCATCACGGTGCTCTTTGACGCGCGGATCGCCCGCCGGGGCGAGCCTCAGCCGATCTTCCTCCTCAAGGTCACGGACCAAGCCGCCGCGCTCAAGGTGCTCCAGCGTATCCCCGGCGGCGCCCAGCTTGAGCCTGTGGAGGGCGCCAGCGCGGCGACGCTCACCCTTGACGGCGAGCGCTTCTTTATCGGCGAGCTGGGCCACTACACCGCCCTCACCCCGATCCCCAACCAAGACGAGGCCAGCGCCCGCGCCCGCTTTGAGGCCTTCCTCAGCGCCGAGGGCGAGCCCCTCCTGGCGCGGGTGGAGTACAAGGAGGCCATGCGCGGCCAAGTCCAGAGCGCGCGGCTCTTCGTCTATGGCGCGCTGGGGGGCCTCATTGAGAAGTTCCGCTTGGGCAAAGAGTTTGATCCTGAGCTGTTTGAGCAGATCCCCAACTTTGAGCACTACGCCGCGCGCTTCCCTGCCCTTGGCGGCGTCTTTGGCCTTGAGGACGCCACCACCCAGCTCGTCGCCTGGGGCGAGGGGCTCAAGCTGCTCGACGATCTCTTCTTGGTCAAGGCGCCGTTGGATCTCGCCCGCTTCGTGCCTGCCTCGGGCTGGGCTGCGGCGCGGCTCTCGCTCAACGCCCCGCGCCTCTTCGACAGCATCGCCGCCCTCGCGCCGCCCACGGAGCAAGCCGAGGTGGCCCAGGAGATGACCAAGGCGCAAGCGGAGTTGGCCAAGGAGCTGGACATCACCTGGGCGCAGATCAGCGCCGCGCTGCCGGGGCATGGCCTCATCGCCGTGGACCTCTCCACCCTGATGGCGATCCAGATGCAAGGCCCGGCGGGGCTCAACTTCCTTGGCGTCGCCACCGTCGGCGATCCGATGTGGGCGGACACGCTCTTGGTCAAGCTCGCCGCCAAGTTCGAGGCCGAGGCGGGCCACAAGCCCTTGCGGATTGAGACACAGGGGGGCCAGGGCTACAGCTTCAGCGCCGACGGCTTCACCGTCGTGCTCATCCGCGCAGGCCAGACCCTGTTCGCCGCGCCCAACGCCGAGGCCATCAACGCCGCGCTGGAGCGGGGCAAGGTCGCCGTCGCTGCGGACGCGCCCAACGCCATCCTTGACGCCTTAGCCAGCCCCTTCGCCCTCTATGTGGACGCGGGGCTCATCATCCAGATGGTGGAGATGTTCAGTGGCATGGTCCCTGAGGCCCAAGAGGGCATGACCTACCTCAAGGGCCAGCCTTGGTGGAAGCGGTTCAGCGACAAGCCCATCATCGCCTTCAAGATCGGCCTTGAGCGGGGCCTGCGCTTTGAGGGGCCGGCCATGCTGGTTGGCGGCGGCGCCATGGGGCTCTTTGGCGCTGGCGTGGGCTACTTTATGATGATGCCCGCCAAGATGGAGGCCCCCGCCGAGATCTACGAGGTGCCCGCCAAGCAAGACATGATGGAGATCGCCGCGCCTGAGCCCATCGAGGCGCTTGAGGCCGTCGAGGCGCCCGTCATCGAGCAGCCCGAGCCTGTCATTGAGCAGCCCGAGCCTGTCATTGAGCAGCCCGAGCCCGTCATTGAGCAGCCTGAGCCTGTCGTTGAGCAGCCCAAGTTAACGCTGGACAAGGCCCCCATTACCCATAAGAAGCCTTGCAGCAAGCACAAAGCCCCGGAGAGCGCGCCCACGACCGCGCCCGCCAGCGCGCCCGTCGTTGAGCAGCCCGCGCCCGTCGTTGAGCAGCCCAAGTTAACGCTGGACAAGGCCCCCATTACCCATAAGAAGCCTTGCAGCAAGCACAAAGCCCCGGAGAGCGC
>JAHJCH010000008.1 GCA_018813065.1 Myxococcota bacterium
ACTCTCCGGCGCTGACGCGCCTCATTCGCCAAAGTCTATCAACTTTGGCTCATGACAACCACGCCGTGGTTTTGGAGAGTAGGTCGCCGCCAGAAATTTATCAAAGCCCCGCAGGTTTTTTATCTGCGGGGCTTTTTTTATTCAGCCGCCAGAAATTTATCAAAGCCCCGCAGGTTTTTTATCTGCGGGGCTTTTTTTGTTCCGCCGCTTTGAAGGCGACCAACTCTCAGCAACCACGCCGTGGTTTTGGAGAGTAGGTCGCCGCCAGAAATTTATCAAAGCCCCGCAGGTTCTTTATCTGCGGGGCTTTTTTTATGTCCAAAATCCATCGAAGGCGACCAACTCAAATCTCTCTCATAAACTCTTATTTCTTTTCAACCGGACTTAAATCATAAATTTTAAGATTATCAAAGACGACGGGCGCTTCCCAGTTGTTAAACGCAAAGTGCTCACCCATTACGGGATTTTTATCATTAAATGTAAGGAATAGCTGATTATCAATATACCAGAGGACGCGATGATCTGTCCTCTCTATTGTCCAATGATAAAAAACATCGGGTTCTACGCAGAGCCTCTTACCATCTCGACGAGAAGGACATCGATCATCCTGTTTTCGGTCTTCTCCGTGCTCATCTTGGCGAGCGATGATATTAAGTTTATTTTTCCATCCGCCATTAATTAAGATGTAGCCACTTTGATGTGTTTTACCATCGCCGAATATCTCACATTTAACGTCGCCTTCCTCGGAGAGCGCCTTGGCGTCAAACTCAACACGAACCTGCTTGGGGAGCTTGGTCTGTAACCAAAGCCCCGCGTTATGGATCTTCTCTGCCTTCAACAGTCGGCTCGGCTGGCCATTGGGGCCTTCACCTTCGATGATCTGCCATACTCCCGCTTGCCATCCTGGATCAGCCTTACTTTGAAAGTAGCCCGCGCCGATCTCATCGCGCTCAAAGAGATCTTCAAATATCAGCTGCCCCCCCTCGCTGGGCGGGACCGGCGCTTGTTTGTGGGTGATGATCAACGCAAGGATCAGCGCGAAGCCGACCACCGCGCCAGCCTTGATAAGCTTCAGCTTCAAGGGGGCTCCTTTTAAATGTTTAGGTTCAGCTTGGATGTTCAGGTTCAGCTCAGATGTCCAAGTTCAGCTCCGCCAAGGCGCTGCCGCCGTCGCGGAATGGCGGGGGGCTCGTCTGCGCGTCGCGGAAGAGGAAGTCAGGCGTCAGCTCATCGCTGGGGGTGATCGGCATCGCCCCCCTCAACGACGCGGCGGGTGACCTCACCGGGCGCTCATCCCCGCGCTGGGCGATCTTCAGCTCCCGCTGCGTGACCCGGAGGCGATTATCAAAGCTCTGCGTCAGCCCCCACAGGAGCTTCATCCCCAAGATCGGCGCGCCCTCCATGACCTTGAAGACCGCCTGCCTGGGGAAGAGGAAGCAGCGCGCCGCGCTCATCGCCCGCGCGGTTAAGACGCGCGGCGCGGCGTTGACCAACGCGCTCTCACCAAAGTGCCCACCTGCGCCCAGCTCAATCAGCGCCTCATCGCCGTCCAGGAGGGCCACGCGCCCCTCGACGACCACCCACAGCCCATCCGGCATATCCCCCTCTGTGAAGAGGACCTGATTGGGCTCTAAGTGCATCACCTCGGCGATCTGCGCCAAGCGCGCGCGCTCATTGTCGGTGAGGTACTTAAAGAAGGTCACGGCCCTCAGCGGGTCTTCGCCAGGGCGTGGCAGCGGCGGCAGCGAGGGGGGCCTCGGCGCCGCTGCGGCCTCCTCCGCCTCCAGCGCGCGGACGATCACGGCGGTGATGTTGTCCTTGCCCCCTGAGGCGTTGGCGTGATCGATGAAGCGCCCCGCCATCTCCTTAAGATCAGGCATGCTCATATATTCGAGCATCAACAGGTCATCGAGGTAGCAGCTCAAGCCGTCGCTGCAGAGCAAAAAGGTGTCGCCTGGCTCAACAGCGAAGTCAAACGCCTCCACCTCGACGGAGGCGTGTACGCCCACCGCGCGGGTCACCGCGTTCTTATATGGGCTGTCAAAGGGATCACCGGGTTGAAGCTTACCGCGCCTGATCAGCTCATTGATCAGGGAGTGATCCTCCGTGAGCTGGAGCGTCTCACCGTCCCTGAGGCGATAGATGCGGCTGTCCCCGACGTGCCCGATGAAGCCACGCTCACCGGCGATGAGCATCAAGCTGGTGGTCGTGCCCATGCCCTTCTTATTGGGGTCCTCCGCGGCCATCTCAAAGATCTTCAAGCACGCGCTGGAGATCGCGCGCTCAAGCAGATCGGTGACGCGCTCGATGGCCTCTCGACTGCCATCGAAGCTCTCAACCAGCGCGCGCTCCTCCGCGATGACCCGCCGCACCTCTTGAACGGCCTCCAAGGAGGCCACCTCGCCTGCCGCGTGACCGCCCATACCATCGGCGACGACGAAGAGGTTGAGCTTTCGATCTACGAGGAAGTTATCTTCATTGTGATCTCGCGTGCGTCCGACATCGGTCTTCGCCCAGAAGCGCACATCCATTGATGCTCTACCTCGTCACAGATGGGGGGCTATCATGGCCTCTCTGGCCGTTAAATCGCTAGCTTTTATTCGCTCACCGTGGCCAAGGCTCATCGCTGAAGCAGCAGCTCCAGATCGCCGGTGACCCGATCGGTCCGCAGCGTAATCTGTTGATCGAGCAAGCGCCATGTCCTGCCCTCATAGGTCGTCGTCAGCGTGCGCTCGCCTTCACCCAGGCGGGCCTTGATCGCCGCCTCTACCGCGACGGCGCGCGTGGCGTAGCTCGCCTCAAAGGTCATCAGCACCGCGCGGACGCCTTCACCCTCGGTGAGGTACTGCACGCCTCGAAAGGCGCCGCTGATCTCCGCCGGTCGTTGGATCTGAATCCGGGGGGTGAAGGGGGATGGATCGGCGCGCCCCACCAGCGCCGCGCTTGGCGCGCCGACCCCCGCCAACGCGGGCGGGGGCGGCCTGGGCAGATCGATGAAGAGATCATCAAGCGGGATCGGCAGCCGCGCCGCGTCGGGGAGGCTGGCGTCGCCGCCCCCCGCCTCTCCCGCGCGCGCCGCGTCTTGGGGTTGGACCGGCGGGGGATCATCCTTGCAGCCCCACGCGAGGCTCAAGCCCAGGCCAAGAGCCGCGTTGCAAAGCGCCCTGCGCGGCTCTATTTTCCTCCCTGACCGTGGCTTGAGGGGACGAGATGCTCGATACAAAAGACACCTACCATTTCATCGGGATTGGGGGCATCGGCGTCAGCGCCGTCGCCCGCGTCCTTCACCAGCAGGGCGTCCGGGTGCGTGGCTCGGACGTCCGCGAGAGCCAGCTCACCGAGGGCCTGCGCGCCTTGGGCATCCCCGTGCAGATCGGCCACGACGCGGCGCACGTCGAGGGCGCTGACGTGGTCGTACACTCCACCGCCGTGCCTGAGGACAACCTTGAGCGGTGCGCCGCCCGCGCGCTGGGTTTACGCGAGGCGCACCGCTCCGCGCTCCTCGGCTTGTGCATGATCAACCACGAGCAGATCGGCGTGACGGGCACGCACGGCAAGGGCACCGTCTCCGCGATGATCACCCACTGTCTCATCGAGGCGGGCGAAGACCCCACCTTTATCATCGGTGGGCTGCTCAACCAATACGGCACCAACGCGCGCGCAGGGCGAGGCCGCCTGGCCGTGGCGGAGATCGACGAGAGCGACAAGAGCCACCTCAACCTCCAGCCTCACCACGTCGTGATCAACAACCTGGAGGTCGATCACCTTAACTTCTACAAGGATCTCAATGACATCACGGCCACGATGGCCCGCTTCATCCAGGACAACCCGCGCCTCAAGACGGTGGTGATCAACGGCGATGATGCAGGGACACGCGCCTTGATCGAGGCGCTCGATCGCCCCGTGCTGCGCTTTGGCGCCGTCGAGGCGGATCTGGACTTCGCCGCGCGTGAGATCATCGATGAGGGCGACGCCGTGCGCTTCACCGCCTACCACGGGGATGTCGCCTTGGGGGCCGTGCGTCTCCCCTTGCCTGGCGCCTACAACGCCGAGAACGCCGCCGCCGCCATCGCCGTGACCGTTGGGGTCTTGGGCCTGCCCTTCGCGCGCGTCGCCGCCGCGCTGAGCGGCTACATGGGGCTGGAGAACCGCTTCACCGTGCGCCGCGCGGGCGGGATCACGATCGTCAAGGACTACATCTCACACCCAACGGGGATGCGTAAGGTGCTTGAGAGCGCGCGCCGTATGCGCCACGCCCGCATCCTCTGCGTGTTTAAGCCCTACCGCTTTACGCTGATGCGCTATCACGGCGAGGAGTACGCCGAGGCCTTCACCGGGGCGGACGAGGTGCTCATCACCACCATGTACGCCGCTGAGGAGCGCCCCATCGACGGCATCGACACCCCGTGGTTCGTCGAGGTGCTGCGCGGGGCGGGCAACCGCGTGACCTTTATCCCTGACAACGCCGACGTGATCCCCGCCTTGGCCGACAAGATCGAGGCGGGGGACATGGTGATCTTCTTCGGCGGCGACGACTTCTTCAGGATGGCCGACGCCTGGGCGGAGCAGCTCGATGCCTGAACGATTCTTGGGGCGCGAGGTGGCGGTCTGGGGCGCGGCGCGCACGGGGAAGGCCGCCGCGCAGCTCTTGGTGGACCTCGGCGCGCGTGTCAGCGTCTCTGATCTGCGGGACGAGGGGGCGTGGCGCTGGGCGGCGGAGATGGGGCTGCGTCGCGTCGTGGGGCGCAACGCGCTGGACGAGGCTGAGGTGGTCATCCTCAGCCCAGGCATCCCCCCCAGCCACCCTGACGTGGCCGCCGCCCGCGCGGCGGGGGTGCGGCTGATGTCGGAGATCGAGCTGGCGGCCTTAGCGTGCCCGCTGCCCATCGTGGCCGTGACCGGCACGGACGGCAAGAGCACCACCACGGAGATGATCGCCGCCACCCTCAACGCGGGGGGGCGACGCGCCGTCAGCGGCGGCAACATCGGCGTGGCGCTCTCCCAGCGGGTCTTAGAGCAGCGCCGGGCGGATCGCTGGGACGTGATCGTCGCCGAGGTCAGCGCCTTCCAGCTCTGGTCCGCCGAGCGCTTTAGCCCGGTCGCTGCTGTGATGACCAACATCGCCGAGGATCACCTGGAGTACTTTGAGGGCGACGCCGCGGCCTACCTGGCGGCCAAGGCGCGCGTCTTCAAGGACATGGCGCCGGGGAGCGTGGCGCTGCTGCGCCGAGACGATCCCGTGACCTGGGGCTTGGCGCTGCCTCAAGGCGTGAGGCGCCTTGGCTTCGGCCCCACGCCCGCCGAGGACGGCCTGGGCCTGCGCGATGGGCAGATCACCCTCGATGGCCGACCCATCGCCGCCGCCGGGGACGTACCGCTGCCAGGGGCACATAACCTCGCCAACGCCCAAGCCGCGTTCGGCGTGGGCTTGGCGCTGGGCGTGACGCTCGATGGCCTCTTAACGGGGCTGCGCGCCTTCAAAGGGCTCCCCCATCGCCTAGAGCTGATCCCCACCCAAGACGGCCTGCGCTGGTACGACGACTCCAAGGCCACCAACCCCCACGCCGCAGCCGTGGGCCTGCGCGCCTTACCTGGGCCGCGCGTGGTCATCACGGGTGGGTATGACAAGGGGCTGAGCCTGACGCCCTTTTTTGAGGCGCTGGGGCCGCTGACGCGGGCGGTGATCCTCTACGGCGACACCAGCGCGCGGGTGGCCGAGGGGCTGGCTGCCCGTGGCCTGCCTGCGGTGATGGCCGAGGACATGGCCCAAGCCGTCGCCGCCGCCGCCGCCGCCGCCGAGGCGGGCGACGCGGTGATCTTCGCCCCTGCCGCCTCCTCCTTTGATCACTACGAGAGCTACGCTCAGCGGGGCGAGGCCTTCGCCTCGGCGGTGCGCGCCAGGCTGAAGCGGTAGCGCAAGGCCCCCGCCTCATAGACCCCCCTGATCTCCAAAGCGCCCAGCCGCGCCCCCAAGGCGCCCAGCTGCGCGAAGCCCAAGGCAGCCCCCAGGGCGACGAGATCCGCGTCGGCCCACAAGAAGGCCGCGCCTTGAGGGGGGGCGTCGAGCAGGGTCAGCGCCTCCTGATACACGCCCTCCCCCAAGGCCAACAGCAGCCCCTGACCGCCGCCGAGGGGGCGGCGCTCCACCGCCAAGGGGAGGGCGCCGGGGCGGATCCATCGAGGCCGATTGGGGGGCGCGTTGGGGACGGCCTGGAGCGCCAAGCGCGCCGCCGCCGAGGGGGCCACGCCCTCGCCACGCAGGGCGGCGACCAAGCGATAAACGGGGCCATCATGCAGCGTTGTAAACCCCAAGAGCGCCACGGCGAGGCCGTCCACCGTGCCCTCAAGGGCGGCGGCGGCGCTCACCCCACCGCGCCGAGGCCAGAGGAGGGGATCGATGAGGCCGCGCGGCGAGGCGACGCGCAGCAGGCCCGCCCCAACCGCCCCAGAGAGGGGGCAAGCCGCGAAGGCCGCGAGGGGGGGCGCCTCCCCTTCGGGCTTGAGGCCGATCCGCAGCGCCGCCAGCGTCGGGCGTGAGAGGCCAATGAGGGGGGCGCGCGCCGCCGCCCAGCGCGCTTGCCCAGCGGGGCTGAGGGTCAGCGTCACCTGCGCGGCCGGCGCGCCTTGAGGGAGGGCCAAGCCGAGGTCAACGCGCTCAACGACGCTCGCCAAGCTCAGCCAGCCCTCGCTGCACGCGGCCACGCGGCGCGCCGCCTCCAGCCAAGCGGCCCGCTCCGAGCGCCCCAGCGCCTCCGAGGCCAAGTGAGCCACCTCCAAGCGCGCCGCCGCCTTCGGCCAAGCCTCCCATCGCAGCACCTCACCTGCCTTGAGCGTCGTCATCGCCGCCGCGTCGAGGGCCAAGGCCGCCTCGATCTCAGCCTCGATCTCAGCCTCGATCTCAGCCTCGCTCACGGCGGGGCGGGCGGCGGAGGCCAGACCAAAGAGATCCACCACCAAGGCCGCCTCATGTTGACGGAGCCGCAGCCGCAGTGAGAGGCCGCGCCAGCGCCCTGGCCCCGCCGCGCGCAGCCCCAGCCCAGGCAGGAGCCCCTCGACGTCGGCCTTGAGGCGGGCTGCCTGAGGGCTCTGAGCGTAGATCCGCGCGTGCCAGACCAGGGCGGGGGCGCGCTGGGCCTCGCCCTTGAGCAGGGCCGTCAAGGCGCGAGCGTGATCGAGCTTATGAGCTGTCTTGAGGCTGAGGTAGACCGGCCCCTGCAACGCCAGGCCGCCCAGCGCGCCCCCCTCGGGGCTGGCGGGGAGGTGATCGGCGAGGCGCTGGAGGCTCTCCTTGAGCGCGTGATGGGCCACGCGCAGCGCAGGCGCGCCCTCAAGCCGCGCCGCCAGCGCCTCCAAGCCACGCTCAAGGGCCACGGGATCAAGCGTTAAGCGCAGGGCGGGGTGGGGCAATGCCTTGGGCAAGGGCGGCGCGGGCGGCGTGGGCGGCGCGGGCGCCAGGCCTCCGCATCCAAGGAGCGTTAAGAGGAGCGTTAAGGCGAGGCGTGTTAAGGCGAGGCGCGCCAAGGCGAAGCGGCCACGGGCGTGAGGCGGGCGGCTCAACGGGGCGTCTGCGCCTCTGGGTTGGTCACCTCAAGCTGTTGACGCGCCTCCAAGGCCTCCAGCGGCGCGGCGTTGACCAAGGCGCGCGCGGCCTTGAGCCCCTTGAGCCACGCCCGCAGCTCAGCGACGCGCACCTCGGGCAATACCCGCTGGCGGATCTCCGCCTCGACCTCGGCCAGCGGCTGATCTTGCGCGGGCTTAAAGTCATCGACGCGGACGACATGGAGGCCGAAGCGGGTGGGGAAGGGGGGGATCAGCGCGCCGGGCGTGGTGTGCTCAAAGACCGCGTGGTTAAAGGGCTCGATCATCGGCCCTTGATCGCTAAACCAGCCCAAGGCCTCGACGCGCAGCGCCAAGCCCGCCGCCTCCACCTGTGGCTGAAACGTCGAGGCGAGGGCCTCAAACGCGGCCTCATCAGCGGGCGGGTTGGCCTTGATCTGCTGATAAATCTGGTCGGCGAGGGCCTCGGCGGCCTCGGAGAGCGCCAGCGGCGGGAACTTCAGATCCTTGTGGATCAGGAGGTGAGCGCCCTTCATCAACCGAGGGTGCTTAAAGCGACGGAGATTGCGTTGATAGGCCTGCTCGATCCAGCCCTGGGGCACAGTGTCCACGCTCCACATCGGCTCAAACCGCGCCTTGAGGTAGCGCCGCGCCAGGATCGGCTTCAGCGCGCCGAGGACCTCGGGATCTTGAGCAAGCCCGCGTCGTTGTGCCTCCGCCGCCAGCAAATCCAGCTCGATGAGCGCGGTGACGAGGGCCTTGGGTGTCTCCCCCTCGCGGCCTTGGGCATAGGCGCGCAGGCGCCCTGCGGTGACGTGGATCTCCCCGTGGGGGCCTCGCGCGCGGGCGACGACGGCGTCATCGGGGAGCGGCTGGGCCAGGGGCCACAGCGTGGCGAGGAGGAGGGCGAGGTGGGTCATTGCTCAGGATCCTCTCTGCCCCGCTCAAGGGAGATCAGCTCCAAGCCCAGGTGCGCCAGCGACAGGGCGGCGAAGACGTTGATGCTGGCGCGGATATAGTCTGGCTCGGCGAGCCCGAGCCAGAGGATCGGCGCGCTGGCGGCGAGGGCGATAAGCCCAAGGTGCTTGAGCATGAGCTGAATCAGCCCTGAGGGGTTGGTCAAAAAACGAGGCATAGGATCTGCGCCAAGCCGCCCGTGATCAAGGCCCTCGCGTTGATCTCAGGGGGCGAGCGTCAGCGTCGCCAAGAGCAAGGCGGCGTTGAGGGCGAAGAGGAGGGCGCGCCAGGGTCGGGCGCGGCGCTTTGGAGGGGGAGGGGCATAGAGGCGTCGGCGCAGCGCGTCGCTGAGGCTCAGGCCCAAGAAGCCAGCGATGAGGGCACGCAGCAGCTGCCCTTGTGGGCCGAGGGGCGCCAGCCCCGGCCAAACCCAGACGAGGGCACCACAAGCCGCCAGGAGGCCCCCCACCCAAGCCGTGGCTCGCCAAGGGGGGGCGGGTCGAGGCGGGGCCGCGTCAAGAGGTGGTGGGGCGAGGGCGCGCCAGGTCACGCCGCGCGGCGTGGGGGGCGCGTGGAGGGCCAAGCCCAAGGCCACGGCCAGGATCGCCCAAGGCGCGCCCTCTGCGCAGAGCGCGATGAGGAGCGGCAGGGCCAAGAGATCCAAGACGGGGTGGGGGCGTGCGGCGGCGCAGCGGACGAGCCAGAGCGCTGTGGCGGGGGCCAAGAGGAGCGGCGTGGCGCGCGGCGCGCAGAGGAGCAAGGCGAAGGCGTAGGCCAAGCACGCCCCCCCCGTGGCGCGGGCGAGCCGCTGTCTCAAGGGGTGATGGTCCAGCGGAAGCGGCGCTTCTGGCCGTCGCGCAGCAGCACCACGTCGAGGGCCTGGGCGGCGCGCACCACCTCCCAAGCGCGCATAAACTGCTCAGGGCGCTCCAGCGGCTCTTGATTCACCGTCAAGATGACATCCCCGCGCCGGATAAAGGCGTTGTTGACCAAGGGCGAGTCCGGGTTGAAGTGGGTGAGCTTAAAGCCGACGAAGCGGCCGCCCTCCAGATGGGCGGCGACGCCGATGGAGGCGATAAAGGGCTGAGGGCCGCCATCCAAGGTCTTGAGCAGCTCCGCGCGTGAGATCTCCCCCTGCGCGGTCACGTCCAGCGCTGGGGCGGCCTTGGGCTCGGCGGCGACGCTCAAGCCACAGACCGAGAGGAGGACAAAGAGAAGAAGAGAGAGGCGCACGATGACTCCAGTTGAGAGGCGAGGCCGCGTCAGCGGGCCTCGATAAAGTCATAGGACTTCAACAGGGCGCGCCACCGCCCGTTGATCCAGACGAAGCCGTTAAACCGCAGCCCCAGCGTCTCACCTGGGCGGTGGAGGTGGACGCTGAACATGGCGCGCTTGCTCGCCAGCGCGTCGAGCATGATCTGATCACCGGGGGTGGTATGGGCGGGGTAGGCCGGGCCGACCTGCCTGAGCGTCACCTCGGTGTAGCCCTCGCTGACGCGGGCAGAGATCACCTCCGCCGCCTCCTTACGCAGCCGCGCCGCGATCGTGTCGTTATAGCCGCGCCAGACGTGCTCCCCGACCTCTGGGCCGAAGAGCGCGCGGATCTCCTCGCGGGTGGCGAGGTACGCCTCTAGCCCGCCGATGATGGCCTCTTGATCTTGAGCTTGAGCCGCCTTGACGAGATCCAGGAAGGCGAGGCGGACCACCTTGGGATCATCAGGCCCGTGCGGCGCGATGTTGTCCTCTTGAGGCTTCTCAAGAGGCCCGCAGGCGAGGGCGAGGAGGAGGAGGGGCGAGACCCAGCGCATCGTCATCAGCTCCAGGGCTTGGGCAGAGCGGCGAGGATAGCAGGTGGGCGCGTGGTGGGCGAGGCTTCGCCGAGATCAGCGGGGGATCAGCGGGGGATCAGCGGCGGGGTCTACGCCGAGGCAGGGCGAAGGGGAGGAGGAGCAGCAGCCACAGGGGAGCGGCGCGGGCGCCGAGCTGAACTTGGCAGCTGTCGGCGAGGGAGGCGCCGGAGACATCCAGGGAGGGCTCATTTGAACCGACGCCCGCGTCAGCCAAGCCGCCGAGCGGATCGCTGTCGATGCCATCATTGAGGCCATCGCCGTCGGTGTCGGCCAAGCGGGGGTCTGTCTCGCTGGGCTCGCGCACGCCGTTGAGGTTCTCATCCTCAACGCCATCGGCGATGCCATCGCCATCGGTGTCGGCCACGCGGGGATCCGTCTCACCGCCCTCGGCGTAGCTGCCGGGCTCACGCGCGCCGTTGTGATTGATGTCCTCCACGCCGTCGGTGATGCCATCGCCGTCGGTGTCGGGGTTATTGGGATCTGTCTCAAGGGCGGGATCATAAGCGCCATCGTGGTTGGCGTCCTCGATGCCGTCATCAAGGCCATCGCCGTCGGTGTCGCGCACGACGGGGTTGGTGGGGTTAGCGCCGTTGACCTCCACGCCGTCCTCGATGCCGTCATCATCCGTGTCGGAGTCCGTGCCATTGGTCTCCGCCGGATCGTGGATGCCGTTGGCGTTGAAGTCCTCCTCGCCGTCGGTCAAGCCATCGCCGTCGGTGTCGGCCACGCGGGGATCCAGCTCATCGGCTGAGATGATGCCGTCATGGTTGCGATCCTCATTGCCGTCGAGGATGCCATCATTATCCGTGTCGGGATCATTGGGATCGGTGCCCAGCTGCGCCTCGATGGCGTCGGGCAGGCCGTCATTATCGGCGTCATCGGCCACGCCGCCCACGTCATCGCCGGGGTTATCCACGGGGTTACGCCCGCCGGCCCGCTCGCTGCCGTCCATCTCCCCGCCGCCGTCCGTATCGGGATCACGCGGATCGGTCTCATCGCGATCGCGGATGCCGTTTTGATTGACGTCCTCTTGCCCGTCGGTCAGGCCATCATCATCCGTGTCATCATCGAGGGGGTTCATCTCGCCCTCATCCCAGATGCCGTCGAGATCCGTGTCCTCGACGCCATCAGAGACGAGATCGCCGTCGGTGTCTGCGAGGCGGGGATCGGTCTCATTGGGATCACGCGTACCGTTATGATTGGCGTCCTCGACGCCATCGCCCAGGCCATCGCGATCCGTATCGGGGTGATTGGGGTGTGTCTCACCATTATCGAAGTTACCGTTGTGGTTGGCGTCCTCCAGGCCATCGAGGATGCCGTCGCCGTCGGTGTCATCATTCAGCGGATCGGTCTGATTCTCGCCGAAGCGCTCAGCGCCATCGGAGAGGCCATCACCATCGGAGTCGGGGTTATTGGGATCGGTCTCACCGGGATCGATGACGCCGTTTTGATTCCAGTCCTCTTGGAAATCGGGCACGCCATCGCCGTCGGTGTCGCGCTGATCATTGATATCATCATTGGGGTTATCCACGGGGTTACGCCCGCCGTTGACCTCGCTGCCGTCCATCTCCCCGCCGTCATCTGTATCGGGATCGAGGGGATCGGTCTCATTGGGATCGACGACGCCATTGCGGTTGGCGTCCTCGGCCCCATCGGAGAGCCCGTCATTATCCGAGTCGGGGCGGCGAGGATCAGTCTCGCCCACATCCACCTGACCGTTATGGTTCTCATCCTCGAAGCCATCCAGCAGCGCATCGCCATCGGTGTCGGTGTTGAGGGGGTTTGTCTCACCGTCATCAAAGCGACCGTTGAGGTTGGTATCTTCAAGACCGTCATTCAGCCCATCACCGTCTGAGTCGGGGTTACGCGGGTCAAGCTCACCGGCCTCACGCAGCCCGTTACGGTTCGTATCCTCATTACCATCAACGATTCGATCCCCATCGGTGTCATCATTATTGGGATCAAGCTCACCATCATCAAAAGCGCCGTTGCGATTCGCATCCTCAATGCCATCAACGATCCCATCACCATCGGTATCGATGAGGGTTGGATCAGTCGGATTGGAACCGTTAACCTCGACGCCATCGAGCAAACCATCTCGATCTGTATCTGCACGAGTGGGATCGGTCTCGCCATCATCAAGACGACCGTTATGATTTGCATCCTCAACGCCGTCAGACAAACCATCACCATCTGTATCTGGATTAAGCGGATCACTGCCTGTCTCGCTGTTAACCTCCACGGCGTCGGTGATACCATCATCATCGCTATCGCTGTCTGCCGGATTGGTCTCACCGGGATCACGCAGGCCATCACGATCAGCGTCCTCGACGCCATCCATCAAGCCATCATTATCCGTATCGCCCACGCGCGGATCGGACTCATCGCCGTCGCGTTGACCGTTACGGTTAACGTCCTCGACGCCATCGGGGATGCCATCCCCATCCGTATCGGGGTTATTTGGATCGGTGCCGGTGCTGATCTCCAGGTTATCGGGCAAGCCATCCGCGTCGGCATCAACGGACTCATCATCTGGCCCGACGACGATCTGATCGAAGGTCACGATGTCATCCTCGCCGTTACACAGACCACAAGACGCCTCAAAGATCGCCGTGTCCTCACCGATGACCCAAGTATCCATAATCAAAGAGATATCATTGTCATTGATCGTCTCTTGAATCCAGCGGCGGCGCTGATGCGCGGCGGGGGGCAGGGACGAGCCAGCGGGGAGGGTCGTCAAGACATCGGCGACGCCGTTGAGGGGATCGACGAGGTTGGCGGCGTCGCGCACCGCGCGGTCATCCCAGAACATCGTCATGGGCTCAAGCGCGCCACCGGGGCCATCCTGGCGATAGATGACGAAGCCGCCTTGATTATCCTCGATGTCATCCATGGGGAAGTGCGTCTCAGCGGTCGTCAGCGTCACGCGGAAGCCGAACTGACCATTCGCCACGGGCTGCCCGTCGCGCCCGGTGCCATCCCAGGCGACGCGGTTTTGCCCCTCCTGCGCGTCCCCGACGGCGCTCCAGTCATCGGCCACGTCGAAGACGCCATCGCCGTTGGTGTCGATGATGATCTCATAGGTGCCATCGACGTTGGAGCGGAAGGAGAACTCGCCGGTGTCCTGCACGCCGTCGCCGTTGGGGCTGATCGTGCGGCTGCCGACGCCGTCATTAAAGGTCAGCTCGGAGAGGACCGGGGCAGGGGCTGGGGCGGGGGTGGGGTTGGGATAGTTGAGATAGATCGTATAGCCCATCTGCCGCGCGTTGACGCGCTCACCGCCGGAGCCATCGGGGCAGTTATGCTGGACATCGGGATCACCGAGGAGGCACCAGCTCAAGCGGGGGTGAGCCAAGATGCCGTGATTATTTGAGAGCATCCCCCAGCGGAAGCCCATCAAGGCGTCGAAGTGAATGACAAAGACGTTGGCGCCTTGATTAACATCGGCCTTGACATAAAAGCGGGTATCCGCGCCATAGCTGAAGTTATGCGCGTTGATGCGCCAGTTACGCGAGTTAACGCGCCCGCCGCCGACGCTGGCGCGGGCGGCGGTCAGCACATCCACCTCGAAGAAGCGAACGGAGCCGCCGCTGCGAGAGCGCGTCTCGGGCTCCCCGGAGAAGTTGAGGCCCCACTGCCCGCCGCGATCGATGAGCGCCTCATGCCAGGCGCGAGCGCCCGCCGCCTGCTGCGCGTTACAGTAACCGCGGGCGGCGGTGACGGAGAAGGCGCGGGCGCAGTAGCCGGCGTTCTCGCCGCTGTTGAGGGTGCCATCGGCGACGCTACGGCAGGTGTAATTGCCATCAAAAAGACTGGCGCACTGGGCGTTATTACGGCAGCGCTCGGCGTCATTGAGGCTCTCTTGAGGGGGAACGAGGAGGATCTCCTCGCCGATGCGGCGGCGCCAGACGGGGAAGTGATCAGCCTGCCCCTCCACCAGATCGGGGATAGGCTCGCCGGGGTTGGCGTCTACGCGAAAGATCGCGCCATCCACCTCCACGTCCGCCTCTTGGACGCCATCATCACTGGAGCAGAAGCGGATCGTCTCCCCCGCCTCAAGATAGACCTGGATGGTCTGATTGCCCTCAAGGCCCTGATTGAGGCCGAGCTGCCGAGTCCCCTCAGGGAGGGCCAAGGCGGCGATCGGGAGCAGTAACCCGATGAGACCGATGAGTGACTTCACGCGCGCTCCTCTGTGTCTAAAAGCGGCCTCATTCTCTACAGAGAGATAGGGGGATGCAAAATCTTCTGTCTCGGCGCCCCTCGGGGAGAGGGCGCCAGCGCGCTTGAGGTGATCAAAATCAGCTAATCCAGCGCCAGCGCCTCGATCTCCAAGGCCCCCCACAGGCCAGCGAGCAGCCCTTGGCGCGCCAAGCCATCGGCCAGCAGCTTGAGGTGACCGACGTCCGTGGGGTGCTGATCCCAGGTCACGTCGAGGCTAAGGAAGCCGCCCTCGACCCAGACCTCATTCCAGGCATGATACCCCCACGCGCCCTCTTGATAGACGAGGCCGAGGACCACGCGGGTGGGCACACCGACGGCGCGGGCCAGGGCCGCGAAGAGGACGGCGTGCTCATTACAATCCCCCTCGCCGGCGCGCAGTGTCTCCAGGGCGCTGGGGGCGCCCGCGACGTGAGCGCGCTTGAGGTGGGCGTGGACCCACGCGGCGAGGCGGCGTGAGGCGGTCAAGGTATCGGCGGCGTCGCCGACGATGGCGCGGGCCGTCGCCACGATCTCGGGGTGATCGCGTTGAATAAAGCGAGTTGAAGCCAAGGTGCCCATAAGCGGCGAAGCCACGGGCAGGGGCGCGCCGCGCCTTGGCCCCTCGCGGCGGATCTCCAAGACATCTCCGCGCCAGACCTGGCGTTGATCCTCCAGATCGAAGGCGGCGAGGGGCGCGCCGCGCAGGCGCAGGCGCAGGCGGCGGGCCGCCTTGAGTTGAGGTGTGGTCATGGAGAGGCCAGCGCCCTGGATCAAGGTCGCGGCCATCACGTCCACGCCGCGCGCCGCGCGCGCCGCCGCGTGCCCCCAGCGCGCCTCACGCGGCCCTTGAGCGCGGGCCACCAAGCCGCCGGGGGAGGCCTCGCGTATGGGGCGCCCCTGGGAATCGAGATCGAGGATCAGCCGCGCGCCATCGGGATCCTCCAGGGTCCAGCGCCCCGCATCAGCGTGGGCGACGCGCCAGGGCCTCAAGGCGCCGGATAGGGGCTCAAAGCGTTGATAAACGGCGGCGGGTCGAGCGCGCAGGGTCCAGGGCAAGCTGGCGGCGGTGACGAGCGGCCCGGGGGGGGCGTCGAGGCGCTCGGAGGCCTGCCCGCCGCCGGTCTCGATGACCAAGCGCAGCGCAGCATCTGCTTGCTCACCTGTTCCTTTAAACACGCCCCCCCCCGCGTGTACCTCGAAGCGCAGCGACGCCCCACCCCCGTCGAGGGGATAGGTGACGGTATCGTAGGCGAGCGTCTCATGCACGCGCGGCCCATTCCTCATAAAAAGCGACGTCTCCCTTGATAGACACACCCCCCCACCGATCAACGACTCCTCAGCCGAGATGACCCCAATCTGGGCGCCTTGAAAAAAAACACCTAAAAAATAGGCCCCGCCTTGACGCTCAGATTGAAGCGAGGCGACCTCCGAGGCCGCGCGCGCCCACAGCCCCCACAGCAGGGACGAGGCGCCCATGACGATCAAGCAAGCGCGGGCCAAGGCCAAGCGACGAGGCCCCATAACGCCCCCCTTAAAAGATCAGAAAAGCCTTGTTGACTGAGCCTAGGTTCAGTTACTCTAGCGGCGTCATATTATACGAGAGCGAAGATGCAGATCGACCTCTTCAACCCGGGCGGCGCCCCCCGTGAGGGCGCCAAAGTACAAGCCGCCGACCTCGATCTCGTGGCTCGAGAGCGCTACCTCAACTACGCGTTGAGCGTCATCACCAGCCGGGCCTTGCCTGACGTCCGTGACGGCTTTAAGCCGGTCCAGCGTCGGATCCTCTACACCATGTACCAGGACCTCAAGCTGCGGGCGGACACGCGCTTCCTCAAGAGCGCGCGTGTCGTCGGCGACGTGATGGGCAAGTACCACCCGCATGGGGATCAAGCCATCTACGACGCGATGGTGCGCATGGCCCAGCCCTTCTCTTTGCGCTACCCGCTGGTGGATGGCCAGGGCAACTTTGGCTCCATCGACGGCGACGGCGCGGCGGCGATGCGCTACACCGAGGCGCGGCTCCAGGCCATCTCTGAGGATCTGCTCGACGAGATCAAGGCCGACACGGTGAGCTTCCAGCCCACCTACGACGGCCAGCTCCAAGAGCCCAGCGTGCTGCCTGCCCAGCTGCCCAACCTGCTGATCAACGGCGCGACGGGCATCGCGGTGGGCATGGCCACGCACATCCCGCCGCATAACCTCCGCGAGATCATCGACGCATTACAGCTCCTCAGCCTCGACCCCGCGACCCCGCTGGAGCTGCTCCTCAAGAAGATCAAGGGGCCGGACTTCCCTGGGGGGGGAGAGATCCTCAGCACCCAAGAGGAGATCCAAGCGGTCTACGAGGTGGGCCAGGGTCCCATCCGGGTGCGGGGCACCTACGAGGTGGAGATCGTCAACAAGAAGCAGTGTGTGATCCTCACCAGCCTGCCCTACGCGGTCAACAAAGCGGCGTTGGTGGAGAAGATCGCCCAGCTGATCATCGACCGCAAGCTCCCCCAACTCGTAGACATCCGTGACGAGAGCGCCGAGGACACGCGGGTGGTCATGGAGCTGCGTCGGGGCGCCGACCCTCAAGTCGCCATGGCCTACCTCTACAAACACACCCCGCTTGAGGGCAACTTCAATGTAAACATGACCTGCCTTGTGCCTGACTTAGAGCATGGTGGCATGAAACCGCTCAGACTGGGGCTCAAAGAAGTCTTACAATACTTCCTTGACTTTAGATTTGAGATCACAGAGAAGCGCTTCAAGCACAAGCTCAAGAAGATCAAAGAGACGATACACAGGCTCGAAGGCTTCGAGAAGATATTTAACCACCTTGACGAAGTCCTCAACCTGATCCGAGAGAGTCAAAACCGCGAAGAGATCTCCGACAAGCTCCAAGCGCGGTTCCAGCTCAGCGAGGTGCAGATCAGCCATGTCCTTGACATGAAGATCTACCGCCTAGCGCGGCTGGAGATCCTCTCGATCCAGGCAGAGCTAGAGGAGAAGCGGCGAGAGCAGCGCAGCATCGAGGCATTGCTTTCCAACCCCGAGTCCATGAAGCAGCTGATCCGCGACGAGCTACACAACCTGCGCAAGACCTACGGGGATCGGCGTCGAACGCAGCTGGCGGGGCCGGACGAAGAGCACACCTTTGACGCCGAGCGTTACATCTTGAGGGAGGGCGCCTGGGTCTTCCTCTCGCGCCAGGGGCGGCTCAAGCGCCAGGGGGGCTTTACGGAGATTGGGGCGGTGCGCGTCCCTGATGGCGATCAAATTGGCTGGGCGATCCGCACGGACACCACGCGGACGCTGACGTTCTTCACGCAGAAGGGCATTGGCTACGTCATGCGGGTGGACAAGATCACCAGCACCACGGGCTACGGCGACCCCATACAAGCGATCTTCAACTTCTCGGACGGCGAGCAGATCATCGCGGTGATCGCCCACGACGATCAGCTGCTCCCGCCAGCGGGGGCGGATGGCGAGCGCTATGGGATCGCGTTGACCAAACAGGGGCGGATCGCGCGCTTCCCGTTGAGCCTGCACGCCGACATCAGCACCAAGAGTGGGCGCAAGGTGATGCTCCTCGCCGACGACGACGCGCTCTTGGGGGTGGTGGCGGCCTCGGGAACGGACATGATTGGGGTGGCCACCTCAAGGGGGCGGGCGCTGCTCTTCGCCAGCGAAGAGATCCCCATCAAGCTCAGCGCGGTGAGGGGGGTGCAAGCCATCAAGCTCAGCGCCGACGATCACATCTTGGGCTTCCAAGCCACGGCCAACAAGCGAGAGGGGCTGAGGGTGCGCACGGGGCGGGGGCGTGACGTGACGGTCTGCGAGGCCAGCTTCCCCATCGGCAAGCGGGGGAGCAAGGGGACGGTGGTGTTAAGAGTGGGGCGGCTGGAGTTACCCGAGGCCAGCGCCGAGATCATTGTGCCGCCCAGCGAAGCGACCCCTCAAGAGAGCTAAGCGATAACACAACAAATGAGCGCATTAGAAACTAAACCAAGAGATGAGGTTGACCAAGAGATGAGGTTGAGGGCGCGTGAACACATCATCCTATAACGCAGAGAGCATCATCCTCCTTGAAGGGCTTGAGCATGTCCGCAAGCGACCGGGGATGTACATCGGCGGCACGGGCAAGGACGGCCTCCACCACCTCATCTGGGAGATCGTCGACAACGCCATTGACGAGGTGATCAACGGCCACGCCAGCGTCGTCAGCGTCACGCTCCAGGCCGACGGCAGCCTCACCTGCGAGGACAATGGCCGGGGGATCCCGGTGGACATCCACCCCAAGGCGGGGCGCAGCACGCTGGAGGTGATCTTCACCGAGCTGCACACGGGGGGGAAGTTTGAGGAGGGGGCCTACAAGACCTCTGGGGGGCTACATGGGGTTGGCGCCAGCGTGGTCAACGCGCTGTCCCAAGCGCTGCACGTCAAGGTCAAGCGAGACGGCGGGCTCTACGAGCAGCGCTTTAGCCGGGGGCGCCCGTTAGCGCCGGTGGCGCGGATCGAAGACGCCCGTGGACATGGCACAGAGGTCACCTTCGCGCCGGACCCGCAGATCTTCGAGGACACCGCCTTCGAGCCCGAGGAGATCGCCCGTCGGCTTGAGATCAAGAGCTACCTCCATCGAGGGGTCAAGATCACCTTTACGGACTACAGCCAAGGGTCGAAGAAGAGCCAGACCTTCAAGCACGAGGGGGGGGTTGTCGAGTTCCTCGACGACCTTATCGCCGCGCAGGGGCGGATCAAGGTCACGCCGGAGATCTTCTTTACGGAGCGGACCGACGACATTGAGGGCTCGGTGGAGATCGCCTTAGCCTGGACCGAATCGACGCAGGTGCAAATAAAGAGCTTCGTCAACAGCATCTCCACGCAGGACGGCGGCACGCACGAGGCGGGCTTCAAGGACGCGGTACACAAGGCGATCCGCGAATACATCGAGGCCCACGACCTGGTGCCCAAGAGCCTCCAGATCAACTCAGAGGACATCCGCGAGGGGCTCAGCGCGATCATCAACCTCTTTATCCGCGAGCCGCAGTTCCAGGGCCAGACCAAGGACAAGCTCAACAACCCGGAGGTGAGGGGCCACGTCGCGAGCGCGTTGAGGGCGACGTTGAGCAACTGGCTCAACCACAACCAGACCATCGCCCAGAAGATCATCACGCGGATTGTGCAAGCGGCGCGGGCGCGCGCCGCCAGCCGCTCAGCGATCAAGGCCGTCAAGCGCAAGACGGCCATCAGCCACCGGCTCAACCTGCCGGGCAAGCTCGCCGACTGCGCCAGCGACGACCCGACGGAGAGCGAGCTGTTCTTAGTGGAGGGTGACAGCGCGGGGGGCTCAGCCAAGCAAGGTCGGGATCGCCACACGCAGGCGATCTTGCCGTTGAGGGGCAAGGTGCTCAACGCCGAGCAAGCGACGCTCAAGAAGGTGATGGCCAACCAAGAGCTGATGGACATCGTCAAGGCGCTGGGCTGTGGGATGGGCGAGGCCCTTGATCTCAGCAAGCTGCGCTACCACAAGATCATCCTGCTGATGGACGCCGACAGTGACGGCCACCACATCTCCACGCTGCTGCTGACCTTCTTCTACCGCTACCTCAAGCCGCTGATCCTCAACGGCTACGTCTACCTTGCCCAGCCGCCCTTATTTCGGGTGGACGTCAACAAGAAGACCTACTGGGCGGCGGACGAGCGAGAGAAGGCGCGGCTGCTCAAGCGCCACCAGAGCAAGGGCCGGGTGGAGATACAGCGGTTCAAGGGCCTCGGCGAGATGATGCCTGCCACGCTCTACAAGACCACGCTTGACCCGGACTCACGGCGTCTGATGAGGGTCCAGATCCAAGACGAGCGGGTCTTAGAGACAGAGAACACGATCAACGATCTGATGGGCAAGGACCCAGGGGCGCGCTTTATCTTCGTTCAGGGCAACGCCCACCAAGCCGAGCTGGACATCTGAGGGCGACGTTACAAAGCGGGTGTATAAAACTACACTTGTTCACTCAAAAACGCGCTCCCTAGCATGGGCGGTCTTGCCTAAAGGACGCCTATGAGATTCTTCACCCGCCTGCTCCTCACCACTGGCCTGCTGACGAGCCCCGCGCTCGCCGAGTGGGCGCCCGCCGACAAAGGCGCGCGCCTCAGCGAAGGCAGCCAACTTGAGGTCACCCGCGCCATGAGCGACGGCCTCCACCTCCGCGCCCACTTCAGTGGGCTATGGCTTGAGCGCGTGACCGAGGGGGACCGAGCCTTCACCCGCGCCGAGCTGATCGGGGGTGGCGGGGCCAACCCTGCCGGCGCGCCGCGTCTGCCGGTCTACCGGCGCCGCGTCGCCCTCCCCTATGGCGGCGCGATCAAGATCAGCGCGCGGCGAGGAGCGCCGACGACCTACGCGCTCGACGCGCCGCTGCGCCCCGCCCAGCCGCCCCAGTGGAAGTGTCGGGCCGCCGAGCCCTTCGCCTACAACCCCAAGGCCTACGCCCGCGCCTGGGGCGAGGGCGAGGGGGCGCGGATCATCAAAGAAGAGACGCTGCGAGGGGTCCGCCACGCGGTGATCGAGATCCAGCCGACGCGCTACGACCCGGCGCGGGGCGAGCTGGTGCTCTACCGTGACATCGAGATTCGCCTCAGCGTCGCCGACGCCGATCTTGCGGCCACGCGCGCGGGGCTGACGCGCGCCTTACCGGGGCTCTCGCGTGAGATCAGCGCCCAGATCCTCGGGGTGCCCGCGCTGCTGGGCAAGCCCGCCGCGCCCGAGGCGCCGATCCACTACGTCCTCGTCGTCGCCGACCACGCGGAGCAGGGCTTTCTGCCGGTGTTAGCGCCGCTGATCGAGTGGAAGACGCGCAAGGGCTTTAAGGTCAGCGTCCTGCGCACCAGCGAGATTGGCCAGAGCAAGGAGGCCATCAAGGGGGCGCTGCGGACGCTCTACGAGCAGCCAGATCCGGCGTGGGGCGCGCCGGCCTACGTCGTCCTCGTCGGTGATGTCCAGCACATCCCCTTCTGGGACGGCGACGGCAACGGCGACCGCCAAGCGGCGGACATGTACTTCGCCACCATGGACGCCCCTGACGACGACTACACCGCCGACCAGGTCCCGGACTTCCATGTAGGCCGCTTCTCCATCGCCACGGCGGCGGAGCTTGAGGTGGTGGTGCGCAAGACGCTGGCCCACGAGCGGCCCACCGACCCGCAGCAGGCGTGGTACAGCAGCAGCCTATGGGTCGCCAGCGACGATCATGACGCGCTGGGGCGGATTACGCACCAGTGGGTGCGCCCGGCCTTTGAGGCCATGGGCATGGAGACCACCGACGCCTTCCTTGACGTGCTGGGGCTCGACGAGACGCTCAGCCGCGCCGAAGCGGGCATCGAGGCGGGCCAGAGCATCATCAACTACTCGGGCCACGGCGGCCATGACGGCTGGGCCTGCGTACCCATCGGCAACGACTTCCTGTTCGCGCTTGAGGATCGCGGCGCCTACCCCTTCGTCATCACCAACGCCTGCCAGTGCGGCCAGTTCCAGCACAACGACCAAGGCGACTGCTTTAGCGAAGCCTGGCTCAAGGCCGAGGGCGGCGCCGTCGCCAGCTGGGCGGCGAGCAACAACTCACTGTGGGATGAGGACGATCTGATCGAGAAGGCGGTCTGGGCCGCCTTTGAGCCCTCGCTGCGCGCGCGCCAAGACGATCCGCACATGGCGGGCTACCCTTGGCCTGCCGACGAGGGCTACACCACGATCGGCGGCGTGACGGACATGGGGCTGCGGCTCTTCCATGAGCGGGCCGACGCCAGCTGGAGCGTGCAGTACGCCATCGAAGAGTACAACGTCATGGGCGATCCCTCGGTGGACCTCTGGACGCAGCAGCCTCGCGCGGTGGAGATCAGCGGCCCTGCTGCGGTGATCTTGGGCCAAGAGGCGCTGAGCGTGGAGATCAGCACGGCGGACGGCCCGACAACCGGGGCGCTGGTGGCGCTCTACAAAGAGGGCGAGATCCAAACCGCCGCGATCACCGACGCCAGCGGCGAGGCGCGGTTTAACCTTGAGGGGCTGCGCGCGCCTGGCCCGCTGCGGCTGACGGTCACGGGCCATAACCTGCTGCCTGCGGAGGCGGAGTGGATCGTCATCCCGCCGGGGGGCGCCTTTATCGGCCTCGGCGAGCGCGCTTGGATCGACGGCGAGGGAGAAGAGACGCAGGGCGACGGCAACGGCGAGGCCAGCCCGGGCGAGCGCATGGCGCTACAAGCAGTGATCAAGAACTTCGGCGACGCGGCGGCCACCAACCTGCGCGCGGCGCTCAGCAGCCCCAGCGAGTGCGTTGAGGTGCTCAGCGAGCCCCTCAGCTACGGTGCGCTTGAGGCGGGCGGCGAGCTGGAGCCCGAGGCTCGCCATCGCGTGCAGATTCACCCCTGCGCCAACGGCACGCGCGTGCCGTTAACGCTGACCTTCACCGCCGAGGAGGGCGAGTGGAGCGCCGAGATCCGCCTCACCGTGGGCAACGCGTTATCAGGGACAGTCATCGACGGTGACGGCGAGCCGCTGCGTGGTGGCCTCTTGCGCTTCGCTGGCCCCACGCCGGGGCAAGCCGAGATCAGCGACGGCGCCTTTACGCTCCAGGGGCTCGACGAGGGCGAGTACACGCTGACGGTGACGCACCCGGAGTGGAGCGCCGAGTCCCGCTTCGTCACCATCCCCGCCGAGGGCCCTGAGGTCTTCCAGATGGGGCGCCCTGAGCTGCGGCTCTCTGAAGAGGCGCTGAGCCTGACCATCGCCAAGGTCAACCCGGAGGCCGAGGTGATCCTCAACGTCGCCAACGACGGCGATCGCCAGCTGCGCTACGCGCTCACCAGCAGCTACAGCCAAGGCGACGACGCCTTTGGCTACCGCTGGGCGCACTCGGATGAGGGCGAGATCAACTCAGAGTGGATCGACATCCCTGTCGCCGCGCGCCACGCTCTCCAGCTCGGCGACGACGAAGACGTGGAGATCACGCTGCCGGGCGAGTTCCCCTTCTACTCAGGCGTCTACAGCGTGGCGCGGGTGGGCTCCAACGGCTACATCAACTTTGGCCAGTCCGCGCCGGGGGTGCCTTGGGGCATGGAGGGCATGCCCTCCCCCAACTTCCCCAAGAGCCTGCTGGCCGTCTTCTACCGCGACCTCAACCCCGGCGAGGGCGGCGCGGTCTACTGGGGCGAGGTGGGGGGCCGTTGGGTGATCACCTGGGACGAGGTCGCCGTCTACGGCGGCAGCTCCAAGCACACCTTCCAATGCGTGCTCAGCCCCACTGGCGAGATTCGCTTCAACTACAGCGACGGTGGCGAGGCCCTGGTGGGGATACAGGACGCCGCCGCCGCCCAGGGGATGAGCATCGCCCATGAGCTGCATGAGGGTCTGAGCTTGGCCATCGCCACCTCGATTGGCTACCTCCACCTTGAGGGCGCCGAAGGCCAGCTTCGCGCGGGCGAGGCCGCCGACATCACGCTGGGCGTCAACGCCAGCGCGTTGCCCCTCGGCCACCATGAGGCCAACCTGCGGCTGACCTCCAACGACACCCGACGGCCCACCCTGATCATCCCCCTCAGCTTGGAGGTCGTCGGCGAGCTAGACAGCGACGGCGACGGGCGCCCCGACCACGATGACAACTGCCCCACGATGGCCAACCCGGATCAAGCCGACCGTGACCGCGACGGCGAGGGGGACGCCTGCGACTGCGACGACATCGACTGCGACGATCCAGGCCCCTGCAGGACAGTGGCCTGCCAAGAGGGCCGCTGCGTGATCACCGAGGAGATCGAGGGCTGCTGCCTCAGCGACGAGGACTGCCCAGAGGGGCTGATGTGCCGGGACAACGCCTGTGGCGAGGTGGGCTGCGTCGAGGACGCCTACCGCGCCTGCGACGAGGGGGATCTCTACGCCTACGACAGCTGCGACGCGCGGGGTGAGCGGGTCGAGGACTGCGGCGGAGCGGGCTGCGCTGAGGGCGCCTGCTTAAGCGGCGGCGAGGCGGGCCAAGGCGGCGGCCAAGGCGGCGAGGCGGGCCAAGGCGGCGGCCAAGGTGGCGAAGCGGGCCAAGGCGGCAGCCAAGGCGAAGCGGGCCAAGGCGGCGAAGCGCCCCCCCTCCCTGACGTGGACGGCGGCGTAGACGACGAGACCAGCGGCGACTCAGGGGGCTGCTCAACGACCTCGGGGCGTGGCGCCCCGCTGGGCCTGCTGATCGTATTTGGCTTGGCGTGCCTGGCCCTGCCGAGGCGGCGCGGGGCCTGAGGGGCGAAGGGCGGGGTTCTTACTTGGCGATCTTCGCCGTCTTGGCGCCGACCTTGCCCAGGTCAACATAAGCGCCGTCTTGCATGATCACGAAGGGGCGATCCTCAAAGCCCAGGTGGCCTTGGCCGTCATGGCGGATGATCTGCACCGCGCCGGCGCCATAGCCCATGGGGCCACGACGATAATAATGCGCCTTGAGCAGATAGGGGTGGGCCTTGGCGCCATAGATGGTGAAGCACTCGGGGCCATAACCGGTGGTCACGTCCGCGTACAGCTCACCGCCCGTCGCCAGGGTGCGGCGGGAGTAATAAGCGTGGTTGAACTGACCATCAAAGATATGGAAGTCCACGTCATTGGAGTCCGTCTCCCAGGTCAGGACAAAGCGGGTCTGAGCGGCCTCATCGATGCGCAGGTTATGGGCCTGCATACGCTTAACCAGCTCCTCCTTGCGCTTGGGCTCAGCGGCGGCCCAGGCGGCGGCGATCAGCTGGGCGTCTTCTTGGAGGATGCGCACGACGGCGGGGAAGCGGTTCTCCACGCGGCGGGCGGAGATGCCCTTGAGGGCCACATCGAGGGCCTCCTCAAACTGACCGAGGCGGACGAGGGTCATGCTCAGTTGATGATAAACGGAGGGATGATCGGGGCGCTGCTGCATGGCGACGCGGAAGGTATCGGCGGCCAGAGCCAAGCCCTCGGGGCCGAGGAGGCTGAGCCAGCCACCCGCGAGACGACGCATATCCGCGCGTGAGGGATAGAGATCCAAGACGCTGCCGAAGGCGCGGCGGGCGCTCTCCAGATCCCCGGTGGCCTGATACGCGCGACCCAGGGCCACGACGGCCAGCAGATCCGTGGCGTCCTCAGCGCGCCACGCCAGGGCCGCCTTGAGGGCCTGCTTGGCCTTATTGCCCTCGATGAGGGCGACGATCTCGGCCATCTTCCCGTTGAGGGCGGGGCTGCCCTGCTCGATATCGCGCAGCTCACGGCGGCCGATGGACTCACCGGTGGGCGCGGCCAGTTGGAGGGGCTGGTTGGGCGGCGGCGGCGGCGCGGCGACGGCGACGGTGGCGGTGGGGGGGCGG
>JAHJCH010000101.1 GCA_018813065.1 Myxococcota bacterium
CGCTCAGCCGCCCGTCGATCGCCCGCGCTTGTCGCTGGCTCAGCGCGTTGATCTCCAGCCTCAGCCGATCCAAGCCCAGATCGAGGGCGGCGCGGCGCTGTAGATCATCGAGCCGCCGCCGCTCGCGGGTGATGATCGCCGCCATGGCCCGCCCGGCGCGGTCCTCCAAGGCGGCGAGGTTGAAGCGCAGCGCGTCGCGGGCGGGCGCGGCCTTCTCCGCCGCCTCCGAGGGCGTCGCCGCGCGCAGATCCGCCACGAAGTCGGCGATGGTGAAGTCCGTCTCATGGCCCACGCCGCTGATGATCGGCGTGGGGCAGCGCGCCACGGCGCGGGCGACGATCTCCTCATTGAAGGCCCACAGATCCTCCAGGCTGCCGCCCCCCCGCGCCAGAAGAATCACCTCCACGTCGGGGTGCGCGGCCAAGGCGTCGAGCCCCCGCGCGATGGCCTCCGCCGCGCCCCGGCCCTGGACCAAGGTCGGCATCAGGTAGATGGGGATCTGCGGCGCGCGGCGGTCTAAGACGGCCTCCATGTCGCGCACCGCCGCGCCCGTGGGGCTGGTCAACAGGCCGATGGCCCTGGGGAGCGCGGGGATGGGGCGCTTGCGGGCAGGATCAAAGAGGCCCTCGGCGGCCAAGCGCTGCTTGAGCGCCTCAAAGGCGAGCTGGAGCTGGCCCACGCCCGCGAGACGCAGCCGCTGCACCTCAAGCTGGTAGGCGCCGCGCGGCGGGTAGAGGGTGAGGCGGCCATAGATCTCCACGCGGCTGCCCGGCGGCGGACGCTGGCTCAGCCCGCGCAGCGTCTGCGCCCAGATCACGCACTGGATGAGCCCCTCGTCGTCCTTGAGCGAGAGGTAGGCGTGGCCCCCTGCGCTGATCTTGACCTCGCCCAGCTCGCCCTCGACCCACACGCGCTGAAAGGGCCGCTCCACGGCTTCTTTGATGCGTCGGCTCAGCTCCCCGACGCTGATCGGCCCCTCGCTCATGGGCCGCGCCCCGCCCCGCGCCGCTTGGGCGCGGCGACGCCCCAGGCGCGCAGGGCCTTGAGCGCCGGGCCGGTGAGGGCCACGCCGCCCAGATCGGCCTCGGCGACGCGCTTAAAGGCGGTATAGCCCCCGCCTTCGACGCCCCCCTCGACCGCGCGCCCCTCCAGCGCCTCCACCTCCCAGATCAGGTGGGTGAAGGCGTGGGTGATCACGCGCGCCTCGCCATCGGTCTTGATCCCCATCGCGGCCAGGCCCGCCTCATCGGGGGCCTGCGGCGGCTCCCACAGCCCCCCCAGCAGCCCCTCGGTGGGGCGCTGGCCCAGCAAGACCCCGCCCTCATCGCGCAAAAGCGCCGCCCGCCATCGCTGGGTAGGCCGCGCCGCCTTGGGCGTCTTCTTGGGCAGGCGCGCGGCGGCCCCCTCGGCCCGCGCGCGGCAGTGGGCGGCCAGGGGGCAGAGCAGGCAGGCGGGCGACTTGGGCGTACACACCGTGGCGCCCAGCTCCATCAGCGCCTGGTTGATCTCTCCGGGCTGTGGATCATCGACGAGGGCCGCCGCTCGACGCCACAGCCGGTCCTGGGTGGCCTTGGCGCGGGGGTCCTCCTCGATGAGATCCAGGCGGCAGATCACCCGCGTGAGGTTGCCGTCGAGGGCGGGCAGGCGCCGACCAAAGGCGATGCTCATCACCGCCCCCAGCGTGTAGCGGCCCACGCCCTTGAGCGCGGCGAAGGCCGCTGGATCGTCGGGGATCACGCCGCCGTGGCGGGCGACGATCTGACCGGCGGCGGCGTGGAGGTTGCGCGCTCGCGCGTAGTAGCCCAGCCCCGCCCAGAGGCTCAGTACGTCGTCGAGCGGGGCCGCCGCCAGGCTGGCGGGATCGGGGAAGCGGGCGATGAAGCGCTCAAAGTAGGGGATCACCGAGCTGACCCGCGTCTGCTGGAGCATGATCTCGGAGATCCACACACGCCAGGGCGTCGGCGCGTCGCGCCAAGGCAGGGCGCGGCGCTGGGCCTCGTACCACGCCTTGAGGGCCTCGGGGATGGACGCCGTAGGGCTCATCGCAGCAAGGTCGCCCCGCAGGAGGGGCAGGCGTCCTCGCCCCGCAGCGGCGCTTGGCAGAGCGGATCGCCGCAGCGGTGGACAGTGACGACCCGCTGGTAGACGCGGCCAAGGACAACGCCTGCGGCCAGGATCATCATGGCCAGGAGGCCCTCGCGCGGCCACACCCGCGTGCTGGCGAAGGCGCCGATGAGGCCAAAGACGCCCCCCCAGATGAGCGCCTCGGCGCCTGGGGCGGCGGCGCGCGTGGGGATCTGGCGCCCCTGGTTCCAGTGCAAGCGCAGATCGACGTCGTGCAGCGCGGCGCGGTCGGTCAGCGCCCGCAGCAGGCCCACGCGGTGGCGCTGGGGCATCCACCAAGCGATGACATGACCCATAAAGCCATCCCAGCCCAGGCCGCTGCGCTCGCCGATGAGATCACAGGTGTCGTCGGGGAGCGCCGCCTTGACGTGGGCGCGCAGGGCGTCGAGGGCCTCGGCGGGCTCGGGCTCGATGCAGTGGATCTCGCCCTTGCTGTTGACCTGGAGCCGCCCGCCGACGAGCCAAGGCGAGAGGCGCTCGACGGCCTGGCCGATCTCGGCGATGCGCGCTGGCCCCAGGGTGATGCGTGTGTCTGTCTTTGGGCGGTCATGGCCCGGCTTCTTCTCGGTCAACTTATCAAGCCCCTCTCCAGGACAACCGCGCCCCTTGGGGGGCTTGAGCGTGTATATTGACGCCGGATCGCCTCAATGTTAGCGTCGCAAATACACGAAAATGCTATGAGTTTCAATGCTTCATCGCGCCCTCATCTTCGCCACACTCCTGGCGGGCTGTAGCCTCGACGCCGAGGACATCAAGAGCTGGCAGCATGTCTCTCAGGGGGAGCGCAAGCTCTCAGCTTACCTGGCGGACTCGGCCCGGCCCATGGAGCTGCGCCTCCTCTCGGCGCGGGTCCTCTTTGAGATGGGCCACCTCGATCACCTGATGGCCGTCCTCAATGAGGCGCCCGCCGAGGATCGCGCCGCCCTGGCGCTGCGCTACGCCCGCGTGGCCTCAGCCGCCCTCAACGAGGGCACCCCCGAGCTGAAAGCCCGCGCCGCCGCCCTCACCTTCTACCTCGGCCCACACCTCGATCTGCTGCCCAAGGCGCAGGTGGATGAGCTGGTGGGCCGGGTGGTGGATCTGGCCTTGGCGTGGAGCGCCGAGGCGGAGCCGCCCAAGGGGCGCAAGAAGCCCGAGGATCTGCTGCTGGCGATGGCGACGATCCGCCCGGCGCTGGCGCTGCCGAAGATCTACGAGCACCTCAAGAGCCTGTCGTCCCTGAAAGCCTTGCTGGAGATCAACGATCTGCTGCTCAAGCTCAGGGATGGAGAGGCCCGCCGCCAAGCGGGCGCGGCGCTGCTCGACTACGCGCGCCGCCGCTTCCCCGAGGTGCCCGCCGTGCTGGCCGAGGCCATGCTGCACAACGGCAATGAGACGCTGGCGCGCTTCCTCCTCGACACGGTGCGCGATCCCCGCGTGCCCCCCAGCACCCGCAACCTGGGCCTGGAGGCGGCGGAGTCCCACCTTAAAGCCAAGGCGCTGCCCGCCCTCTTCGCGCTGCTCAAGCTCGACGATCCCAGCACCCAGCACGCGCCGCGCTTCGCGGCGTTGAACATGATCTGGGACTTCGGCGGCGTCGAGCGGCTGGGCGAGGCGCTGCGGGCCTTGCCCGTGGAGGCGAGCTGGCCCGAGGAGGAGGACAGCCTCAAGCTGGAGGTCGAGCAGCTGTGCATTCACCGCGTGGCGCAGAAGAAGGACCAGGCGCGCTTGGTGTTGGAGACGCTCTTGGACGAAGCCGAGCCTTGGCCCGCGCGCCTCTACGCCGTCGGCTGCCTCCAGACCCTCTACCCCGACGACGCCCCTGAGCTGCTCAAGCCGCTGCGCAAGGATCAGACGCCGATCAAGGGCTGGGGCGCGGCGTCTACGCTCGGCGAGATCGCCGCCGCCGCCCGCTGAGGCGTGAAATCTGGCCCCCACGCGCCTCATCAGATATACACGCACAGCACCGCAGCGCACCGCGAGCCATGCTGGCGTCAGACGCTGGCGAAGCACCCGATTGGGATGAGGAGTTCACATGAAGATCGCCTTGGCGCAGATCAACACCACGGTGGGCGACTTTGAGGGCAACAGCCGCCTGATCCTCGCCGCGCTGGAAGCAGCCGAGGCGGCCTCGGCGCGGCTCCTCGTGCTCCCTGAGCTGGCCCTCTGTGGCTATCCCCCCCTCGATCTCCTCACCCGCCCTGCTTTTATCTCGGCCACGGAGGCGGCGTTGGCCGAGCTGGCGGCGCGCACGCGCGGCACCTATATGCTCGTCGGCTTCGCGGAGCGGGTGGAGGCGGAGACGGGGCTGGGGCTCTACAACGCGGCGGCCCTGCTCGGCGAGGGCCGCGTCCTGGCGGTGCGCCGCAAGAGCCTCCTGCCCACCTACGATGTCTTTGACGAGGCCCGCTACTTCGACGCCTACCGGGGCGACTACGCGCCGATCGAGATCGACGGGCTAAAGCTGGGCGTGACCATCTGCGAGGACATCTGGAACGATCGCGTCTTTTGGCCCAAGCGCCGCTATGACTGCGATCCTGTCGAGGCGCTGGCCGCCGCAGGCGCGCAGGCGATCATCAACCTCAGCGCCAGCCCCTATCACATGGGCAAGCCCGCCCTGCGCCAAGAGATGCTGGCCGCCGCCGCCCGTCGCCACGGCCTGCCCGTCGTCTACTGCAACCTCGTCGGCGGCAACGATGAGCTGATCTTCGAGGGCGGCTCGATGGTCCTCGACGCCGCCGGGCAGGTCATCGCCCGCGCGCGGCGCTTCGACGCGGCGCAGATCTACGCCGATCTCTTCGACGAGGGCGCCGCCAGCGCGCCCCTGGTGCCCTGCGAGGAGCGCATCGACGACACCCGCGAGGCGCTGCTGTTGGGGCTGCGCGACTACTGCCGCAAGTGCGGCTTCTCACGCGTGGTCTTGGGCCTCTCCGGCGGCATTGACAGCGCCGTCGTCGCCGCCCTGGCCGTCGAGGCCCTCGGCGCTGAGGCGGTGGTGGGCGTGGGTATGCCCAGCCACTACAGCAGCGAGGGCAGCGTCACCGACGCGCGCGCCTTGGCGGAGAACTTGGGCATCGAGTTTCACGTCCTGCCCATCGCCGACGCCTATCAGGCCGTGGCCGGGACGCTGGCGCCCCTCTTCGCCGGGACCGAGGAGGGGGTCGCCGAGGAGAACATCCAAGCGCGCCTGCGCGGGATGCTGCTGATGGCCCACACCAATAAGTTCGGTGGCCTGCTCCTGACCACGGGCAATAAGAGCGAGCTGGCCGTGGGCTACTGCACCCTCTATGGGGACATGAGCGGGGGCTTGGCGGTGATCTCCGATCTGCCCAAGGGCCTCGTCTACAAGCTGGCCCATCACCTCAACCGCCACCGCGAGGTGATCCCGGTCAGCACCCTGACCAAGCCGCCCTCCGCCGAGCTGCGCCCTGATCAGCTCGACGCCGACAGCCTCCCTGACTACGACGTGCTCGACGATCTCCTCGTCCGCTATGTCGAACACAGCCAGCCCCGCGCCGAGATCATCGCGGCGGGCTACGCGCCGGCGCTGGTGGATGACATCATCCGCAAGGTGGATCGCAATGAGTACAAGCGGCGGCAGGCGGCGCCGGGGCTGCGCGTGACCGCCAAGGCCTTTGGGATTGGGCGGCGCATCCCCATCGCGCAGCGCTTCTCAGGATGAGGTGGGCGGCCCCCATCGCGGCGCTGTGCCTGCTGGTCCTCTCCGGCTGCGATCGTACGCAGCGTGATCGTGAGATCGCGGTGGTGGAGATCGACACGCTCTCCAAGGATCAGTGCATCATCGGCTGGGTGAGCGAAGCGGAGCGGTCCAGGTTGAAGGCCGCCGCCCGCGCAGGCCGCATCGCCCCCGCGCAGGTGGACGCCTACGTCGCCGCGATCCGCGCCGCGATCAAGGACAGCGAGCGCCGTGGGATGTCCGTCAATGACTTCTGCCTCAAGCAGCGCGCCCTCTGGCGCCAACACATCCACTGAGCTGGAGACCAGGATGGATTGGCTGATCGTAGAGCTTCTAGATGACGAGGGCGCTTGCTTGCTGGGCCTGCGGGCGGCGGACGGCGCGGCGTGGACGGTCTACCGGCACAAGAAGGAGGCGCCGCTGCGCGCCGCGCTGCACCCTGACGGGGGGCGCCTGGCCGTGGACTCGGTGGCCAGCGCGCGGGTGCGGGGGAAGCTGCGCACGCGGGTGGGGCTGGTCAACCTGGAGCGTCAGGGCATGGGCTGGCTGCGGCTCTCCCTCGATCCCAAGTGGCGTGTCGGCGGCGCGGCCTTTGATGATCAAGGGCGGCGGCTGGCGATCGAGGGCTACTACGACGAGGCGGCCTTGCCCGCCATCTATGTCTTCTCGATCAACCCCAACGGCAACAGCCTGCGCGAAGAGATGATCGCCGGGGCGGGCAGCGTGACGGGGCTGGCCTGTGTCCGCCCCATCTTCCTCCCTGGCGGCGCCCAGCTCGTCTTCTTCGAGAGCACCTCCGCCGAGGGGGACTGGGCGCTGCGGCGCCTGGATCTCGATGAGCCGGGCACCTCAGCGGGCACGCTCAAGGACAAAGGCGCGCCGCCCTCCGTCGGCCTCGTCAACCTCACCGACGACAGCGACGCGGTGCCGGAGGTCGGCGCGGTCACCGACGGCGAGCGTTTGTTCTTCGTTGGCCGCGCCCGAGGGGGCAAGCGTCAGCGCCTGCGCTGGGTATCCCTTGAGGGGGGCCACGTCCACGATCTCTTTAAGAACCACCTCAAGATCGAGTCGCTGTGCATCGACCGCCAGGGAGCGCGGCTGGCCTGGGCCGCCGATGGTCGGGTGTGGATCAGCGACATCGACGGCGAGCCGCGCTGCTTGTTGGAGCCTGAGGCGGGCCGCACGCACACGGGGCTCAGCTTCACCCCTGACGGCCAAGCCCTCTTCTTCGCCAGCAACGACCCCGACGGCGGCGAAGTTTGCCGAGTGGACATGGCGGGGCGGGTCGAGGTGCTCACCAAGCTGGAGGACGTGACCCTCTTGGGCCTCCATCCGCTGCCGCCCAACGCCGCCCGCGACGCCTACTTCGAGGCCGAGGCCAAGCAGCCCACCTCATCCAAGCCCGCCGCGCCGGTGGATCGCCGCGTCTCGACGGTGATCGACGAGGGCCTCGATGACGAGCCCGCCCGCTCCCTTGAGCGTGAGTCGGGCGGGCAGCACCCCGAGACGGGGGCGGGCACCGCGCAGGTGCGCCTCGTTGATTTGGAGCCCAAGGCCGAGCCGCCCAAGGCTGAAGCTCCCAAAGTCGAGCCGCCCAAAGCCGAGCCGCCCAAGCCGCCCAAAGCCGAGCCGTCCAAGGCTGAGCCGCCCAAAGCCGAGCCGCCCAAAGCCGAACCGCCCAAAGCCGAACCGCCCAAAGCCGAACCGCCCAAGGCCGAGCTGCCCAAGGTTGAGCTGCCGCGCCCCAAGATCTCCTTACCGCCCGCGCCGCCCGCGCCCAAGCTCAGCGGGCTGCCCAGCTTGAACCTGGGCGGCGGCGGCCTTAAGCCGGGCCTGGGCGTGCCCAAGCTCTCGCTGTCAGCCCCCTCAGCGACGCCCGCGCTGCGGCCCGTGGGCCTCTCGCTGGAGACCGCCAAGAACACGCTGCCTGAGGAGATCGAGGTGGTTGAGGCGGCTGAGGCGCCTCAAGCCCCCCCGCTGCTGGGCGTGGCGCGCGTGGAGTTCCCCCTCGACGCCCTGACCAGCGCCGACGAGGCGGCGCTCATCGACGACGGCTTTGAGGCCCTGGGCACCCAAGAGGTCAGCCTCAACGCGCCCTCAGACCCCGCGCTTGACAGCCTGGAGGTGCTCAACCCCGCGCTGGACTTCCTGCCTTGGCTCAAGCGCCTGTCCCGCGAGGGCGATCCCAGCGAGCGGCTCAAGGGCCTGGAGGCGCAGCGCGAGGATATGCGCTTGATTGAGGCGTGCGAGGCGGAGCTGCGTAGGCGGCTCAAGGAGGCCGCCGACGATAAAGAGGGGCTGGTGCTGATCATCTCCGCTGCGGCGCACCTTGAGCTGCGCTCAGGCCGCGCGCTCCTCAAGCCGACGCTCAAGCGCGCTCGCCAGCGCGTCGAGGCGGGGGATCTCCCCGAGATTGAGGAGCACTACGCCCTCGCGGCGGTCCGCTACATCCAAGGAGATCGTCCACGCTTTACGCAGGCCGTGGTCTTCGCCGAGTACGAGCGGATGTACACCGGCCTCGTGGAGATCCTTGAGGCGCGGGGCGAAGGCGCCGCCGCCGAGGCCATGTCCAACCAGCTGCGCCTCTACAAGCGGGAGATCGATCAGGTGCTGACCAAGCGCACCTACTCAGACACCGATCAGGCGTGGATTCAGATGTCAACGGGGCCAAACCATTGGCTCCCCAGCGAGCCCCCGCAGGGCATCAAGCCGCCCAGCGAGGCGGCGCGCAACCAAGAGGAGATCCGGCGTCTAGAGGCCATTGAGCGCGAGGAGCTTGAGCGCCAAGCCCGCGAGCGCGAGGAGGCCGTCCGCCAAGCCCGCGAGCGCGAGGAGGCCGCCCG
>JAHJCH010000009.1 GCA_018813065.1 Myxococcota bacterium
GTTGAGCGCGCCACGTCGCCCGCGATCCCCGCCGCGCACAAGTCCGCCGCCGCCAAGCTGCGTGTCTCCCCCGATGTCTTGGTGATTGGCAGCTCCACCGGCGGCCCCAAGGCGCTCAATGATGTCCTAGAGCGCTTTGATCGCCCCCTCAAGGTGCCCACGCTCATCGTCCAGCACATGCCCCCCGTCTTCACCCAGTGCCTCGCCGAGCGTTTGGGCCGCAAGACGGGCCTGATCATCCGCGAGGCCGTGGACGGCGAGCCCGTCAACGCGGGGGAGATCCTCATCGCCCCAGGTGGCTATCACATGCGGATCAAGCGGCAGGGCGGGGGGGTGCGGGTGGTCCTCGACCAAGGCCCCGAGGTCAACTTCGTGCGCCCCGCCGTGGACGTGCTCCTCGACGCCGTGGCCGACGTCTACGGCGGCAAGAGCCGCGTCGCCATCCTCACGGGGATGGGCCGCGATGGCTGCGATGGCTGCGTCCACCTCTCACGCCTCGGCGCCGTTATCTTCGCCCAAGATCAAGCCTCCTCGGTGGTCTGGGGGATGCCCGGCGCCGTGGCGCGCGCGGGCGTCGCCGATGAGATCCTGCCGCTCTCCCAGATCGGCGCGCGGATCATCCAAGGGCTCACCTGAGCTATCATCCCCGCCATCAACCCCTCAGAGGAGCCCTGATGAGTGAGCTAAAGAACACCGCGCGCCTGGTGCGGATCATGGCGCGGCTGCGCGGCGAGGCGGGCTGCCCTTGGGATCGCGCCCAGACGCTAGAGAGCCTGGAGAAGTGGCTGCTGGAGGAGACCTATGAGGTGCTTGAGGCGATCCAAAGCGGGGACGCCGAGGCGCACCGCGCGGAGCTGGGCGATCTGCTGCTCCAGATCGCCTTCCAGGCCCAGATCCGCAGCGAGGAGGGCGCGTGGGGCTTCGATGATGTGGCTGAGGCCATCGCCGACAAGATGGAGCGACGCCACCCCCACGTCTTTGGTGAGCTGACCGTGACCTCCGCTGAGGAGGTGCGGGGCATCTGGGACTCGATCAAGCAGGCCGAGGGGCGGGAGAGCGCCCTCGACGGCGTGCCCCGCGCGCTGCCCGCGCTCAGCCGCGCGGCGCGGATCGGCGATAAGGCGGCGAGCGTGGGCTTTGACTGGCCTGACATCGAGGGGGTGGTGGACAAGGCCCATGAGGAGCTGGCCGAGCTGGCCGAGGCGCGGGCGACGGGCGACGCGGCGGCCATCGAGGATGAGCTGGGCGATGTCCTCTTCTCCTTGGTCAACCTGGCCCGCCACCTCAAGGTTGATCCCGAGGGCGCGCTGCGGCGGAGCACCGCCAAGTTTGAGCGGCGTTTTCGGGAGATGGAGCGGGCGTTGCGCGCCACAGGCGGGCTGGAGGGCCTGGACATCGAGGCGATGGAGCGCGCCTGGCAGGCCGCCAAAGAGATCCTTAAGGATGAAGCAGCCCCGCGCCACGACGCCGCTCATTCTTGACATTCCAAGCAACTCAAATAACTATCCGCGCGCCATGAGGAGTCTGAAGCGTGCGGCGAAAAACAGGTGAACACTCGACGGTGAACGGTGACGTGGGGGCCTTCGGCGCCGCCGTCGAGGTGATCAACCTCATCGCCAACGCAAGGCAATCGGGCTGCTTGGTCTTCAGCCCCAGCGATGGCCGTCGCTACCTCTGCTTTGACAAGGGCGAGATCATCGGCGCGGCCTCAGATCGCCCCATCGACGGCTTCGGCGCCTACCTGCTGCGCCATGGGATCACCCGCGAGGCGCTCTACAAGCTCTCCAATGAGCATGAGCACCTGGGCCGTGGCCTCGACGCGCTGTTCGAGGCCCTCGATCTCGGCGGCGTGGCGCGACTCCAAGGGCTCTTTGAGGGCTACTGCCTGGAGCTGATCTACGCCTTCTTGGAGATCAAAGAGGGGGGCTTTCAGCTGACGCGGCTTGATCCGAGCTGGATGCCCGCGCCGATCCAGCTCAGCGTCCAAGCCGCGCTGATGGAGGGGCTGTGTCGCTTAGATGAGACGCGCCACTTCAGGGGGCGCATCCCCGATCCCTTTACGCGGCTGCGGCGCGCCTCGACGCCCCCTGATCTCAACGCGCTGGGCCCCATCCAGCGTGTGGTCTGGGCGGCCCTCGATGAGCCTCAACACATCGACGCGCTGGGGCATCAGACCCACCTCAGCGAGTTTCAGATCACGAAGGCCGCGTTTCAGCTCTTGGAGGCGGGCTGGCTGGAGATCGCCGCTGAGATCCCCGCAGATCGCACGGACCGTGAGCAGTCCCTCCTCGCCGTGCTCCCTGAGCCGTTACAGCACCCTTTTCAGATCAAGGCGCTGGAGCTGCTGATCCCTGAGCCCGCCCGCGAGCCACAGGAGCGGCTCTGCCCACGCTGTCGCCGTGGCTTCCCCTTGGAGATGAAGCGCTGCCCCCATGATCGCGCGGCGCTGATCCTGGACTTCACGGGGCATCGGCTGGTGGATCGCTATGCGCTGACCCGGTTCATCCACACCAGCGTCCTGGGGCGCACGGTCTGGGCGGGGCGTCACCTCGCCACCGAGCGCGCCGTCGCGGTCAAGCTGTTCCCCCACGCCGAGTCGGAGGAGGCGGGGCGCTTTCTCCAGTGCGCCAGCCTGGCCTGCACCCTGGATCACCCGCACATCACGGGGATCTATGACTGCGGCGAGGATGAGGAGGGCGCCTTTTTGGTCATGGAGCTGCTTGAGGGCGTCAACCTCACGGCGCGGCTCCACCAAGGTGGCCCGATGGAGGTCGATCAAGCGCTGCGGATCACCGAGCAGATCCTGCGCGCCTTGGAGGCGGCGCATCAACGCCACGCCATTCACCGCGATCTCAAGCCAGATAACATCTTCCTCATCGAAAAGAGCGGCTATCGCGACTTCGTTAAGCTCAACGGCTTTGGGATCGCCCGCTTCGAGGACGCCAGCGCGCCGGACATCTATGGGGCGCTGGCGGCGCCGGAGTACATGGCGCCAGAGCAGCTGGCGGGAGACGCGATCGACGCGCGGGCTGATCTCTACGCCCTGGGGGTGATCCTCTTCGAGATGCTGACGGGGCGGACGCCGATCAGCCGCGAGGCGGCGCGTGGCGGCGAGGCCAGGCCCCTCAAGCTGCGCGAGGCGCGCCCTGGATTGGCGCTGCCCTCGGCGGTCGAGGGCTTCATTGAGCGCGCCACCGCGCCGACGCCTCAAGATCGCTACGCCTCGGCGGGGGAGATGCGCGCCGCCCTGCGCGCCCTGCGCGACGCGCTGACCTTGGCCCGCGACGCCAGCCCCGCGCCGCTGCGCCTCACGCCGGGCGCCCAGCCCAAACAACGGCGACCGATCAAGCTGATCGTGGCGCTGCTCCTGTCGTTGTCGTTGTCGGGGGCGCTGCTGGTCGAGCGTCAGCGCGCGCCGCAGGCCGCTGCTGCCCACCCGACCACGCGCGGCGAGGTGATCACGCTCAGCAGCCAGCCGGAGGGCGCCGTGGTGCGCTTAGATGACGTGACGTTGGGCGTCACCCCGCTGCGGCTTCAGCTCGGCGTGGGGTCCTGGCGCTTGACGCTGCGCCGCGAGGGCTACGCGCCCACCGAGGCGGCGCTGACCTTCGGCCAGGCGGGCGAGCGCCTCTTTCCCGTACATTTGACCCCCTCGCCAGCCCCAGATACAGCCCCGGACACAGCCCCGGACACAGCCCCGGACACAGCCCCGGACACAGCCCCGGACACTGGGCGCTGATCCCAGATGGAGCGTGGGCGCGGCGCGCCCCATCACACGGCCTTGTCAGCCTCATCGACGCGGGGCACACTGGCGCCGATGCAGCGAGGAGGGGCGCGTGAGCGCGGATGATCGAGGACGAGGAGGGCCGCTCAGCCCACGCTTGACGCGCATGGTTGAGTTTGAGGTCGCGCGCATCTGGGCGGACATCCCAGGGGCGCTGATCTCCCAAGCGGACTTAATCCAGTTCGGCCATGTTGGCCTGCTTGAGGCCCAGCGCCGCTTCGATCCCACACAGGGCGTCCTCTTTGAGACCTTCGCGCGCCACCGCGTGCGCGGGGCGATCTTCGACGGGCTGCGCAAGATGGGCTTGCTGCGCCGACGGCGCCTAGAGGCCCTGCGTCGCCAAGATCGCGCGATGCAGCTCATGGGCGAGCCTCGACCAAGCCCCGCCCAGCCCAGCGCCGCTGAGGACGCGCATGCCTTGGCGGGGGCCATCGCCCACCTCGCCTTGGATCACCTCCTCGAAGGCAGCCTCGGCGTCCCGCCCGATGATCCAGAGACGTCGGCGATCTCCAAGCAGACCCGCGATCGTGTACAAACGGCGCTCAACGCGCTGTCCGCGCCCGATCAAGAGGTCATCGAGGCCATCTACGATCTGAAGGATGAGGGCGCCTCAGGCGCGGCGCTGGCCCGCGAGAGGGGCACCACCCGCGCCCAGATCTCCCGCCGCCACCTGCGCGTGCTTGAGCGCCTGCGCCGCCAGCTGGAGTGAGCGGCCTCAATGGTTGACTTCTGCCGCGTCCTTGTCTCCGATCGACGCCATGCTGCGCTTTACCCCCCCGCTCCTCACCCTCCTCGCCCTGACCGCCTGCGGTGACGCCATCCCTGAGCAGATCCAAGGCCGCTGGACCCTCGACACCCAAGCCCTCTTCGCCTCAAGGCTGGCGCATCTGGCCCCCGATGAGCGCCGCGAGGCGGAGGCGCTGGTCCCTGAGCTGCTGCGACCGCTGACGGTGATCATCACCTCGGAGAGCTTTGAGCTACAGACGGCCCGTCGCCACGTCAAGGGGCCATGTCACTGCACGCTGATCGAGCAAGGCTGGCTGCTCAAGGCCAAGGATGGCGGCTCGGGTGAGCTGCTCGTGCGGCCGGTGGAGGGCGGCGGGCTGCGCCTGGACTTCGAGGGGCGCCACCTCTTGCTGCGCCGCCAAGAGTAGGTTGATCAAGCCCGCTCAACTCGATTGACAGCGCTTAAAAGACGCTTTAGCGTCGCCTCACACCTCCCTTGAAGGATCCTCCATGAACCTCCGCAACACCCTCGGGCTGCTCGCCGTCCTCGGCCTCATCTCCACGGCGAGCGCCCAAGAAGCGCCCGTCGCGCCCGTCGTGCCTGCCGTGCCCGCCGCGATCGCCGCGCCCGCCGCGCCCGCCGCTGGCGGCTTCTATGTTGGCGTCTGGGGGATCGACATCAGCAGCCTCGCCGAGATGGACGAGTTCAAGCAGATGCCCCCCGAGCAGCAGAAGATGGCCCTGGAGCAAGCGGCCAAGATGATGGGCGAGGCCACCTTCGAGTTCACCGCGGATCAGCGCATGATCATGAGCTTCGGCGGCGAGAAGAAGGAAGGCACCTACAAGATCGTCAGCGACAAGGACGGCAAGGTGGTCATGGAGGGCACCATGATGGAGAACGGCCAGCCCGACACCGAGACGCTCACCTTGCAGATGAACGGCCCCAAGCTCAAGATCACGGGCCCTGATGGCAAGACCATCACCTTTATCCGCAAGTAAAGCGCTCAATCACGCCTTGACAGCCCTCTAAGCATCCCCTAGCGTCCAACCGTCCTTAAATCGTGATTCTCTTCGAATCATGATCCTGTTCACGAAAACACTGGAGCCCTCATATGACCCACCTTCGCCTCGCCCTGATTGGCCTCCTCGCCCTCCTCGCCCTCAGCGGTTGCAGCAAGCCCGCTGACAAGATCGTGGGCACCTGGACCGTCGATATTGAGTCCCTCGACAGCGATCCTTCATTGCAGAAGCTTGAGGGTGATCAAAAGAAGGCCGCCCTGGAGATGGCCAAGAAGATGATGGCCGATATGTCCTTTGAGTTCACCAAGGACGGCAAGATGAAGATGGCCTTTGGCAAGATGGCCAAGGAAGGCACCTACAAGGTCACCAAGACCGAGGGCAACACCGTCACCATCGAGGGGACGATGAAGGAAGGCCAAGGCGACAAGGCCAAGGACAAGACCGAGGAGCTGAAGATCGAGGTCCTCAAGGACAAGATCAAGATCACCGGGCCTGATAAGAAGAGCATCACCTTCGCCCGCAAAGCCTAAGCGAACTCACCCCACCTCCCCCCGCCCCAAGAAGTCCGCCAGCCCCTCAAACGTGTTGATGTTGGTGAAGGGCCGCGCCGCCGCGCCCTCCAGGACGCGCAGCGCGCGCCGCCGCGCGAAGCCATGCAGGCTAATACCGCCCTCCAGCAGCGCCTCGCCCAGCGGCGCGTGCAGGGCCGCGCGCCACAGCCCCACCAACGTCTGGAGCCGCCCCTCGGCGTGATAGAGGACCACCTCCGCCCCCTCGCGGGCCGCCCACAGGCCATCCAAGGTCGCCGCGTCCAGGGCGGGCAGATCCCCCGCCAGGGCGAAGACCCAGCCATCCCCCGCCGCCTTGAGCGCCGTGTACAGCCCGCCGGCGGGGCCGCGATCAGCGATGACGTCGGGCAACATCGGCCAGCCTGTCGCCGCGTAGGGGCCTTGAGGATCGCCGATCAAGCGCACGATCTCGCAGCGCGGCGCCAGCAGCCCCGCCAGGCGCGCCAAGAGGGGCGCGCCGTCGATCTCGATCAGGCACTTGGGGTGACCGCCCATCCGCCGCGCGCGCCCGCCGACGATCACGGCGCCCTCGACCCTCACGAGGCCACGCCCAGGTAATAGGCGGCGAAGTTGGCCATCAGCCGTCGCCCTGTCTCCAGGCGCCGCAGGGCGGCCAAGCGCGCCGCCGTCGCCCCTGAGCCCTCCTGGGCGTCGAGCGCCTCGCGCCGCCGCGCCACATAGATCCGCATCGTCTCCACGTCGAACTCGGGGTGCCACTGCACTGAGCGAAAGTGCGGACCCAAGGCCATCGCCTGCACTGGCGCCTGCGCTGAGCGCGCCAAGACCCGCGCCTCGGGGGGGGGCCTGAGCACCGCGTCGCGGTGCGTCTCCATCACCTCGAAGCGCGCGCCGAGCCCCTCAAAGAGCGGATCATCCTCCAGCCGCTCGATCTCCGTCAGGCCCACCTCCAAGCCATGAGGGTTGACCCCCGTCTCACCGCCGAAGGCGTCGGCGATGAGCTGATGCCCATAGCAGACGCCCAGGGTGGGGATCTTGGCCTCAAACGCGCGGCGCAGCCACGCCGCCGAGCGCACCGACCAGGGATGATGGTCATGCACCGCGTCATGGCTCCCGGTGATGATGATGCCATCCACGCCCCTCGGATCGGGGAGCGGATCGAGGCGCGGATCGACGATGTGAAAGCGCGAGAGGGGCCAGCCCATGACCTGGGCGAAGAGCTGGGGGAAGTCCCCCGCCGCCGCGATGGCCTCGGGCGTGAGGGTGCCGGTCTTAAGGATCACTGGGCGCATGGGGTGAGCCTCGCTGGGGGTGAGGTGACAGTCCTTTGAGCATATGCGCATCGGAAAAGGTTATGTTTACAAGACTTTATAGCCTAGCAGCCCCTCCCCTCAGCGGCTACCCCCTCGCCAAAGCGGCGCGCGCTGTTTTAGGGTGGCGCCTCTTGACGGAGCGCCCATGACCGCACAAAGACTGACCTGGATCGCCCTGGCGGCGGCCACCATCGGGCTGATCGCCCACGCCCTCGTCTTTAACTTCATCAACGACGACGCCTTTATCTCCTTTCGCTACGCCGACAACCTCGTGCGTCACGGCGCGCTGGTCTACAACCCGGGTGAGCGCGTGGAGGGCTACACCAACTTCCTGTGGACCTTGATGATGGCTGGGGTCATCGGGCTGGGCCTTGATCCGGTGGCCTGGAGCAAGGGGCTGGGGATCGCCTTTGGGGCGGCCACGCTGTGGGTGGTGGGGCTCTCGATGCGCCGCGAGGTGGGCGGCGGGGCCCAAGGCGCGTTGGCGGCTGCGCTCTTGGCCGCCGCGCCCGCCTACGCCTGCTGGTCCACGGGGGGGCTGGAGACGCAGCTGTTCACCTTCACCGCCACCTTCGCCACCACCAGCTACCTTGAGGGCAAGCCTCGCCGCTCGGGCGTCCTCTTCGCCCTCGCGGCCATGAGCCGCCCTGAGGGGATGCTGTTCTTTGGCCTCGTGGGGCTCCACCGCATCGGCGAGATGATCATGGAGCGTCGTTGGCGCCCCACGCGCGAGGACTGGGCCTGGGGGCTGAGCTTCGCCGCATTGTTCTTGCCCTACTACGCTTGGCGTTTTTGGTACTACGGCTGGCCCTTCCCCAACACCTACTACGTCAAGACCGGCGCCTCGGGCTTCTGGCGGCCAGGGCTGCGCTACTTCGCCTCGTGGGTCCAAGATCACCTGATCTGGGCCTTACCCGCCTTGCTCTTGATCCGCCCCCGGCGCGTGGACAGGCGCCTCACGCTGTCGCTGCTCATCGCCGTGGCGGTCAGCGCCCATGTCATCCGCGTCGGCGGCGACTTTATGGCCCTCCACCGCTTTTTTGTGCCGATCATGCCGCTCTTGGCGATCTTGGCCGCCGAGGGCCTGCTGGCGCTGTGGCGGGCGCTCTCCTCCAAGGGGGTCGGCGCGTGGCGGCTGAGCCTGGCGGCCTTGACCCTCAGCGCCGGGCTGGGTTTCCACATCGTCGAGGTGGATCGCGAGGCGCTCAAGGTCGGCTCCAAGGGCGGGGTGGACTCCATCGGCTGGCTCAACCAGTTCGCGATCCAATGCACCGCCATTGGGCGCTGGTTGGGGGCGCACGCCGAGCCGGACGCCGCCCTCGCCACCACGGCGGCGGGGACGATCCCCTACTACGCGCGCCGCTACACGGTGGACATCCTGGCCCTCAATGATGAGTGGCTGGCCCATAACCTCCCCGCCCACGGCAGCCGACCAGGGCACACCAAGAGCGCGCCGCTGGACTACCTGCTCAAGAAGGACATCGACTACATGATCTACCACCCGCACATCAGCGCGCGTAGGCCCTACAAAGGCCCCGAAGAGCGCCGCGTGTGGGCGGCCCGTGGCTACCGCTGGGAGGCCCATCAGATCCCCGGCCTGGAGCCCCCCTTTTGGGGCGTCTGGCGGCGCCAAGAGGGCGGGGCGCGCTGAATCTACTCTGCGCGCTATAAATCATAGATTTACGCGCAGATCCCATTGAATTTAAAGCGAAAAGCGCTGGCATCCTCCCTGCAAAAAAGGGCGAACATCAACGCCCGACAGGAGAGATCATGCTCAGCTTAACGCTCAACCTGCTCATCGCGCTCACCGCCCCTCAAGACCTCACCGTGACGCGCCTGGCCGTGGGCGAAGAGGTCATCGCCCGTGTGCTGCGCGCGCCGGGGGATGAGTTCGTCGCCGACGGCAACCAGGTCTGGGCGCACGTCACGCTCAACAACCCCGGCGCGGAGACCCATGTGCGGATGCGCTGGAGCCGCGACGGGCGGCGGATCTGGGAGGGGCGCTTGGCGGTGGGTCATAGCCGCCGCTGGCGCACCTGGACGCGGATGACGATGGATCTGGCGGACGTGGGTGAGTGGACGATCACGGTGTTGGATGACCAGGGGCGGCGCTTGGCGCGGACGCGCTTCACCGTCACTGAGCCAGAGGCCTGGGTGGAGGGCCGCTGACGGGTTGCCCGCCGCACCCCGCTTGGTTTTTTAGCGTCGGCCGCACCCCGCTTGGTTTTTTAGCGTCGCCTGAGACCAATGGTCCTGACACTTTTTCCGAAGAGATTCTTTTGAATCGAGCCGCAGGCCGCTTTAGCGGCCGAGTCTTACACTCGCGAAGCGCAGAGCGCTTCCCTCGTGCCGCTCCCTGCGGTCGCTTTGACCGACATTTTTCGGACTTCATCCGCTCAAGGCGGACAGGCCGGAGCAAGAAAACAATCCGCAAAGCGGATTTTTTCGCAGCGGAGCGCCTGCCCCCGCGCGATGAATCGCGCGGGGGTGATGGCCGAGAAAATGTCACAACTAAAGTGAGACAAACAGGGGCGCTTATGAATCAGGCCCTTATGCGCGATCGAGCCTACGCCCTCAGCCTCCTCCTCCTCCTCAGCGCCTGGGCCTGCGACGACGTTGATCCGACCCAGACCCCGACGGATCACGCCACAGCTGACCTGCGCCGCCGCCCCGTGGCGCGCGCCGCGCTGTGGCGAGACGCCCCGGACACCTATAAGCGGCGCTGGCCGTCGTTGAGCGTCGAGGCGGGCTACCCTGAGGGGCCGTATGGGCTGCGAGAGGGCGACATCATCGCGGATCTGACGTTTGAGGTGGGAGACGGGGCGACGTGGCGGCTCTCTGAGGCGCGGGGCGACGGCGCGCGCCTCTTGATGCTGATCACCAGCGCGGGCTGGTGCTCCAGCTGTCGCCAAGAGCAGCCCAAGATCCAAGCCATCGCCGACGCCCATGCGCGCGCGGGGCTGCGGCCCATCGTGGCGATCTTCGAGGACGGCGACGCCCAGCCCGCCACGGGCGACTACGCCGAGGCTTGGCGCGCGCAGTATGAGATGAGCGTCCCTGTCGTGGCCGATCCAGGCTTCCAGCTCTCGCCCTACTTCAACCCTGGGGGGCGCAGCATGTTCTTGCTCATCGACGCCGAGACGATGGCGATCTTAAGGATCGACCGTGACTTTCACTCTGCGCGCTCCGAGGCGGAGGCGCTGGCCATCTTGGCGCGCCTCTAGCGTTGATTTTATGTCCCCCTTCAAAAAGTGCTTACATTTTGCCCAGGGCCTAAGCCTTAATGGAGATTGATCAAGGTTGGCCTTATGGCCCCCTCAAAAACAGCGAATTAGAGGCACTGAGAGGCAAAATTGACAGAACGCATCCTCTTCATCGGATTGGGGGAATACGAAAGCGGATTGCTTGCCCATATCACGAGAGAATGGCAAGTCGTTGTAATGGACCAAGATGAAGATAATCTAGCGAAATATCAGCAAAGATTTACTGAGATTGAAACAATCTGTGGTGATGCCTCAAGCATCATGACATTAAAAATGGTTAACTTCTCTGACATTGCCTATATAGTCTGCTCAATTAGAGATATTGATTTAGTTCGTGAAATTTGCTATCTAATTAGAGATCATTTAAATGTAAAAGCGCCTATTATGGTAATTCATTATGAGGATGTCGATCCGAGTCAATTTGAACAAAAACAAATCAACTTTTTAAATCCAATAGAACTTGGCTCAAGGGCGATATTAAACCGGCTCGATAAAAATTTAATACGACCGACATGTATTGGCAAAGGTAGCGGAGAAATTATTGAAGTTACGATTCGCAGCGCCTCTCACCTCACAGATCGAAGATTAAAATTTTTACGTCCTACAAATTGGCATGTATGTATTGTCTATCGAGAAGACCAAGCATTGATCCCCAATGGTGAAATGAAGTTAAAAATTGCAGACCGGGTCATCCTGGCAGGCAAACCCGAAACCTTAGAAAATATCGCTAAATTACTGATTACTGGAATGCCACAATTCCCTCTTCAATTTGGGAAAAAGCTTGTTCTTCCAATGGAAGGACGTTCAAATACTTGCCCGGTAGAAGCCTCTTTTTGGATTCAAAAATCGAGGCTGATTGGTGTAGAACAAATCCCTTATCACCATAATCCAAAAGTTTCTTTGATATCGAATTCACAAGCAGAGCAATTAGACGCAAAAGTTGAGACTGGATCTTCCATTGGACTATTCCAAGAGATATTTGAGCTAAATGGTGACTATGGATTGCTATTTTTGACATTGAGTGGTTTCTTTAGAAAATCAAGGATTAAATCTTGTTTTGAGCTTTCTAAAATACCCTTTGTACTTGGAAGAAGCAATAAAAACTATGAAAAAATCATTGTATCTTTAAATACGCCACAACCTACCGTTGCATTAGAGACTGGGATGGAAATTGCGCGTATGACAGAATTGCCATTGGAAGTTGTCTATGTAAGGATGCCTGATGAAATGACGTATGCTAAGGATAAGGAAGAATATGAAAGGAGAAAAGGCTTAGTCCAAGATTTTGAACATATTTTTAAGCGACCTATTGAATTTCATCAATTAGTAGGGAATCCTGTGCAAGAAACAATTAAATTAATCACAAAAACTGAAGAAACCCCACTATTAATTTTAGTCGCTGACCGTCAACGTTCATTAGGACTATTTACGAGAAATGTCCCCTATTTACTGGCAAGACGCGCTGAAGTTTCGACGTTAGTGCTGCCAGGGGATATGAATGATGTCTAAACCAGAGCTATTGCTTTTAGTATTCATGGTAATTGGTGCTTTTATTATTCCTTTTTTGACGCGTTTTATTCAAATGCCCAACGCTGCTGGTGAAATTGTATATGGGCTTGTATTAGCAAGAATTTTTCCTGGTTATTTAAGCCATAACTTAGAATTCTTAGGAGAGCTTGGGTTTATTTTATTGATGTATCTCGCAGGCTTAGAGATTGACTTTGAGCGATTGCGAAAGACTAAAGCTCAAGAACTCTGGGTCTATATTTTCTTATTCTTAAGCATCGGAATTTTTGGATTTTTTTCATCTTGGATCTTAAACTTACCCCCATTATTTGGGGTTGTATTCCTTACGACAGCCGTTGGTTTACTATTCCCAGTACTTAAAGATAGTGGCTTACTTCATAGGTCATCTGGACAAAGACTCCTTTTAATTGGAACAATTGGTGAAATTATGAGTTTAATTGTGTTAACTATATTTATTCTTTACCATAAATACGGATTTTCATCTTCTTCTATTATTCATTTGGCAGAAATACTCTTATTCGGGCTCCTTGTTGTTTTTGTACTTAAATTATACCGATACGTTACCTGGTGGTTTCCGCAGCTCTCTAAATTATTTATGACCTCTGAGAATACATTTGAGAGTTCTGTTCGTGGAAACTTAGTTCATATGTTTATTTTCGTCGGTGTAGCTGCGCTATTAAACTTGGAGTTGATTATAGGTGCATTTATTGGGGGGATGATTTTTGCGGCGATTTTCAGCGCAAAAGAAGATGTGCTCCATAAAATGGGCAGCTTTGGATATGGATTCCTTGTTCCTCTGTTCTTTATTACGGTCGGCATGAAATTTAACATCACTGATTTTTTTCACATTAAAGTCGTCTGGCTGGCGCTTATCATTACAAGCCTGATCCTGATCATTCGGCTTATTTCGAGCCCTTTGCTGCTTATCGTTGGTTTTTCCACAAGAGAAATCCTTGCGACTAGCGTTGCATTAACATTTCCGTTAACACTTTTGGTCGCAATTGCCACATTTGGATTAGACTCTGGCAGTCTCAACAAATCTCAAACAGCAGGGATTCTTCTCGCGTCAATTTTAACATCAGTGATTTATCCTGTAATTTTCAAGAAATTAGCAGGAAAACAGGCTTAATTTTATGATTTTAATCGAGATTTCAGCAACCCTCTAAAGCGCAGTCATTGGAGGGCAGCCAACAAGGCCCGTCTAAAGATCCGTAATAGAGCGGCTCATGGCTGCGCGCCTCGATGGCCGCCGCGTCCTCGGCGCGGATGGCCCCCGCCGAGGCCAAGGCGTCCGCCAAGGCGCGCGGCTCGCTCCAGCCCCAGACCTTGCGATGCAGCGCGCGGATGCGCCCCCCGCTGGGATCACGCGCGAGGCGGATCACCACGCGCTCGACGACGCGCGGCGGCGCTTCGTCGAGGGACTCGGCCAGCCCACGCGCCCAGCGCTTCGGCGCCCCCAGGGTGATCAAGCGCTGCTCTAAGCGCAGGCCGCGCAGATAGCCCTCGGCGGCGTCGGCGAACAGGCTGTAGATCACCGGATCATCCTCCACGTCATCGCCGAAGAGGCTCAGCCGCGCGCCCTCGGGTAAGCGGCTGAGCAGATCAAAGAGGGCGGTGAGCTTATAGGTGAGATGGCGCCTGATCTGTCGGAGCCAGCCCTGCTTTAAGACCGCCAACTGGTCTTTAAAGTAGAGGCCGTCATACTCCACGCCGTCATTGAGCATCTTGCGGGCGATGGCCGCCTGAATCTGCGGCGGGCTGGCGGAGATAAAGAAGAGGGGGTGATGGCCGCGCCCGCTGGGGCCGCCGCGCAGCGCGCGCAGGAGCGGGGCGGCGCCGCGCACGGCGCGCTTGTCGATGCCCCACTCCAAAGGGATCGAGAGCAGATCGCGTACTTGGGAGAAGCGCGTGTCGAGGTAGGTCTTGTCGATGTCCCAGACGTAGACGGGGCCTGGGGGGATCTCCTCGCGGTGGATCTCGGCGTGGAGGGGGAAGCGGGCGGCGCGGCGCATGGGCGATCTCACTGAGTGGCGTTGGCCTAAAGATACACTCAACCGCGCCGCGCCGCGTGGCCTTGGCCGCCGCCCCCTGCATTCAACGCCCCTCTTCGAGTTGCCTTCGGCGCTCAGGTCTGTGGGTGTCGGCGACCGGCTGCATCATATTTTCACTCCAAGGCGCCCTTTTTTTGGCGACGTGCCGCCTCCCTCTATCCCACACCCGATGTTTTGGTTCAGCGCCGGAGATCAAGAGCGACGCGCATCCAAGCGACGCCGCTGTGCATCACCCTCGCCGCGCCTGTATCTGTAGAAAATTAAAGTTCAGCGCTAAAGCCTCGGTGTTTTTTTAGAACGCGCCGCTGAGGGGCTACGGCGCCCTGGCCGACCGCCAGAGGGGCTTTATCAGCCAAGGCGCGCCAACGCCCGCGCCGAAGAACGTAAGTCCTATTAAAATGAGGCCCAACGGGCAGGCTTCACGGTCAGCGGGGGGAGAACCACCGACGCCTTTATGAATCGAGAGACAGGCTCAAAATGTCTCTATGGCGCGCGCCTTCGATGTCATCCGCGCATAAAATCAAAAATAAAGTGAAAATTGGATTGATTTTTTGCGGGCATTAGACGAAAAACGTCGAGTTTCGAGGGCCAGCGCCTCAACCGAGGCGAAAACCTCTCAACAGAGAAGCAAATCAAACAAGGAGGCTCAAATGGCCGCTAAGACCCCCAAGAAGAAGAATCGTCGCGGAAACATCACGGCTGAGGCCCGTAAAAAGGGCGCCGTCTCCAAGACCCAGCGTGGCACCTTCAATCGTTACCTCAAGGCCCTCCAAGGCCGCGCCGTTGAGCGTAACCGCCAAAAGATTGAAGAGATCGCCCGCATGCTCGAGAGCGGCACCCGCATCAAGAAGGCCCCCATCTTCCGCGATGGCCGCCGCGTCGGCACCGTGGAGAAGGAGCTGCCCTTGCTGCCCTCAGAGCGCGCCCTGTGGATGGCGCGTAAGCAGCAGCTTGAGGCCAACCTGACCCGCCGCGCCCCCGATGAGCTTCACAAGCAGTTCCTCGAGATGCTGCCCGATTACGCTGAGCGCAATGGCCTGACCCGCGAGATCCTCATCACCGTCGGCGTGCCCGAGGCGGATCTGGACGCGGCCGGCCTGTAAGCCCCCCCCACACAGCCAGGCCCCTCAGGCCAACGCTGCCTTAAAAATCCCCCCCCACAAACTCCACGTCCTCGCTGCCCTCCAGTGACATCAAGTAGCGCAGCCCCTCTTCTGGGCTAAAGGCCCCTTCAATCACTTGGTGGATCGTTCGCAGCAGCGGCGCGCGTATCTGGCGCTCCCGTAGCAGCTCGGCGACGACGCGCGCGGTGTTGATCCCCTCCGCCGTCTGGCCCAGCCGCGCCGTGATCTCATCGAGCCCCTCGCCCTTGGCCAGCCCATCGCCCACCCGGAAGTTGCGCGAGCGCGATGAGGCGCAGGTCACGATCAAATCCCCCACCCCCGCCACCCCCGTAAAGGTGCCCGGCGCCGCCCCCAACGCCACCCCCAGGCGCGTGATCTCGGCCATCCCGCGCGTGATCAGCAGCGCCTTGGCGTTCTGCCCCACCGCCATCGCCTCGGCCATGCCCGCCGCGATCGCCACCACGTTCTTGAGCGCCCCCGCCAACTCCACCCCCACCACGTCGCGGTTGCCGTAGATCTGAAGCTGGTCATGCTCCAGCGCCGCGCGCGCCCGGCGGATGACCTCGGGGAAGCGCGAGGCCACCGTCGCCCCCGCCGGCAGCCCGCTGGCCATCTCCCAGGCGATGTTCGGCCCCGAGAGCACCCCCAGCTGCCGCGCGCAGGTCTCCTCCTCCAAGATCTGCGACATCCGCAGGTGCGTGACGGGCTCAAAGCCCTTGGTGCCGTGGATGATGAGCTGCTCCGGGCTGAGGTGCGCCCCCAACGCTTGCGCCACCCGCCTAAAGGCCTTGCTGGGGATGATAAAGAGGATCAGCCCCGCCCCCTCCACCGCGCCGCCCAGGTCGTCGGTGGCCGTCAGCCCCGCCGGCAGCGTGATGTCCGGCAGGTAGCGCTGGTTCGTGCGCGCTTGGTTGATCTCATCACGCTGATCGGCGCGGCGCACCCACAGCGTCACCGGGTGGCCCGCGCGGGCCACGCTCAACGCCACGGTTGTCCCCCAGTTGCCCCCCCCAAGGACGGTGATCTTCATCGGCGTGCGCCTCTCACCAGCGGCTCGCTCAGCCCATAGCGGTCGAGCCGGTTGCGGTAATAAAACAGTAAATTCGCATCGTTGACGTGGAGCCGCACCCCCCGACGGGCGATCACCGCCCTGGTGTGGTAGGTGCTCAGGCTCGCTAAGGCCGCCCGCAAGATCGCCGCCCCGTCCCCCGAGGCCACGATGGGCTCCAGCCGCACATCGCGGCCCTTGAGCCGCTCAACGAGCCCGTCGATGGCCACCTCCACCTCCTGGATCGGCAGGCTCAAGGCCGGGCTCAGCTCGCGGAGGAAGCGGTAGAGGTCTTTTTGAGGCTGCATCGCCCGCAGCCGCTCGAAGAGGGCAAAGGCGGCGACGTGGTTGGCCAGGATCACGGTGTCGCGCTGCCAGGCGCTGAGAATCCGCTCCCCTAACACCCGCGTGTACTCGGCGTCCCGCGCCGGGTCCTCGACCAGCGCGCCGTCCCGGTAGAGGTAGCGCGCCGGGTCGATGATCCGCCCCCGTGGGTCCAAGGCCTCACCGTCGGCGTTGATCGGGTCGCCGAAGACGTCGAGGGGCGCGCCAAAGACGACGCGTATCCGCTGGTCCAGCTCAAAGAGGCCCTTGCTGAAGTCCCACCACCGCCGCAGCCGCGAGAACTCGTCATCGACGATGATGTAGCGCGCCTTGGCGGCCCGGCGCAGGTGATCGTCGATGAGCGTGGCCGCCTCAAGCACCAGCGGGTAGTTGAGCGTGCAGGGCACGACGTAGACCTGTGGCCGCGCCGACCCCGCCTTGAGCTGGTTGTGGTAGGCCCTCAGCGTCGCCCCCAACAGCCCACGCTTGAGCTGGCCCTCCACGACCCCCGAGCGGCTGCGCGTGCCCCCCGGGAAGAAGAGGTTGTCGTAGCCCAGCTCCATGCTGATCGTGGCGTAGCCCTTGAGCACCGCCTTGTAGAGCGGCGCGGTCTTGAGCCGATCCACCGTGTAGGCGCCGAGGTGGCTCATAAAGAAGCCCATCAGCGGGTTGCTGAACAGGTTGAGCCCCGCCCCATAGGAGACCGGCGGCAGCCCCGAGGCGTGCAGCGCGTAGCCCATGATGATCGAGTCGAGGTTGGAGCTGTGCGTGGGCGCGTAGACGACTACACCCCGCGCGTGGAGCCGCGCGATGTGGCCGACGTCGCCTTCAATCTGGAGCTGCTGGTCAATGCGCGGGATCTCCCCCGGTCGCGTGATCAGCCGCTTGGGGGAGAGCCCGTTGAGCAGCCCGCTGAGCGCCACGGGGATGGCGCGGGTGGTGGCCTTGAAGATGCGCGGGTTGAAGTGCCCGGCGATCTCGTCGAAGTAGCGCGTCAGGAGGCGGCGCAGGAGGTCTTGGCGCGCCGTCTCGCTGGCCTTGGGCAGCGCCTTGCTGATCTGCCCGTAGAAGGCGCCGTCGGCCTCCAGATCGCCGTAGCTGGGGCGCTGACGCAGCCGCTCTCGCTCATGGTAGAGCGTCTCGTTGATCACCTCGGAGATCGGCGCCCCCCCACCCTCGCTGGCGGCGCTGATCTGGTTAAAGACACGCCCAATCACCTCGGATCGGGCCTTGATCCTATCCTCTCTACGCATCTGTGGCTCCTTGAAGGGAGCCGGATTGTCACATTGGAGGGCGCAGGATCAAAAGGGGCTCGCAAAAGGGGCTAGACGCGGAAGCGGCTCACGAGGCTGTTGAGGCGTTGGGTGACCTCTTGGAGCCGCCCCGCCGCGTCGAGGTTGCCCTCGGCCAGCTCGGCGGTGCGCCGCGCGTTGAGGGCCACCCCCCCAATGTTGGCCGCGATCTGCTCGGTGGTGGCCGCCGTCTCGGTGATCGAGCCCGACAGCTGGGCGGTGGTGGCGCTCTGCTCCTCGACGGAGGCGCCGACCGCCTCTTGGATGTGCTGTAGCTCGCCGAAGGCGGCGGAGAGGGACTCGATGCCCTCCACCGCCCGCCCCGCCTGGGCCTGGATCTCGACAAGGCGGCGGCTGATCCGCTTGGTGGCCTCCGCCGTCTCGCCCGCCAGCTGCTTGACCTCGTTGGCGACCACCGAGAAGCCCGCCCCCGCCTCGCCCGCCCGCGCCGCCTCGATGCTGGCGTTGAGCGCCAAGAGGTTGGTCTGATCGGCGATGGCTTGGATGAGGTGGACGACCTCGCCGATGGACTGGGCCTTGTCGTTGAGGTCGTTGATCACCGTGGCGCTCTCGCTGATGATCCCCTGCCCCGTCTGCGCCCGCTCATTGGCGCGCGCGGCGTTGCTGGCGATCTCGTTGATGCTGGCGTTGAGCTCCTCGACGGCGCTGGAGAGCGCGTGCGTGGTGTTGGCGATCTCCTCGCTGGCAGAGGAGACCTGCTCGCCCTGGGCGGCGGAGGAGGCCGAGGCCTCGGTCATCTCATCGGAGGCGCCCCGGATCTGCGTCGCGGCGCTGGCGAGGGCCTGCGTCGTCGCGGCGATGTCCTTGATGAGCGCCTGGAGCTTGCTCATAAAGAGGTCAAAGCTCCCTGAGAGGGCGTTGAGCTCCACTTCGCCAAGATCGCCAAGCCGCTGGGTGAGATCCCCCTCGCCCTCGGCGACGTCGCGCAGCAAGGCCGCCGCGCGGGCGATGGGGTTGACGAAGCCGCCAGCCACCCGCCGCGCCAACACGCCGATGATCAAGAGCGCGATGAGGACCAGCCCCGCCGCGATCCAGCGCATCTCCTCGATGCTCTCTTTGTTTTCTTCTTGGAGGTGCTTGAGGCCCGCGTAGGCCTCCGCCTGGGGCAGCTCGGCGACGATGGCCCAGCGCACCCCCATCATCTCCACCGACGCCCACGCGCTGATCACCTCCCGGCCCGCGTAGTCCTGCCCCAGCCCAACGCCGCGCTCGCCCTTGAGCCCCGCGCGGATGGCCTCGGAGTCGGCCCGCCCCCGCTGAGGGTCTTTAAAGGAGGCCTTGACGCTGTGCGTCTCGGCGTCGCGGTAGGCGTCACTGCGCATCAGGTGATCGGGGCCGACGAGGTAGACCTGGCCGCCCTCACCCAGCCCCGTCCGCTCGCTCATCACCTCGGTGATCGGCTCCAGGGGCAGCTGCACGATGAGCGCGGCGATGGGCGCGCCGTCTTGGAGGATCGGCACGCCGAGGAAGCCAGCGGGGGCCTCGTAGGAGGGCGTGTAGAGGTGGAAGTCAGAGAAGGCGCTCGGCGCGCCGTCACGCAGCGCGCGCCAGACATCCGCCAGCGGGCTCTCACGCTGAGGGCCGACGCTCAGCGAGGTGGCGAAGTCGATCTCCTTGAAGACGGAGTAGATCACCTCGCCGCCCTCCCAGCTGACGATAAAGACGTCGTAGTAGCCATAGGAGGTGACCGCCGCCGCCAGCGTAGGATGAACGCGCGCGTGGGCCTCGTGGTAGAGCCCCTCGCCGCCCCGCTGGAGCTTGTGCTTGTCGCCCATTGGGTTGGGGTTGTTGGCGATGTATTCCAATTGGAGCTGCCGCGCCGAGGCGTTGAGGTTAAGCAGCGCCTCAAGGGGCGCCTCGACGCCCGTCTCTTGGAGGTAGCGCGGGGCAAACTGGTTGGCGTAGAAGGCGCGCAGCGCGGCCTCTGCGTCGGGGCGCGGCGGGCAGAGCGCTTGAAGCGAGAACGGCCCAACCCGCCCAGCGCGGATCACCGCGTGGAGGTCGAGGCCCTCGAGCTGATAGCCCGCCTCCACCGCCTGGATCTCGGCGAGCACGCTGGGCAGCCGCGCGAAGGTCTGCACGTCGAGCAGGGCCTCACGAAGCTGCCCCTCGATGGCGAGGTCTTTGTTGATGCGCACGGCGGATAACCCCGCCTCGATCTGCGTCGTCAGCAGCGCGGTGGAGTCGCTCATCACCTCGGCGCTGCTCTCGCCCTGTAGCCGATCGTTGATGAGCCCATAGAGCAGCAAAGGCATCACACCAAAGGCGAGGCAGATCAGGATCAACTTTTTCTTAATGGTAAGTTTCTGCATGAAGCACCCCCGAGCTAGGCCCATCGGATAAGGCCACAGGGAGGTTGAGGGTCGGAGTGATTTATTTGACTTTAGGTTGCATTAAATAGCGCTTAACGTCGGCCTTGTGAGCCTCATAGGTTTCGTTGAAGGCGTGCCCCCTTGAGCCATCACGCTTGGCGACGAAGTAGAGCAGCCGCGCGGCGGCCTCACCCTCGGCGGGGCGCAGCGCGGCGGCCAGCGCCGCCCGCCCCGGGTTGGCGATGGGCGTCGGCGGCAGCCCCTCGATGACATAGGTGCTGTAGCGGCTGTGCGGATCTCGGCAGAAGCGTGGGTGGGGGATCTCTTGGTAGAGCGCCTCGTCATAGACACAGGTGGGATCGGTCTGGAGCCGCATGCCTCGCGCGAGGCGGTTGAAGAAGACTTGTGCGATGAGCGGGCGGTCGCGCTCAATCTGCGCCTCCTTCTCCACCAGCGAGGCGATGATCAAGAGCCGCCGCCGCGTCGCCGCGTCGATCTCACGGGCGCCGACCAAGCCCGCCCAGACCTGATCATGCCGCCGCGTCAGCCGCCGCAGCAGCGCCTTGAGCGAGACGCCGCGCTTAAAGACGTAGGTGTCAGGGAAGAGGCGGCCCTCTAGATCCTCAGCGGCGACGGCGTCGAGGAAGGCGGCGCGATCGACCAAGCCCAACGCCGAGAGCCGATCGGCGATCTGCCAGCGGTTAAAGCCCTCGGGGATCGTCACGCGCGCAGTGTCTACCTTGGGCCCTGCCTCCAGCCGCGCCAGGATCATCAGCGGCGTCAGCCCCGGCTCCAGGGCGTAGCGCCCCGCCTTGAGGCGCGGCCCCAGCCCCAGCGCCCGGCCATAGATCTCAACGATCCACGGCGCGCGCAGCTGATCCGCCTCGGCCAGCCGCCGCACGACCTCCTTGAGTGTGGCCCCCTTGGGCACGGTGAGCGCGTGTGTGGTCTGGGCCGGGGAGGGCGCGGTGAGCGCATGATGGGCGTAGAGCGCCGCGCCGCCGAGGCCGAGGAGCAGCGCCGCCGTCAGCCAGGCGGCGAGGCGGGCGAGGCGGGTGAAGGCGCGGCCCACCGCTCAGGCCCCCGCGCGCTGGTCGATGTAGCCTTGGAGGATCAGCGTCGCGGCCACCTTGTCGATGACCCCCTTGCGCTGGTGTCGCCGCAGCCCCCCCTCGATCAAGGCCCGCTCGGCCATCACCGTGGTCATGCGCTCGTCCACCCGGTGAATCGGCAGCGTCACGCGCTGAGCCAGCGCCTCGATGAAGACCTCCACGCGCTTGGCCGTGGCGCTCATCCGCCCGCTGAGGTGCAGGGGCCAGCCGACGACGATCTCTGTCACCTCATACTCGGCGATCCAGGCCACCAGCTGATCGAGATCCTGGCTCATGGAGCCGCGCCGCAGCGTCGTCAGGCCGTTGGCGATGATCCGCCCAGGATCGCTGAGGGCGACGCCGACGGTGTGGCTGCCCACGTCGAGGCCCATCAAGCGGCTCATGAGCGCCCCGCCTTCTTCTTGGCGTCGGCGGCCTCGATCAGCGCCCGATCGCGCGCCTCCTGGGCCTCGATCTCCGCCGCCTCGCGCTCAGCCTCTTCGATCATGCCCCGCAGGCGCACCAGCCGCCGCTCCGTCTCCTCCACCCACTCATTGTCGGCGCCGATGCGCTGGCTCATGGTGATGTTCTTCTCATAGATCATCATCGACTCCTCCAAGATCGGACGCAGCTTCTTCTTAAGCTCCACCAGATAGAAGCGCTGCTCCAGCTCGCCGAAGTCGGGGGGCACCTCTGCGTTGATGACGTCCTCATAAAAAGCCTCATAGATCTCGCCCAGCTTCATCCCCGAGGCCGTCGCCCAGTAGCTCTCCTGCACGCTCAGCGCGTCGATGAAGCTGCGCTGGGCTTGGCGGAAAAAGCGAGTCTTATCGCGTAGATCCTTGCCCATGCGATCCGCCGGCAGCTTGAGGCGCACCCCGCGCGTCATGATCTGGTAGATCTCGCCCCGGCGAAAGTGGGCCTCGGCGTAGAGGGCGTTGCCGCGCAGCATGTGGGTGCCATAGGCCACCTTGACGTGCTGGATGGCCTTCTTCAGATCCACCTCCGCCTCGCCCAGCTGCTTGAGGTTGATGTAGGCCGTCGCCCGCCGCAGCCGCGCCTCGCCGCGATCAGCCTCGCCCAGCGCCGCCACCTTCAAGAGCCGGGTGTAGTGGGCGATGGCCGCTTGGCTCTGGCCGTCGGCGACGAGGTTAAAGCCCCAGCGGAACTCGCCATCGAGGCGGTCCTTGTCCTCGGTGGCCTCCTTGGCGTGGGCCTCGAAGGTGGCCGCCGCCTCACGGTGACGCTTGAGCTGCTCCAGGCAGAGGCCCCGGTTGTAGCGCGAGACGTGGGCGTAGAGGCTGGCGCTGAAGCGATCGACGAGCAGGCCATAGAGGCGCTGGCAGGCCTCAAAGTCATGGCGGTTGAAGGCGTCGGTGGCCTCCTCATAGAGCCCCTTGGGATCGTAGCTCTTGAAGATCGGGCGCCCATCAGGACCAAGCCCCGCCTCGATCATCACCCCCTCCAGCTCGACGACCTCGGGCTGGCTCGTGGGGCGCGTCAGCCCACCGCAGGCGCTGAGGCTCAAGGCGAGGGCGCAGAGGCGCGCGTGAGCGTGGCGCGGCATATCAGGTGTCTCCTCCTCGGCCTGTCATGAGCGCGCCGAGCTGAGCCAGGCGCGTCAGCTCATCAGTCTCGGCGGAGAGCAAAGGCAGGCCGCGCGCCTCGACGGCGGCGCGGCTCAGGCGCGCGAGGGCTTGGGCGTCGAGGGCCGCGCGGGCTTGGTGGAAGCGCAGGAGGGCCGTCAGCGCGCGCCCCGCCTCATCCAAGCGCCCAGGCGACGCCTCCAGCCAGGCCGCCGCCTCGGGCGGCAGCGGGGGGTGGACACGGTTGCAGAGGAAGCCCCACAGCGGCAGCCCCCGGCGGCTCAGCTCGCGCTCAAAGGCCAGCGCCTCGGCGATCTGCGTCTGCGCGGGGGTGGTCACCAGCGTAAAGTAGACGCCGGGCTGACGCAGCAGCCCTTGCAGCCCCCGGCTGGACTCTTGGAGGGCGTTGAGGATGCAGCCGAAGAGGCTGAGGAAGTCGCTCAGCTCAGAGATAAAGGCGCCGCCCGTCAGCTTATTGAAGCTGCGCAGGAGGAGGCCTCGGCCACGCGGCGGCTTGGGGCGCTCCGCCGCCATCCCCTGCCCCCCCGGGTAAATCAGCCGCTGGATGCCCTTGCTGTCGAGGGCGTCGAGGAGCCGGGCGGGGGCGTCGAGGAAGTCCAAGGCGTGGGCGGCGGGCGGCGTGTCGAGCACCACCAGATCAAAGCCGCCCTCGGAGATGAGGCGCCACACCGCCTCGACGGCCATGTACTCCTGGGAGCCCGCCAGCGAGGTGGAGAAGGCGGCGTAGGCGCGGTTGCTGAGGATGGCCTGGGCCACCTCGGGGCTGGGGGCGAAGCGATCGACCATCCCATCCGCCGTGACCTTGATGTCGAGCATCTGCGCCCACAGCTCGCCCGGCCCCGCCAGGGCCACCCCCGACAAGGTGACCGGATCGACGCGCCGCATATGCCCCGTCAGGGCGTCGAGCCCCAGCGCCTGGGCCAGCCGCTTGGCCGGATCGATGGTCAGGACGGCCACACGGCGACCCAGCCCAGCGGCGGCCAGGCCCAGCGCCGCCGCCGTCGTCGTCTTGCCCACCCCGCCGCTGCCGGCGGTGATGATCAGCCGGGCCGAGGCGATCAACTCAGCCAGGTTCATAGGGACACCCCGCGCCGCAAGGCTTGCAGATCATCGACGGTGAGCCGCGCGGCGTTGAGCAGCGGCAGCTCCAAGAGGGGCATCCCCAGCGCGCTCAGCCGCCGCCGGGCCTCGGTGACGGCCTCGGCCCGCGCCGCGTGCAGGGCGACGATCTCGCGCAGCGCGGGGCACAGATCAAGCCCCTCCAGCGCGGGCAGCGGGGGGGGGACGAGGTTCATAAACAGCGCCCCCAGCGGCAAGCCCAGCTCATCGCGCAGCCGCCGATGCAGCTCCAGCGTCTCCTCCACCGGCAAGGCCTCCGGCGCGGCGACGAGGTGGATGGCGCAGCGGGCGGGATCGGTGAGGAGGCCCCACATCAGCGCCGTCTCCGCGTGCAGGTTCCCCGTGGGGACGATCTCATGGATGATCTTGGGCAGCCGGAAGAAGGACAGGCTGTGCCCTGTGGCGGGCGCGTCGATGATGATCTGATCCCAGCGCGGCGCGCCGTTGATCTCCTCGCGCTCGTGGTTGAACGCCTTGCCCAGCATCAAGAGATCGTCCATGCCAGGGACGAAGCGGACCATGCTGCGGATGATGGGGTTGTCGAAGACGAGGCGATAGAGGGCGCGGAAGCGCAGCTTCATCAAGGCGTACTCCTCCATCGCCGCGCGCGGCTCGATGTTGATCACGGAGACGCCCACGGGCAAGTCCACCCGCTCGCCGCCGCGTGGCTGCACCCCGAAGAGGGGGGCGATCTGAGGCTGCGTGTTGAGCTCGCAGACGAGCACGCGCTGGCCTTGGTCTGCGGCGGAGAGGGCCAGGAGCGCGGCGACCGTGCTCTTGCCCACGCCGCCCTTGCCCGTCACCAGCGTAAATCGTCGAGGCGGTAGAATGGCGCTGCTCTCCATGGCGGCGTTTGGACTCGGCAGTTTTAAACTCAGGCAGTTAACGACCTTGAGCGCGGAAACTCAAGGGCGCGAGAAGATCCCGCGCGGGTGATGGACGCCTCAGCGGAGGGGGGGCGAGGCGAGGCGCGTGTCTTGGCGCAGCGCGGCGGGCTTGAGATCAGCGGGCGAGGCGACGCGCGCTCGCCCTCGACCTTGGACGAGGCTAAAGATCACCGGCACCACCACCAAGGTCAGCGCCGTGGAGGCCAAGAGCCCGCCCATCACCGTGATCGCCATCGGCGCGCGCTGCTCGCCGCCCAGGGAGCGGGCCAAGGCCACCGGCAGCATCCCCAGGACCATCGCCGCCGTGGTCATCAGGATGGGCCGCAGCCGCACGACGCCCGCCTCAACCAGCGCCGGGATCGTCTCCATCCCCGTCGCCCGCAGCGTCAGCGTGTAGTCCACCAGCAGCACCGCGTTCTTGGTCACCAGCCCGATGAGCATGATCAGCCCGATCATGGCGAAGATGCTCATGTTTAGCCCCATCAGCCACAGCGCGCCGAAGGCCCCGATGGTCGTCAGCGGCAAAGACATCATGATCGTGAACGGGTGAACCCAGCTGTTAAACTGCGCGGCCAAGATCAGATAGACGAGGATCATCGCCAAGATGAGCGCCTCGATCATATAGCCCGAGGTCTCCTGCATCGTCTTGGAGCGCCCCCCAAAGCCTCGGGTGATGTGCGCGGGGACGACCGCCTCGGCCAGCCGCTCGACCTCCGCCATCCCATCGCCGAGGGCGCGGCCATCGAGGTTGGCGCGCACGGTGATCTGCCGTGTCTGCGCTTGACGATCAATCTGCGCGGGGCCGCGCCCCTCAGTGACGCGCACGAAGCCGCGCAGATCGACCAGCTCGCTTGTTCGGCTACGGACCTGGATCGCCTCCAGATCGTTGAGCTGGCGGCGCTCATCGGGGTGCTGGCGCAGGCGGACGCTGAGCCGCTCGCCGTCGATGGGCACCTCGGAGATCTCCTCGCCGTTGATCAGCGCGCGGATCGTCATGGCGATCTGGGCCACGGGGGCGCCCACGTCGGCGGCGGCCTCTCGGTTGATGGTGATGTTCAGCTCTGGCTTGCCCTCCGAGAGCGTCGTGTCGAGATCGACGAAGCCGCCCGCCGCCGTCAGCGCCTCGACGAGCGCCGCCGCGGCCTGTGAGAGCGCCGCCAAGTCAGCGCCTCGGAGGTTGTACTGGATCGTCTTCTCCCCCGCGCCGCCGATGTCGTCGATCTTCTGCACGGTGATCTTGGCGGGGCGGCGATCCCCGATCTTGTGGCGGGTGTAGCGGATGGCCGCCTCGGTGTCGAAGCCACGATGCGCCTTGTCCACCAGCTCGACGTGCATTGAGCCCTGGTTCACCTGCCCCCGCGCGCCGCCCCCGACGCGGGTGAAGGTCATCTCCACGCCGGGGATCGCCTTGATCACCCCCCGCAGCCCCTCGCCGAACCGCAGCGTCTCGGCGAGGGGCGCCCCCGAGGGCAGCTCAAACTCCACGGAGAACTCGCCGCGATCCTCGGGGGGGATGAACTCCACCGAGATAAACCGCAGCAGGTAGAGCGAGGCGCCGAAGGCCACCGCCGCGACCATCAAGGTGATCAAGCGGTGGTTGAGCGCGGCGGTGATCTGACGGCGGTAGAGCCGATCAACGAGGTCAAGGGCCCCGCCGATGATCCGCGAGAGTCGCCCTGGCTGGGCGTGGCCGGGCTTGAGTAAGCGCGAGGCCAGCATGGGCGTGAGGGTCAGCGAGGTGAAGAGGGAGACGGCGACGGCGAAGCTGACGGTGAGGCCAAACTCAAAGAAGAAGCGGCCGACGATGCCCTTCATGGTGGCGACGGGCACGAAGACGGCGATGATCGCGGCGGTGATCGCCATCACGGCCAGGCCGATCTCCGCCGTGGCCTCGCTGGCGGCGCTCATCGGCGCCTTGCCCATCTCAATGTGACGGTGAATGTTCTCAATGACCACGATCGCGTCGTCGATCAGGATGCCGATGGAGAGCGTCAGCGCCAACATGGTCATGGTGTTAAAGCTGAAGCCCATAAAGTGGATAAAGGCGACGGTGGCGATCACCGAAGTGGGCAGCGCCAGGGCGCTGATCAGCGTCGCGCGGGGATCGCGGAGGAAGAAGAAGATGATCAGCACCGCCAAGACCGCGCCAAAGAGCAGATCAAACTGCACGTCGTTGATCGACGCCTCGATAAAGACGCTGTTGTCGATCGGCGTGCTGATCTGGAGGTCGCCGGGCAGGCCCCGGGCGATCTCCGCCAGGGCGGCCTTGACCCGATGGGCGACCTCCACGGTGTTGCTGCCCGACTGCTTGATGATCAAGAGGGAGACGGCGGCGCGCCCATCCTGGTTGGAGGCGGAGCGGGCCTCCTCCTCGCCGTCAATGACCTCGGCGACATCGCTGAGGCGCACGGCGCGCTTGTTCATGTTTAAGAGCACGATGTCGCCCAGCGCCGCGACCCCGCTGACCTCGCCCTTGGTCTTGACGGCGTACTCCACGCCGCCGATCTCCAGCCGCCCGCCGGGGATCTCGATGTTCTGCGCGCGCACGGCTTGGGCGACATCGCTGACGGTGAGGCCATAGCGCTTGAGCGCCTCTCGGCGCACCTGGACCTGGACCTCGCGCTGGCGCCCACCGACGATCTCCACCTCGCCGACGCCGCTGATCTGCTGAAGCCGCGCCTTGATGTCCTCCTCGGCGATCTGGGTCAGCGCGCGCAGGGGGCGGGCGCCCGAGAGGGCGATGGAGAGGATCGGGGCGGCGCCGACGTCGAACTTCTGGACCAGGGCGGGCTCGACGCCCTGGGGGAGATCGCGCTGGGTGGCGGCGACCTTGTCGCGCACGTCGGTGGCCGCCTCATCGCCGTCCCGATCCAGCTCAAACTCCATGATGATCTGGCTGACGCTCTCCAAGGAGACGGAGCGCAGCGTCTTGAGGCCCGAGAGGCTGTTGAGGGCCTCCTCTAAGGGCGCGCTGATCTGGGTCTCCACCGCGCTGGGATCGGCGCCGGGGTAGACCGTGGTGACGGTGACGACGGGGATGTCCACGTTGGGGAAGAGATCGACGCCGATGTGTCGGTAGGCCACCGCCCCCGCGACGACCAAGACGATGTTGATCACCACGGCGAAGACGGGGTAGCGGATGCTGAGATCGGCGAGCTTCATCGCGCCCACTCCGCCTCGACGAAGAGGCCCGGCGAGAGCGCGCCGTCGGGGTTGGGCAGCTCGGCGATGATCGTAAACGCGCGGTTGGCCCCCACGACGGGGATGACGCGGGCCACCTTGACCTCCGCGATCCGCGACAGCGCGTCGAGCCGGACCTTGAGGGGATCGCCGACCTTGATCCGCCCCAATAAAGAGGCGGGGGCCTCCAAGCGCAGCTCCAGCGGATCGATCTGGGCGAGGACGACGACGGGGCTGGGCGGCATCATCGAGATCCACTCCCCCTCGGCCTTGAGCTTGCGGGTGATCACCCCGGCGTAGGGCGCCGTCAGCGTCGTGTCCTTGAGAGCTTGGCGGGCCATCGCCAGGCTGATCTCCGCCGCCTCCAGGGACACCATGGCCCCCTCCACGGCGGTCTGCACATCATCCACCTTGGCCTCGGCGATGGCCTGCTTGGCCTGCAAGCCGCCCAGGCGCTTGGCCTCGCGGCGGGCGGCCTTGAGCTGGATCTGAGCCCCCTTGACGGCGGCCTTGGCTTGGCGCAAGCGCAGGCGAGGCAGGGTGTCATCCAGCGACGCCAGGCGCTGCCCCACCTCGACGCGCTGGCCCTCCTCGACGCTCAGCGAGGTCAGCAGCCCGCTGCCCTTGCAGGCCAGGGCGCTTTGGCGCAGCGGCGCCGTCTCGCCGGTGAGCGTCGAGGCCCCGCGCGGCGCCTCAGCGGCGAGGGGCGGGGCTTGAGGCGGGGCTTGAGGCAGGGCTTGAGGCGGGGCTTGAGGCGGGCGCGCCTCGACCGGCAGCGGCGGCAGCTGATGAACAGGGGGGCTGGCCTCCGCGCAGGCGGTCAGCAAGCAGAGAGCGGTCAGGCGCAGGGGGCGGGTGTTCATGGTTGACCTCGGAGCGCTTCGCCGCGGGCGTAGCGCAGGCTGTTGAGGGCGATGAGGCGGTTGAAGCGGGCTTGGCTCAGGTTGATGCGCGCGCCCGTGAGCGCGGCCTCGGCGGCCAGCAGCTCGGTGGCGGTGGCCTCGGCGGCCTCAAAGCGCGCCGAGGCCAGGCGCAGGGCCTCCTCCGCTTGGGCCACGGCGGCTTGGGCCACGTCGATGATCTCCGAGGCGCTCTTAAAGGCGCGCTCGGCCCCCGCGATCTCAAAGAGGATCTGCTGCTTAAGCTGCGCGGCCTCGGCCTCGATCTCCTGGAGCCCCGCCGCCGCCTCCTCGATCTTGGCGCGGGTGGCGCCCCACTCAAAGGCGGTCCAGCTCAGCGTGACGCCGCCAAAGGCGCTGTCGCTGGCTTGCAGCTCAGAGCCGGTGGTGTGCTCGTATTGGGCGATGAGGTTGACGCTGGGCAGGTAATCGGCGCGGGCGAGGCGGGCGCGCGTCGAGGCGCCCTCGCCGCGCAGGGTCATGAGCCGCACCTCCAGGCGACGGCTCAGCGCCGCCTCCGCCGCCGCCGTCGTCAGGGGCGCCTCTAGCCAGGGAGGCAGCGCCTCGATGACCTACACCGGGCGACGCACACCCATGGCCAAGCCCAAGGCCAGCCGCGCCGCCTCCACCCCATCGCGCGCGGCCTCTCGGCGCTGAAGCGCGTCGGCCTCGGCCACCTTGAGGCGCAGGAGATCGTGGTGGTTGACCAAGCCCGCCGCCTTGAGGGCCTCGATCCGCCCCCGCTCCGCTTGGAGGTGCGTCAGGCTGGCCTGCGTGGCCTTGAGCGCTTGGCGGGCTTGGAGCCCCCGGAGGTAGATCTCGATGATCCCCTTGGTGATCCCACGCGTGGTCAAGGCCCGCTCCAGGCGGCGCGCCTCGATCCCCTGCCCCCCCAGGGCGGCGCCCAGGTGGATCTTGTAGAGATCCATGAGGGGCTGGGCGAGCTGGACCTTGAAGCTCGTCGTCAGCCGCTGACGGACCTCCATCTCGCTGAGGCCGCTGAGGCTGTCGAGGAGCCCCGCCGTGGCCGCCTCATAGGGCGTGGCAGGGGGCGGCAAGGCGCCACCGCCGCCGCCCTCACCCCCGCCGCCCAGCGTGAGAGTCTGGGCGCTGTCCCAGAGCAAGGCGCTGCCCTCGACGCGCAGCTGTGGTCCATAGCCCGCGGTGAGGCCACGCCGCTGGGCGACGGCGGCGCTGATCTTGGCCTCCACGGACCTCACTTGGGGGTGGCGAGCCAAGCCCTCATCGATGGCTTGATCGAGGCTGATCGGGGCGAGGAGCAGGAGGCTGAGGAGGGCGTTCATCTGGGCTTGCTCGCGGCGCTGCGGCGCCCCAGGGGCGCCGGATATGAAGAATGCGTCATTAAAAAATGAATCACGGTTCAGGAAAGTAATCGCGCGCCGCGATTTTTCAATGAATATCAATTCAAAAAATAAATAAGCCAATAAAATCAGCACTTTATTTTTTTGAACGCGCGTTCTTTTTTTAGGGCAGGGGCGCGGCGCTCAAGGGCGCGGGGTGGCGCCTTGGAGGAAGAGATCGATGATCAGATCGAGGGTGTCGCAGAGGGGCGCGCCAGCCAAGAGCTGCTGCACCCCCAGGGCTTGGGTCATCCCATCAAAGGCCAACGCCAGCTTAATGGGGGGGACATCCGCTCGGATCTCCCCCCGCGTCATGCCTTCTTCAAAGATCGTGGCGTAATGATCAATAAACGCCTCTTTGACATCAATTGACTCTGTATTTGGCCGAGAGACATCACTTTGAACGAAATAAGTTAACAATAACTGATGATTCTTATTGGCAAAATCCTCAAGTCTGTGCAACGTGACTGACAAGCTCTCTTTTATGCTGATATCCAATGGAAGAGGCACCTCAAGGAGCATAATCATCTCCTTCCCGAGATGGTCCATCACGCCCTTAAACAGATCCTCTTTATTGGCAAAGTAGGTGTAGAGGGTGGCGGCGGAGTAGCCTGAGGCGCTGGCGATGGCGCCCATGGTCGCGCCGTGATAGCCCTCATCGACGAAGACCCGCGCGGCGGCCTCGATGATCTGTGTGCGCTTCCAGTTCAGCTCGGCGGTGGTGCGCTTGCGTCGGCCCATGCTCAAGGCTCCTGTGGCTCGTGGCGGCATATCCTAGCCAGATCCAACTCAGGGGCGCGATCTCAATCAGGGCGCGCGGGCGACGCGAAAGCCGATGAACACATCGACGCCGTGGGGCTTGGCCTTGCTGCGGGCGTTGACCCGCGCCCGCTCAGGGGGGCTGACGCTGGAGCCGCCGCGCAGCACCCGCGCCTCGCCCGCCTCGGGGCCGGGGGGATCGACGAGGACGCCGCGTTGGTAGTAGTCCGCCGCGTAGTAATCCTGGCACCACTCCCAGAGGTTGCCGGAGAGATCATAGATCCCCCAGCCATTGGGCGCCTTGCGGCCCACCGCTTGAGGGCTGGGCGGGCAGTTTTTGTCAAACCAGCCCACGCGGCTGAGGTCATCGGCGCCGGCGTACTCGAAGCCCTCATCGGCGCGGGCGGCGCGCTCCCACTCCGCCTCGGTGGGCAGACGATAGCCGTCGGCCTTGGGGTTGAGCCGGACCTCGGGCCGGGCGCCCGGCCCAATGACGTAGGCGGGGCGCAGGCCGCTGAGCTGGGAGAGGGCGTTGCAGAAGCGCGCGGCGTCAAACCAGCTGACCCGCTCGACAGGGTTGAGCGGCGCGCGATAGCGGCTGGGGTTCTCGCCCATGACCGCGATATAGAGCGCCTGCGTGACGAGGTAGCGTGAGATCAGGTAAGGGCGGCTGATCTCCACGCGGCGCAGGGGGATCTCATCGCGCGGGGTGCGCCCGCCGATGTCCGCCGAGCCCATCCACGACCGCCCAGCGGGGACGCTCACCATGTCGATCAGATCGTGGCCCGGCGGCGGGGTCAGGGCCAGGGGCGTAAAGAAGCGATCCAGGCGCGCGCGCGCCGAGGCCTGGGAGGCGCCCTGGAGCTGGCGCAGGCCGCGCAGATCCTCATCGACGAGGATCAGATCGCCCTCGGCGAGATCGAGGGCGCGCTTGGCCTCCTCGGCGACGCTCTCCAGCTCCGCCCGCTCCGCGTTGAGGGCGATGATGTCCTCGCGCTTCTCGGCGAAGACTCGCTGACTCCAGGGCAGGCGGTTGATGATCGTGTTCTTCTGAAGCGCGTTGGCCTCCAGCAGCGTGTTGGCCTCCTCATAGGTCTCTCGCTGCGCCTGCGCCGTCGCCGCCAGGGCGTCCCGCGCCGCCTGCTTCATCTCGATCTGCCGCTTGAGGGCGCTGCCTGGTGCTTCAGCGCTGACGGGCTTATCCCCTCGCCCTGCGGCCTTGGCGGCCCAAGCCCCATAGGCGCACAGCAGCGGCGGCTTGAGATCGCCCAAGCGCAGCGCATGAGCGATGTCCACCTCGATGAGCTTGAGGCGGCGGGTCTGCGCGCCATCGCTGACGGCCCGCTTCTCATCGGTGTTGTAGATCTCGATGAAGGCCTCCAAGGCCCCCTCACGCGACGCGCGGCCCTCCTCGATCCAGGCCAAGGTTTGGGCAAAGTCGCGGGCCACCTCGGCGCGACGCGCCGCCGCCAGGGGCGCCCACCAAGGCTGCTTCCCTTTGGCGGCGTCCCTCGCCGCCTCGGCCTGCGTCGCCTTGGCCTGCGCCGCCGCCTCCGCCTCGGCTCGGGCCGCGAGGGCCTCAGCCAGTCGCTCATCCATGCACGCCTCCCGAACAAGAGCGCGTTATCTTAGAGCCTTAGGCGGAGGATTTTAAGGGGGATGGAACACGCGTTATCCCCCCAAGCGCTCAGAGCGTCAGGGCGAGGACCAAGGCGAGGGCGATCACCGAGGCCGACTCCAGCAGCGCGGCGTTGGTGTTGCGATCGTGATAGATCTCCTTGGCGAGGTTGGCTTTGCCAAGCATGATCTTATCAACAAAGATGCGCCAAATTGGCAGGAGGATAAAGCCAAGCCCCACAAGCACTGCGAAGTGTGTCATATTCTCTTGCCATCCAATAAAATCCATATGGGCGCCACCCCATAACAATACCCCGAGCGCAACTAAATTGCCGCCAAATGCCATCCCTGCTGCGGGGTTGCCCCCATATTTAATTCCATCCTTCTCATAGTCGCGCTCTATGGCGTCGTGGATGTCCACAGGCTGAATTACACGATAAATAATGCCAAAGATCGCCAGTGCGACTTGACCAAGCCCATAAAAAAGCAGCCCGATCAGCAGCTCATGTGCGATGATCTTCTCACGCGTCAGGCCCTCGGGCAAAAAGTCCGGGTCGATCTGACCACTAAAGGCGCCCGCCAGGACCAGCCCGCTGGCGATGTAGCTGGCGAACAGCATCGCGCCCACCCCCAGGTTACGATCCTTGATCAGCTCTTTGCGGTTATTGAACTTGTAGAGGATGACGCGATCGTTGAACCAACCCGAGAACCGCAGCAGCAGCGCGGCGATGATCCCATAGAGGGCGATCTCCCCCAAGTCCCAAGCCAAGTCGGCGGGCGTCGCGCCCTTGCTGGGCGTGCTCAACAGGCTGCTGATGACGATGATCAGGCCACCGAGGTAGCCAAAGACGGCCACGCCCACGGCGGGGTTGTCGGCCTCGGTCAGCTGCGCGTCGGCGTTAAAGCCCGCCTTGACGCCATAGATCCAACGCCCCAGCAGGAGGAGGGCCATCGACACCAGGACGCAGCCGCCAGTATAAGCGATCTCTGTGATATTGATCATTTGCCGCTGCCTCCAAAGCTGGAGCTAGAGTACCTGCTGCTGCGATAGCTGCCACTGCGGTTGCTGCTCTTGCTTGAGCTGCTACTGCTCTTGTTTGAGCTGTTACTGTATTTAGAACCGCTATACCCCCCGCTGGTCTTTGTTGCTCTGGCCTTGGTAATGTATTGGCTATTGGCGAACCGCTTTTGCGTGTAGCTGCCTTGAGTGCCATATTGCTTCGCTGCGCCAAAGTAGGGCTGACCCTTGCTTGTTGAGGTCTGGTAGCTCTTCCAGTTTTGGTGCTGTATGGGCTGGTAGCCGCCTGCGCCCCAGAGCCGGTCCCTGTGCATCCGATAGTGGCTGTTAAAGATCCAAACCTGCATCCCATTGCGGCGCTCCCACGTGCCGTAGCGGGCGTTGCCCACATAGGCGTAGCCCGGCGGGGAGGCCACGCGCGTGGCCTCCTCAGGCAACGTACACTCCGGCTTGCTCTCTAAGGCCATCCCCAGATGCCCGCTGTGCTGATCATAGAAGGCGACGGTGACGGGCTCCCAAGGGCCCTCTTGGGCGTCGCCGCCCCGGATGTACTTGTATTTATGCGCGGGGCTCGGCTCGCGGCGCATGTCGATGAGGATCTTGTCCTCTGAGCGGTTGAGCGTCTTGAGATCGGCGCGCAGCGCGGCTTGGCTCTTGATGAGGGCGGCGGCGCTGTGGTCGATGGCCTCGCTCAAGCGCCCACACGCGGCGAAGTCCACGGGGGAGGCCTTGGCCTTGGCCTCCATGGCCTCGCCTGTCTTGATGATCTCCTCGGCGAGCCCTTGGAGCTGCTGGTAGCGGGCGCGGATCTTGACGCTGGCGTTGGGGCAGGCGGCCTCCGCCAGCCGCACCTCGTGATAGAGCGCGCCGCCCTCGGAGCCGGTGGCCTGGAGGCGCGCTTGGAGCAGCTCCACCTCGACGCGCGCGCGCTGCTCCTCCTCGGCCAGCTTGGCCTCCAGGGCCTTGTAGCTCAGCTTCTTCTTCTTCTCGGCCTCGTCCTGGGGCTGCGCGGCGGGGGGCGCGTCGCTGGGGGCCGCCTCGGCCTGCTTCATCCCCGTCGCCAGCGCCTTGGCCGCCTCGACCCGCGCCCTGGCCCCCTCCAAGATCGACGGATGGTTGGCCTTGTAGCTCAGCAGACGGGCGACGGCCTCATGCTCAGGGGTGATGCCCCCCTTGGCCGCCGCCACCGGGGCCTTAAGCTCGCCGTTGAGCAGCTCCAAGCTCGACGCTGTACCGCCCTTGTCGGCCTTGAGCCCCGCGCGCAGCGCTTCGAGCTTGGGCGTCAGCGCCGTCAGCGCCGCCAGGTGCTTGTTCAAGGCCGCCTTGGCCGCCGCCACCTCGGGCTGTGGCTCAAGGTAGGCCTTGTCCTCCGCGATCAGCTTGTCCAGCGCCTCGCCCTGCTGCTTGAGGAGGGCCTGCGCCTCGGAGAAGCTGGCGATCTGGGCCTCGCTGGCTTGCCGTAGATCCTCGGGGAGCCCCCGAGTAAGGAGATAGGCCATCAGGCCCAGGGCGCCCCCCAAGAAGAGGACGCCGACCCACGCCGCGCGATGATTCATGTTCTCGCTCCCCCAGCCTCGTAGACCTCCACCGCTTGGGCGTCGATCAACCAAAGGTGATAGACCGTGAAGTGGCGCTCGCCCTCCCACTTCTCGATGCTGATAAAGCGGCGCCGATCCGCCGCCTCAAAGCACCAACCGTAGTACCCCTCACGCGCGGCGCCGTCGGCCTCGAAGAAGAAGCTCTCGCGCGACTCCTCCAAGCGCCAATGCACCCCGTCCCACTCAAACTCACCCTTTTGATCCTCGTCGATGCGGATCAGGGCGTCCTCGTCCAAGCCCAGGGCCTCTAGCGTGGGGTTCTCATCCTCAAAGCCGCCCGTGAGGTCGATCACCCGCCCATACTTCGCCCACTCCAAGAGCAGCTCGCGGCGGCCATGCTCACAGACCAGCTCGTACCAAACATGGCCCTCTGGGTCTTCGTAGCGGTGGCGCGCCTTGACGTATGTCTCGATGGGCGCGCGCTGAGCGCCGAAGGGCGGCAGCTTGAGCACGCCCCCCTCGCGGACCTGGGTGATGTCATTGGTCACGTTGGCGTTGGACAGGGCGTCCTCGCGGGCCTTGGCGGCTTGGGCGGCTTGATCGCGGCGGCGCGTGATGAGGTACATCGCCAGGGCGGCGGCGCCCGCGCCAAAGAGGATAAATAGGATCGCGTTCATGGCGGCACGTTGCCACACCCACGCGGCTTTGACAACCAAAGCAAGGCGGCCAGTTTCGTTGGTTTGACGCGAGGATCGGGGGCGCGCCGCCATCAAAAAGGCGGCGGTCATGCGCCCTCCCAGAGAACCCATTGCATCCGCCTCGCAGACGTGGCCTCCTGCGCCAGAGTTTTAAAGGAGTAAACCCATGAGCGGTGTCCACATTACGCCAGAAGGCCAACAGAAAACCCACCACGACAGCTTTAGCCTCACAGGCGATCCGATGATCGTCATCACCCAGGCCTTTGGCCCCAATGGGGACAACCTGGTCGGCCTCTCCGATGTCACCTTTGACGGCTTCCCCGCCATCACCATCTTGGTGCGCGTCGGCGCGCGGGAGGGGCTCGTTCACCTCAGCCCCATCCACGGCGACGCCCGCAAGGCGGGCTTCACCGACATCCCCCTGGGCGCCCACTGCGCGCTGCTGTGCCCCGTCTCCAAGGCGGCGCTGCCCAAGATCGACATCGACTCGGCGCCCGATAGCGTCGGCTACTACGGGCTCTACCTCACCCGCCGCCTAGAGCGCGGCTCCCAGGTCATCCTCAGCGACGTCTGGGGGCATCATGACTCGCGCGTCATCGATGAGTTTGAGTTGATCTCCCATTGGGCCAGCCAGCAGGCGGAGGCGGAGGGGCAATAAGCCTTGGCCACGCACTACATCAAGATCTTGAAGTGGCTTGAGGACTACGCCAAGCAGGCGGGGCCGCTGGACGAGGGCTGGCAGCGCTTTGTCTTCGATGATCTGACCAAGGGCGGGCAGTCGCTGTCGATCGTCACGCTCAAGCCCAGCGCCCAAGGCCCCCTGATCGGCCTCGTGGGTGAGACGTTTTTTTGTCGCGCGGGGCTCGATCAAGAGCGCGCCGACTGCCTCTTTATCTCACGAATTGAGCCCTTGGCGGCCCAAGCGCTTGACCAAGCCCCCAAGCGCATCAAGGCCGATCTGCGCCTGCTGGTGCGATCCGATCCCAACGCCCCGCGCCTCGACTCCGCGCAGATGGTGATTGACTTGATCAACAAAGGTGGCGAAGACGCGGGGGCCGATGAGGCGCCCCCCAAGCTCTGCGCGGCCCTGCGCGCGGCCCTCAGCAAGGCCCCGTCGAGCCTCTGGGATGTCTGGGGGCCACAGCTGAGCTACCCCGAGCGCGATGACAAGCAGCTCCTAGAGACGAGCCAGCGGATCTGGCGGCGCTTTAAGATGGAGCGCTACATCCCCTCATCACGGCTGCGGCAAAAGAGCCTCCTGCGCGGCTCGCTGCGCCCCGCGCACTTCAGCGAGCGCGATCAGATCCTGCTCAGCGAGGCCTTTGATCTGCCCGTGCTCAACGGCTTCGCGCGCGGCCAAGATCAAGACACGCTGTTTGCGCTGCTGGAGGATCTGGGGCACTTCACCCGCGATGAGCGGCTGCGGGCGCAGATCTGGGCGGCCATGCTCGCCGAGGCGCCCTCCGCGCAGCTGCGTCGCTTCCTCCATGAGGTCTCTGAGCGGCTCAGCGCCCTCTCCGGCCTTCAAGCGCGGGCCTGGGGTGAGGCGCTCATCCGCGTGCTCGCCCGCCGAGGGGATGAGGGCGATGAGCGGCTCAGCGCCTTGGTGCTCCAGGCCGAGGACAGCGAGGCGCCGCTGAGCCTGATCGCGGGCTGGGCCAGCCGCCTTCAGTTCTCTGAGCGGGCCGCGCCGCCGGGCGCCGAGGTGGAGCTGGTGGAGACGCCGACCTTCTCGCGCTGGGTCTTAGCCCTCAGCGGCGCGGCCGATCTTGGGGCGCTGACCGAGGAGATCCAAGAGGCCCTCGCCGCGCGCGGCGAGCTGCCGGGCGAGGCGTGGCGGATCAAGGACGTGTTGGCGCTGATCGCCGGGCTCAAGCAGCTCTCTGGGCAGATCACCGACTGGCTCAAGGCCCTGCCGACCCCCGAGGCGCTGACCCAGGAGGCCCAAGCGGCCCAGGGCGCCTTCCAGCGCGCGGAGGCGGCCTTGGGGGCTGAGGGCGTCGAGGCGCTGCTGTCCTGCGGCGTACACATTGATCCCAAGGTGCTGTGCGCCTTGATGGAGCTGGTGGAGCGCTTTGAGCGCCTCTCGGCCCTGCCGACGTGGCTATGGGGTGAGCGGCCCACGACGCCGCTGGACGCCGCGCTGCGGCTGCTCGATGAGGAGACGCACGCGCGCGTGCTGCGCGCCATCGAGCTGACGGATCTGCTCAGCGACGGCGCTGAGGAGGTGCTGGCGCAGCTGCGCGCCCCCGACGAGGGCGTCGATCCCATGGCCCACTTCGAGGCCGCCATCCACAACACGCTTCAGGTGTTCCGTGCCCTGGAGCATGTCCCCTCGATCCACCGCCGCTGGATACAGCGCGCGCTGGCCCAGGGGGCGACGCCCAACCACCTGCTGGCCATCGTGCCGCGCGTTGAGGCCATCCGTGGGCGGATCAACGAGGCCGTCTTCGCCCAGCTCGCCGAGTACGTCGCCGCCGCCGCGACGCCCGAGGAGATCCAAGCGCGGGTACACGCCTGCAAGGACGCCATCTCCACGCTGGAGGGGGTGTTGGGCACGGTCATCGACGCCAGCTGGCCGCAGATACAGCGGGTGATGGAGCACCGCGCGGCCCAGCCGCCAAACAAGCCCGCCCAGCGGCTGACCTTTGAGCACGCCTCCCTCGACAAGGAGGGTGGGCGCGTGCCGCTCTTCTTCACCCCCGCCCGCGAGGGCGACTGGGGCGTCGTGCGGGTGCCGCTGTATGTGCGCACCGATGAGCCTGAGGATCTCGACATCGCCTTGCAGATCAGCGTGCGCACCTCCCTGCGCGCGCGCTGGTCCAAGGCCCGCCCCCAGGCGCGGCCCGAGCAGCTGTCGATCTCGCGCTTTGACTGGCGGCCCAACGGCACGGCGCAGATCTACCCCTTTACGCTGCACATCCCGCTGGAGACGCCGATCACGGGCACCGAGGCCCTTGAGGTGACGTTGACGGCCAAGGCCCTGGGCGGCGAGCGCGTCTTGGGGCAGCGGGTGCTGAGCTGGCGGGGCGTCCATCGGCGAGAGAGCCCGATCCCCTTTGAGTGGGCGGATCGGGTGGTGCCCGCCTACGTCGCCGCCCACCCCATTGGGCCGCAGAAGCACCACGCCTACCTGCTCAACCTCGTCTCTGAGGGCGGCGCCTTCGCCGTCATCGCCCCGCGCCGCTTTGGCAAGACCACGCTCGTGGAGTTCCTCTACGAGTCAGCCCAAGCGCATGATCTGGGCATCGCCCGCCCGATCGTCTGCACCAGCTTTGTCCACGATCACCAGCTGGACACGCACCGGCTCTGGGGCCAGGTCTCCAGCCACCTCAAGGAGGCGCTGGGCGTGGGCATCCAGGGGCGCTGGGCCGAGGGGCTGCCGGAGCTGAGCGGCTTTGATGAGGCGCGGCGGGCCGCCTGGGAGCTGGGCAAGCTGGCGGTGCTGATCCTCTTCGACGAGGCCCACCTCTTCTTCCCCGCCCGCGACGGCTTTGAGCTGGCCAACCGGCTCAAGGACGCCTTGGAGCGGAGCTGGTCGAGGACCGATCAGCGGGGCATGGCGCCGCTGGTCTTTGGCTTCGTGGGGCTGCCCAGCCTGCGGCTGCGGGCGGGGGCCAACCTGATGGGCCACCTCGCCACCTTTGATCGCTACAACCTCGAAGAGCAGGATCTGCTGCGGATCATCGAGCGGGCCACCCGCAAGCGGCTCTACACCACCTACCCCGCGCGCCAGCGGCTCTCCCAGAGCGCGGGCAACCTCTACCTGCTCAAGACGCTGCTGTTGCGGCTGGTCCAGCACCTCAACGAGCAGGCGCGGGACTGGGCCGACGAGCCTGACGTGGCGGCGGTGGAGGGGGCGCTGCGGCGGGCCTTGGAGCGCGAGGCGGAGCCGACGCTGTCGCAGTACCTCCGCGACGTGCTCAACGAGGCCGACGACATCAACACCTGGCAGCCCAAGGCGTGCTACCCCGTCGCCGTCTGCCTCGCGGGTCAACCGGCCATGGGGCGGCGGGCGCAGCTGCGGCTGCTGACGGAGCAGCTCAACACCGCGCTGAGCCACCTCGACCAAGGCCAAGAGGCGGCGCGGGTCTACACCGAGGCGCGGGTAGAGGAGCACCTGGCGAGCCTGGAGGAGCTGGGGGTCTGGAAGAAGGGGGCCTTCACCTCCTCGATCTTCGAGTCTTGGCTCTTGGGCATCGCCCGTCGCTTCCCGGGGGACGCCGCCGATGAGCGGGCGCTGCTCCACGGCGCGCTGCTGCGGGTGCGCATCCCTGAGGGCCTTGAGCCTGTCGGTGATGGCCGCAAGCCGACGCTGTTTCGCTTCCAGCGCGACGGCCAACAGTACGCCTTGCGCCGGATCAGCTTCGCCACCGAGGCCCACCGCGAGACCTTCCTGGAGGAGCTTGAGGGCCTCAAGCGGCTCCAGCGCGAGCAGTTCGACGCCGACGAGGCCCCCTCGATGTTCCAGATACAAGAGGTGGGCGTCGCCGAGGGCGAGGATGTCGGCGTCCAGATCTACACCTGGATCGACGGGCTGAGCCTGATGCAGAAGGTCGGGCAGGTGCCGCCGCGCTTGGTGGTGGAGCTGGGGGTCATGCTGGCCGACGCGCTGCGCAGCCTCCACTTCCACGGCGTGCTCCACCGCAACATCCACCCCAAGACGGTGATCCTCGGCGACGAGGGCTTTAGGCCGTTCCTCATCGACTTCGGCGTCGCGCGGCTCTCGCACACGATGGAGCTGCGCGACGGCGAGCTGTGCCAAGCGCCGGAGCTGGCCCAGACGGGCTTTACGCGCGCCGCCGACGTCTACGCCTTGGGCTGCACGCTCAGCAGCCTGCTGCCTGCGGATTACGACGACGCGGCGTTGACGGCGCTGCTTGAGGGCAGCAAGGCCGCGCACCCCAATGAGCGGCCCACCGCCGAGCAGCTCGCCGCCCAGCTACGTCACCTGGCGTTGGAGCGGCAGATCATCCCGCGCCACGAGGCCACCTGGGCGCGGCTCAAGGCCGAGGCGGGCGACGATCTGGAGCGGGGCTGGCTTTTGGGGCTCTTGACCACCTACCGCGCGCGGCTCCAGGCCATCGCGCTGGGGCTCCACCGCAGCGCCTTTGATCGCAGCGCCGAGTGGGCGCGGCTCCTCGACGACATGGTGCGCGTCGCGCCCTTGGGGCCGGAGCACCTCACGGCGGGCGCCCAAGGCCCAGGCCCGCTCGACCACCCGGCGGTACACCTGCTCTTGGCGCTGCGCAAGAGCTGGACGCACTACAAGCCCTCGGAGCTGAAGGAGCGCATCATGGCGCGGTTCCAGGTGGGCAGCGACGAGGCGCTGACGGCGCAGATGTTGGAGGCGACGCGGCTGATCAGCGAGGCGCTGTCCTTGGAGCGGCTGACCGCCTTGGGCCGCTACCTCTTGACCTGCCCCGACGCCGAGCCCTGATCCCACCAGCGGTGTGGCTGCCCCTTAAGGCAGCCGCGCTCCACGACCGTGCGCGCCCGCGCCGCGTGGGCCTCCCGCCCCCTCAAGATCATGCAGAAGTGGGTCGCCTCGATGGCGCAGGCGGCGCCGCGCGCGTCGAGGTGCAGCATCAGCGCGTCGGCCAGCTCCGCCGTCAGCTGCTCTTGAAGGATCAAGCGTCGAGAGAGGGCCGTGACCAGCGCCTCCAAGGCGCCAAAGCCCACGACGCGGCCTTGAGGGGCATAGGCCAGGTGGACGCGCCCGAAGGCGGGGGTGAGGTGATGCGGGCAGACGCAATGAAAGGGGATATCGGAGACGGCGATGACGCCCTCATGCTGGGCGATGACGGCGCGGGAGAGGATCTCGGCGGGATCTTGCCCATAACCGGACAAGAGCTGCTCGCGCCAGAGGCGGGCGACGCGATCGGGCGTGCCGACCATCTCGGGGGATGGGGGGACCTCAAGGGCGTCGAGCAAGGCGCGGACGGCCTGAGGGAGATCGGGGGGGGGGGCGGCGCTCATCCCCCCCTCAGGGCGCTGAGATCCAACAAGCCGCAGTCGCCGAGGGAGGCGCGGCCCTCATCATGATGAAAGTCGGAGCCCCCTGAGACGCCCACGCCCAAGCGCGCCGCGAGGGCTTGATAATGGCGCACCTGGGCGTCGCTGTGGGCGGGGTGATGGGCCTCGATGGCGTCCAAGCCGGCCTCGACCAGGGCGGGGATGAGGTGATCAGCGTCCTCGACGCCGGGGTGGGCCAAGCTGGCGACGCCGCCGGCCTCATGGATGAGGGCGATGGCCGCCTCGGAGGGCAGGCGAAAGAGCGGCACATAGGCGGGGCCGCCGTTGCGCAGGAAGCGTCGAAAGGCGTCCTCGACGGCGCGGACGTGCCCGGCCTCCACGAGCGCTTGAGCGATATGAGGCCGCCCGATGACCCCCTTGGCCGAGGACAGCACCGCCGCGTGATCGAGGGGGCAGCCCAGGGCGTCGAGCTTATCGAGGGTGGCGGCGGCGCGGCGGAGGCGATCCCCGGCGAAGTGAGCGACGATCTCGACGAGGGGTGGATAGAGGGGATCGAAGTCATAGCCGAGGATGTGCAGCTCTTGATCTCGCCAGGTGCTCAGCTCGATCCCGGCCAGGACGGTGACATCGAGGCCCTCGCTGGCGGCGCGGGCCTCCTCCAAGCCCGCGACGCTGTCATGATCGGTGAGGGCGATGATCCGCACGCCGCGCGCGGCGGCCATCTCCACCAGCCGCGCGGGGGGGCGATCCCCATCGGATCGTGTGGAGTGCATATGCAGATCGATGGGGAAGCGGGCCTGGGACAAGCGGATCTCCGGTTGAGAGGGCCGGCGATCATGCCGCCGCGGCGCGCGGGCTGTCAAGCCTGGTCGGGGCGGCGATTTTGGGTGGCGCGCCTCTGCGGGGTCAACCTTTGGGGCCTGCGCGGGGTGATCTTTCGAGGCGCCGCGCGCCGCGCGATGTGAGAGAACGCTTACATGAGACAATCGTGCTCGATAGGCGGCGTGGCGATCAGCTACCCTGCTTGGCGGTTTACCCAAAGGAGCTTGGATGCGGACAAGAGAGAGGCGTCGTCGAGGTGACGCCGTGATGAGCGCGCCTTGGGGCGGCCTGCTTTGGAGCGGCCTGCTTTGGAGCGGCCTATGGGGCTGCGTCACGGGGGCGCGCCCGACCTGCATTGGGGACATCGACTGCGTGGAGGGGCGCTGCGTCGAGGGCGCTTGCCAAGCCATCGACGCGCAAGTCACCGACAGCCAAGCGCCTGATCGAGCCGACAGCCAAGATCCCGACCAAGGTTTGGCGAGCAGCTGCCCTGAACTTTCAAGTGAGCTTGTACACCCTGACGCGATTATATGCAGTATGCGTTATCAAGAACTCTGCATGTACGATATTAGCCCTGGTTACAATACTCTTATAGATGATTGTGAGTACTTTTGCGAACTTATAAATTTATACTGTTATGCTTTCTTACCTTGGCATGTAAACGCGTGCTCATTGAACGGCGTGAGTGATATGCGAGAGTTTGATGACTGCTGGTCCGACTGGAGTGGGCAGGGCGGTCGCTGCTTTTGTGTTTCTGATTAAGATATAGAGAAATAGGATGGATGATATCTTTCGTCCTAAGCAGCCTCGAAACTGGGTATGGGTTTTGATGGACACAGATCCAAACGATTAGCCTTTTGGCGCAGCGGGTATGCCAAAAAAGTCTTCTGCATATCGAATGACATCTTTAATCAGATGATCAATGGTCCTTGTCTTCATTAAATCATCGTCCTGTCTTGACTCAACGCCCCGTGAGCAAGCGCAGCTGGAGAAAAGTGTTTTAAAGTAACTATTTACCATCTCCCTCGCCTGAGCATGATACGGATCGGACTCCATACTCGCAGAAGCATCCTCTTCACTTAGCCTTAAAATATGTTCTTTTAAGCTAAACAAAAGCCTTACTGACAAAAAACCATCAAATTCAGAGTTAATTGTCTCCCTTGACTTAGCTATACCCCTTTTTTCGCAAATAGAACATACCCTTAGGACAAAAGATTGATTTAAAAAATGTATTTTTTCGTAATATGCATCCAAAGCTTCTGAATCAATCTCGCCCGAGAGCCTAAATTTGTAATGATCTCCAGCAATGTCATAAGCGACGAAGCCAAGACCTTGATCAATGCTGTGCTCAGAGATCGCAGGGAAATGAGAGAGCAGCTCACAATGGCGCTTGAAAGTAGACCGAATCTCTCGGATAAAGCGCGTGAGTTGATCTTTAGGGCGGACAACAGGCGTGATCACCCCGCTGTCTTTGTGGGGCTGCTCACCGCGAGGTCTATTACTCATCATGATCTGCTCGTGTCTAAAAAATTAGCGTGGGGACAGGTCCCCAGATGCCTTAGGTGGATGCACTGTGGCACATTTTTTTGTGATTTTAAATCACTTTTCAGTTTGCAATTGAGGACAAACTTTCAGGTAAGCGTGGGCGACGATGAAATCATCAATCAGCGCCCGCGCGCATCCCCCTTTACCCGCCTCGCCCCATCGCGCACTCTCCCCGCTCAATCGACACCTCAAGCTCAAATGACCACGACACCACAACGACCTGAGATCCTCGCCCCCGCTGGAGACACCGACGCGCTGCGCGCCGCGCTGGCGGCGGGGGCCGACGCCGTCTACTTCGGCCTCGCCGACGGCTTTAACGCCCGCGCCAAGGCCAGCGGGGTGCCCCTCGCCGAGCTGGCCGACTACGTAAAGCGCATCCACCACGCTGGCGCGCGGGCTTACCTCACGCTCAACACCCTGATCTTTGATCCAGAGCTGGAGGCCATCGAGGCGCTGCTGCCCAAGATCGCCGAGGCGGGGATCGACGCGCTGATCATCCAAGACCCCGCCGTCGCCCGCCTGGCCCAAGCCATCTGCCCCACGCTGGAGCTGCACGCCAGCACGCAGATGACGATCTCCAGCGCCGAAGGGATCCGCTTCGCCCAAGGGCTCGGCGCGCGCCGGATCGTGGTCCCCAGGGAGCTTTCGGTCAAAGAGATCCAGCGGCTCAAGGCCCAGACCGACGTGGAGCTTGAGGTCTTTATCCACGGCGCGCTGTGCGTCTCTTGGAGCGGGCAGTGCCTCACCAGCGAGGCTTGGGGGGGGCGCAGCGCCAACCGGGGCCAGTGCGCCCAGTCCTGCCGGATGCCCTACCAGCTCTACGTCGATGGCCAAGCCCGCCCGTTGGGCGAGGTGCGCTACCTCCTCAGCCCCAAGGATCTGGCGGGGGTGCGCGCCGTCGAGCCGCTCATCGAGGCGGGCGTGCGCAGCTTCAAGATCGAGGGCCGCTACAAAGGCCCCGCCTACGTCATCAGCACCACGCTGGCCTACCGGCGGTGGATCAGCGCCGCGCTGCGGCCGGGTGGCCCCACCGAGGCGGATCGCGCGCGCCTCGCCGACGACCTCACCGACATGGCCCTGATCTTCTCTCGCGGCTTCTCCGACGGCTTCTTAGGCGGCGACGATCATCAACACTTGGTGGAGGGCCGCTTCCCCAAGCATCGCGGCGTCCTGCTGGGCGAAGTCACACGCGTCGCCCGCCACGGCGTTGAGATCATCCACGCCGCGCGGCCGCGCACGGGCGGGCTGGGGCTCGGCGAGGGGCGCACCGCGCCCCAAGGTCAGCGCGGCGTCGCCTTGCCCGTGCTGGGCGGCTCACCGACGGACGCGACGGGGGCCGCCGCCGCGCCGCTGAGGCCCAAGCCGGGGATGGGCGTCGTCTTTGACGCGGGCCACCCCGAGGATCAAGCCGAGCCGGGCGGCCCGATCTTCAAGGTCAGCGCCCGCCCAGACGGCTGGCGGCTGGACTTCGGCCAGCCAGGCCCCGATCTGACGCGGGTCAAGCCTGGGGATCTCGTCTGGGTCACGGGCGATCCGGCCTTGGAGCGGCGCGCGCGCAAGATCGCCGAGGCGCAGATCCAGGGTCAGATCCCCCTCAAGCTGTGGATCTCGGGGCGAGCGGGCGCGCCGCTCCACGTCGAGGCCAGCGCGGCGGGTCAGCGCGCCCAGATCAGCTCCGATCAGCCGTTGACGCCCGCCTTGGGCGAGGGGCTCACTCGCGCGCTCCTGCAAGAGAAGCTCGGCGCCTTGGGCCAAAGCCCCTTTCAGCTGCTCGATCTCAACGCCAGCGCCCTCGCGCCGGGGCTCCACCTGCCTGTCTCCGCCCTCAAGCAGCTGCGCAGGCGCCTCACCGCCGATCTCAGCGCGCGGATCGACGCCCATCGAGGCCATGAGATCAGCGCGCGAGCGCCGCTCAAGGGCCTGCGCGCCCAAGCCCAGGCCCGCGCGGCGGCGTGTCCGACCTGGGGCGATGAGACGCCTCTGCTGATCCCCCTCTGCCGCGCCCCGGCGCACCTCGACGCGGTGATCGCGGCGGGGCTGGGCGAGGTCGAATTGGACTGGATGGAGCGGGGTGGGCTGGAGCGCGCCGTCGAGCGCGCCCGCGCGGCGGGTTTGAGGGTCCACATCGCCACGCCGAGGGTGCAAAAGCCCGGCGAAGAGGGCTTTGATCGGCGGCTCGCCCGGCTGCGCCCCGACGGCGCGCTGATCCGCCACTGGGGCGCGCTGATGCACCTCCTGGAGACCCCCCAAGATCAGCGCCCAGAGCTGCACGGCGACTTCTCCCTCAACGTCACCAACAGCCTCACCGCCGATCACCTCTTGGGGATGGGCCTCGACACGCTGACGCCCGCCCATGATCTCGACGCCGATCAGCTCTTCGCCCTCATCCAAGCCCAGCCCGCCGATCGGCTGACGGTCACGATCCACCAGCACATCCCCACCTTCCACACCGAGCATTGCGTCTACGCGCACACGCTCAGCAACGGCAGGGACATCCTCAGCTGCGGCAAGCCCTGCCTGGAGCACGAGATCGGGCTTCAAGACCATTTGGGGCGGATACACCCGGTGATCGTCGATCCCGCCTGCCGCAACACCGTCTACAACGCCCAAGCGCAGAGCGCCGCCGGGCTGATCCCTCGGCTGATCGAGGCGGGGGTCAAGCGGCTGCGGATCGAGCTTGTGCGCGAGGGCGGAGAGGAGGCGCTCAAGACCTTGAGGGGCTACCAAGCGCTGCTGAAGGGGGCGCTGGACGCCTCAACGCTGATCAAGCAGTTGGGTCTACATGAGCAGTTTGGCGTGACGGCCATTCAGCGCGCTGCGGCGACGCCGAGGATCAGATGAGCGAAGATCTTGAGCAGCTCCGCGCGCAGATCGACCAGATCGACGATCAGCTCATCGCGCTCTTGGCCCACAGGCTGGAGATCGCCCGTCAGATGGGCCGCGCCAAGGCGCGCCTCGGCGCGCGCGGGGTTGATCCGGCCCGCGAGGCGCAGATCCTTGATCGGCTCAGCCAGGCCGCGCGCGCGCCAGAGGCCCTGGTGCGCGCGCTGTGGCCGCTCCTCTTTCAAGCGAGCTTGGAGGCCCAACGAGGCGATGAACCGGAGACGACCCATGATTAAGCCGCTGATTACGCTGATCGCCTTTGGGCTGGTGGCCTGCCAAAGCGAGGCGACGCCGGGCGATCAAGGGGGCGCGGTGGCGAGCCAAGACGCAGGACCAGCGCTCGATATGGCCTTAATTGCGCCCGATATGGCCTTAATTGCGCCTGATATGGCCTTAATTACGCCCGATGCAACCTTAATTGAGCCTGAAGGCCCCGGACGAATCGGGATTGGTGGGCTCAGCGCGCCGAATCAGATCAGCGAAGCGATGGAGCGGGCGGGGCTGCGTTGGCGTGTCATCACGCCTCAATACGAACACAACGGCGCCCTCGACATCGAAGCTCAGCTTGAGGGGCTCGACTGCCTCCTTATGCCTGGCGGCGCGGACATTGATCCGGCGATGTACGGTGAGGCCCCGCATGAGAGTGTCCGGCTGATCAGCGAGGCGCGCGCGGCGCTGGACTTTGCGCTCATCCAAGGCGCCCTCGCGCGGGGGATGCCGATCTTGGGCATCTGCCTTGGCGCCCAGGAGTTGAGCGTGGCGCTGGGCGGCGGCCTCGTCCAAGACATCCCCAGCGAGATCGACGGCGCGCTCAACCACCGCGCGCGCCATGAGGTGCGCTTGGCGTCGGGCAGCCGATTGGCGGGGCTCTATGACGCGGAGGTGATCGAGGTCGTCAGCAACCATCATCAGGCCGTGGAGCCGGGCGAGGGTCTGGGCGCGGGGCTGAGCGTCAGCGCCTCAAGCGCCGACGGCGTGGTGGAGGCCATCGAGGGCGTCGCGCCAGGCGCCTTTTTGTTGGGGCTCCAGTACCACCCGGAGGCGGAGCTTGAGGAGAGCGTACATGATGGGCTGTGGCGCGGCTTGGCGCAGGCGTGTGAGGCATATCGCGCGGCGCATCCGGGCCGCGCGGACTTCATCGAGGATCAGGGGGCGTGTCACAGCGATCTTGGCGCGGGGCGCTGCATCGACGTGGCGGTGTGCGCAGAGGAGGGCGGCCGCGCCTCGCCTGGCTACTGCCCCGGCGGCGTGGAGATCCAGTGCTGTGTGCGCTGAGTGTTTTTATAGATCATTTGTAAATAAGGTAAATCTAGATGCTATTTCAAGAAATAAAGAGATGTAATCATTTAATAAAAGAATATAAAGGCCAACAAATCACTGAACAGGATACAAAAAACGCGATTATTGAGCCAATTCTGGCGTCTTTAGGTTGGCCAAAACAAGATTTAACACGTGTGCGTGCTGAATATCGACATACGGCGGGTGATAACCCCGTTGATTATGCGCTCTTTGATGAAGGAACACCTCAAGTATTCTTAGAGGCAAAAGCCTTAGATAAAGACCTTGATGACCGCAAAAGCACTTTACAGACAATCCATTATGCAAACGCAGCCAATGTCGAATGGGCTTTGTTAACGAATGGCGCGCGTTGGATTTTATACGCGGTCTTTGAGCGCCGTGATTTAGCGGAGCGCAAAGTCTTTGATGTCACTCTTGATGATCCAAACGTGGAGGACTGGCTTGGCTTGATTCTGCCCGCGCGGGTCAAGGAGGGCCGCCTGCGCCGTGTGCGCGCGCTGCTCTCCGCTGAGGCGCAGGTCCACGCCACGCTGCGGACGCTCATCGACGCGCGTGATGATGGCTTGATCGAGCTGCTCGCCAAGCGCACTGGGCTGGAGAGCAGCGCGATCGCCACAGCGCTGGGGGCGCTGAAGGTCCACGTCGAGCGCGCGGCGCTGCGGGAGGTCGTGCGCGTCGCCGATCGAGCCTCTGCGGAGGCGCGCGCGCCACAGGCCGCGCCGCCAGCCTCTTCACCCTCACTCAGCGCCGCGTCCGCAGCACCAACGGGCCGTGCCTTGGGTGTGCCTCCTGTGGGCATCAAGCCTAAGCGTCTATGGCTTAACAATCAATCTTGGGAAGTCAACAGCTGGAAAGATCTATTGATCAAAGGGCTAGAGGCCATCGCTCGCCAAAAACCAACAGATTTTGATCATTTATTTGACACTTCAACATTTAAAGGACGAAGAAGATTGCACTTAAGTCGTGATTCTGATGGTATGATTTCACCAAAGCCTGTAAATGGTGGATATGTCGAGTCAAATCAATCAGCAGCCAGCATAATTATATTAATGAATCGAGTTTTATCAAAAATCGCGCCAGAGATATCCGCGCGTTGGGAGTAAAGCTCAATGAATTGAAAAAATAGACCCTTTTTCAGAAATTTATTCTTGTCAATCGAGCATCGAGGCTCCCAGTATGGCGCAACCCACTCGCGAAAGCTTAGCGCCCATGACCGATCTCAGCACCCCAAAGCCGCCGAATTTCACCTTCCATCCCCCCAGATCCGTGGGCATCGCGACCTTTATGGGCTCGCCCATCGCGGGTGGCGCGCTGATGGCTCTCAATGAGCGGCGGCTGGAGCGCAGCGCTGGCGCGCGGACCTTCCTCTTCGGCGCTATCAAATGTTCATTTCTATCTTTGTTTTGATTATTTCAATAGAAAATAAATTCAACTAATAAAAAAATCTTAAAACAAGCAACAATGCGCACGATAGGGTAGGTGATGAATGATTCAAGGCCCCTTTGAGAACGTTGGCTGGACCGTAGGGAGCCACTGCAACGCGCGCTGCCGTCACTGCTACAGCGAGCCCCAGCGGCGCGGCGCTAAGGCGGGGCTGACACGGGGCGAGATCGACCACATCATCCAGCAGCTCAGCGGCTCGGGGGTGCGCAGCGTCAACCTCGGGGGCAACGAGCCCGCCTTCACCCACGGCCCCGATCTCCGCGCCTCATCGCTGCCTTACATCATCCTCAAGCTGCGTGAGGCGGGCCTGCTCGTGGGCTTGACCACCAACGGGTTGAGCTTTGAGTGGCTGGAGGCGACGCACCCTGAGGCGCTGATGGCCCTCAACGACATCGACTTCTCCCTCGACGCCCCCGATGAGGCCACCCACGACGCCCACCGCGGCGCGCGGCTCTATGGGCGAACGATCCAAGGGATCCGCCGCGCCCGCGCCCTGGGCCTAGACTGCGCGATCGCCCTCTGCGCGATGAAGTTTAACTTCCAAGAAGGCCCCCTCCTTGAGCTCATTGATCTGGCGAAGGCGCTGGATTGTGAGCTGCGCGTCAACACGCTCAAGCCCATACACCCAAGCCTCAAGGCCGAGATGCCCTCACCCCAAGCGTTCTACGCGGGCTTCTCGCGCTTGCTGGCGCGCTGCCAGAGCGTCTCCTTGGGCGAGGCCTGCCTCAGCGCGCTGACCGGCGCCGGCGAGCGCGGCTGCCCCTGCGGCGTCACCTCATTTCGGGTGATGGGCAAGGACACCGCTGGCCGCGTCCCCGTCACCCCCTGCGTCTACTTGAGCGCGCTGGGGCAGGGCGATCTCCTCACCGAGCCCCTCGCCGAGATCCTCAGCCGCCCCACGTTCCAACGCCTCGCCCAACGCCGCGCGCGCCTCCCTCAAGCCTGCCGAGACGTAGACTGCCACCTCGCGGAGGTCTGCCGCGGAGGCTGCGCCGCGCGGGCGCTGCTCAGCGAAGGAGATCTCGACGCCGCAGACCCATATTGCCCACGCCCGCTGCTCGAAGCGGGCCTCGATCTTGGCCTGCCACAGATCGAGCTTGAGGGCGCGACGCGGGTCCATGATCGTTACCTCTGCACATGGATCGGCCGCCCCAAATGACGCCCCTTGTCGAGCTGCACTGTCACCTTGATGGCCTCTTGGATCCCGCGATGTTGAGCGATCCGGGCGTGGCGCGCCTGCCCTTGGATCATGAGGGGCTGCGCCGCGACACGCCGGTCCAAGGGCGCGCCGCCTTCTGGCGCTGGTTCGAGCACAGCCGCGCCTTGGAGGGCCACCTCGCGCGATATCAGCCCATCCTCAAGCTGCAAGCGCAGCGCTGGATTCACCAAGGCCTGCGCTACGTCGAGTTGATGATCGGCTCCAGCGAGATCCCCCGCGATCATGAGGAGATGCGCGCACAGCTGGGGGCCTTTAGGGCCTGGTTGGACACGCAAGAGGCGGGGCGAGTGCAGATCGAGCTGCTCATGGCCTTTGGGCGGGATCGCAGCCCAGAGGCCGTCGATGAGATCATCACGCGCGCCTTGGCGCTCTACGAGATGGGCTTGATCGTGGGCGTCGCCTTGGCGGGGCGAGAGCTGCCCTTGCGCCCCTTCGACCGCAGCCTTCATCGACTCCGCGAGGCGGGTGTCCCCTTAGAGATCCACGCCGGGGAGTGGTCTGGCCCTGCGCTGGTCTGGGAGGCCCTCGCCTATCAACCCCGGCGCCTCGGCCACGCCGTCGGGGCTTTTGAGGCCCCCTGGCTCTTGGAGGTGATCAAGGCGCGGCGGGTTCACCTGGAGCTGTGCCTGACGAGCAACCTGCGCACGGGCAGCGTCGCCGACCTCGCCGCGCACCCCGTGGGACAAGCGCGCGCCTTGGGCTTGGATTTCAGCCTGAGCACGGATGATCCAGGCCCCTTTCAGTGCACACTCCCAGGTGAGCTGCGGCGCTTTCAGGCCACGTTTGGCGCCTCAGACGCGGAGATCGAGGCGATGATGAGGCGCGCGTGGGCCGCGCGCTTCGCCCGCCTTGACCGCCTCGGCGGCCTCGCGTCATTGGAGGCTGCGCCATGAGGCGCGCGCTGCCGCTGCTCTCCTCTCGGGGCCTAGAGGCCTGCCTCTTGGCGCTCGCCGCGCCGTCCTTTCACCTGGAGTATGTGACCGCCACAGCGTCGCTGCGTCTGCGCTTTGACGACGGGCGGCTCACCCTTGAGGGCGCGGCGACTGAGGCCGGGCAGGTCGAAGGCCTCTTCTTCACCCCGCCCCTCGCGCCGCCGCTGACGACACTCATCCAGGGTCACCTCGACGACCTCCACCAACTCATCGCCCTGAGCATGGACCCGCTGACGGGGCTCTGTCAGCGCAACCTCTTCCTTCACTTCATCGAGCGTGAGGCGGCGGCCTGGGCGGGGGCCAGCGTCGCGTTCTTGGACATCGACGGCTTTCGCGTCCTCACCGACGAGCATCCGATGTGCGCCCTCTCCCCGTTGCTCCTCCACCTGCGGGATCAAGCCGAGGCCGCGATCCCCGAGGCGCTGCTCATCTGTCGCTGGGGCCGGGACAAGCTGGCGCTGGTGACGCGGGGCGCGCTCTCTGACGTGACGCGGGCCTTGACAGGCGCGGCGACGCGCTACCCCGAGGGGCTGCCCGAGGGGCTGCGGCGGACCTTCTCCTTTAGCGTCGCCGAGCTGCGTCTGCCGCTCGACGCCCTCATCGATCAGCTGGAGGCGGCCCTCCGCGCGGCGAAGCGGGGCAAGCGGTGGGCTTAATTCAGCGCCTCAAGGGCCGCGCGGCGCCGTATGAGCGTGTCGTGCTTCTGATGGACGGTGATCCCAGCGATCCGCTCGACAGCGTAGCGCGCGCGGATCTCGCGCTGGCCGAAGCGCTCTTGGCGCGATCACCCCCAGAGACCAGCCTCATCTGCATCGGGGGCTTCGCTGGAGAGATCAAACAGCGCGCGGATCTGGGTTGGTTGAAGCCCTCGGATCTGATCTTGGCGGGGGGCAGCTTCGCGGGCGCGAGCGCAGCGCGCGAAAAGCGAGGCCGCCTCGTCTTCTTAGCGCACACCCCAGGCAGCCCCGCCAAGGCCCTCGATCCCGAGGTCGCCGCCAGCTACCACCCACGAGGCGCCGCGCCCCTCACGCCGCGCCTCATGGGGCCCCGCACAGAGGCGAAGCTGCGGCGCGTCTGTGAGGCCCTCAGCGCCGCCGAGCTCGTCTGCTGCAACTCGCGCTGGACCGCCGAGGTCTATCGCCGGGTCTACGGCCCGATGATCTCGCGGCGCCTCTCGATCTGCGTCGAGGCCGTCGGCGTGGACACCGCAGCTCCGCTGAGCCAGCCCATCCCAGGGATCCCGCGCCTCCTCTCAATCCTGCGAGATCGCCCTCGCAAGCGCGCCGAAGGGATCTGGGCGGCGGCGGCGGCGCTGCGGGCGCGCGGGCTTGAGCACCGCTGGGATCTGCTCTGCGGGCGCGACGAGGCGGCGATCCGCGCCCAAGCCCCCGAGGGCCTCAACCTCCACCTCCACGGGCTCCTCAAGCCGCCCGCGCTGGAGGCGCTCTTCAGCCAAGCGTGGCTGTACGTCCACCCCGCGCGCGCCGAGCACCTGGGCTTAGGGATCTTGGAGGCGCTGGCGCGCGGCGTCCCGGTGGTGGCATCTCGCTCGGGTGGCCCCCCCACCTATCTGCGCGAGGGCGTGGAGGCGACCCTCTTCGAGCCCGATGATTGGGGCGATCTCACGCGGGCGATCTTGGAGGCCCTTGAGGCGCCGCAGCGAGGGCGCGCGGGGCGGCAGATGGTGCAGGCGCGCTTCTCTTGGGGCGCGGCGGTGGGCCGCCTCCAAGCGGCCTTGGAGGCGCGCCCTTGAGGCTCACGGATCAAGATATCCAGACCATCGCCCCCCCCGGCAGCGTGGCGGGCGCCCTCTTTGGCTCTCAGGTCAAGGGCGCCGCGCGGCCTGGATCGGACGTCGATCTGCTCTTCATCGCCCCGCGCGCGGCCACCTCTTACTTCAAGGCCTGGGGGGGGCTGGATCTCCACATCTCGACCCTCCCGCCCGAGGCGCTCAGCCCCCCACCGCCCAAGTGGTGGGAGCCGCTCTCCAGCGCCAAAGCGCTCTCGCTGGGGGATCAGGGCTGGATGGCGGGGCGAATCGAGGTGGCGCGGGCGCGCTGGGGCGACGCCGAGGCCCGCGAGAACGCGGCGGCGGCGGGACGACGACACCTTTGGGCGAAGATCAACGCGCCGCCGCTTCACCTCCGCGCGGCGCGTCTCCGGAGCGCGCTGGACGGGCTGCGCGGGCTGCGCTGCTTTGAGTTGGGGTGGCCTGAGCCCTCTAAGCACCGTCGCGTCTCAGGCCTGGAGGCGCGCTTAGGGCCTTGGGGTGATCACTCCGGCGCGCTGGGGCTGCGCGCGATCACGCATGAGGAGGCGCTGAGGCGCGCGGTGGAGGGCTTCCCCGCCCTCCTCGATCACCTCCGCGTTGAGCCCGCCGACGCGCTGCGCCGCTCGCTCCTTGAGCCCGGCGCCCCGAACCGCTGGGCGCGCGCCGTGGCGGCGTCGAGGGATCCTCGTGATGCCTGCTTCTACCTCAGCTTCTCCCTCGACAAGCTCCTTGAGGCCGCGCGTGATCCGGCGGGGCTCATCGCCCGCCCTTGGTATCAAGAGATCACCCACGCTTTGAGGGCGTCGCCCCCCAATGAGGCGCAGCTCAGGGCGGCGTTGGCGCCGCGATGAACACCTGCGCGTTTCGCTGTGGGCCGCTCGCGCTGACGCTCCGATGTGACTGCGCGCGGATGCTGCGGATCTTCCAAGCGTCGCCCTTCACCGCCTCCAGCCTGCCGGGCTTCCAGCTCGGCGGCAACGGCGCAGACTTTCAAATCACCGTGGAGACGCGCGCCGAGGCGCCCTCGCTGCGGCTCGATCAGGGCGGGGTGTGGCTGCGCTTTCGGCTGACGCAGCCGCGTGATCATAAGCAGGCGTACTTTGAGATCCTCTTCTTAATCCAAGCATGGCTCTCCACCGCGCTGCTGCGTGACTGGGGCCTCCTGATGATGAAGGGGGCGGCCTTGCGCCTCCCTCAAGGTGTGCTGCTCCTCCTTGGATCGCGGGGCTGCGGGAAATCGACGCTTCTTAAGGCGCTCCTGGCGCGTTGCCCGGCCTGCCCCTTTGTGGATGGGAAGCTCCTCATCTCGGAGGCGTGGCGGCTGGAGGGCGGGGCGGCGGGCCTGGCCCCGCGCGAGGCGGGCTTGGATAAGGTGAGCCTCCGCTCTCCGCCCCCTACGCTGCGCAGCCCTGAGATCATCAGCGCGGCTTGGCCGCTGCTGCAGGCCTATGCACCTTTGGGGGCTGAGGCTCTTCGTGAAGTGCGCCCAGATCGCGCGGCGGGGCGGCTCTTTGAGGCGGCCTCTCATTACAGCGCCGCAGTTCATTATCACCTCCCGCTCTTGGCGCAGCCGCTCCCTCGTTTTGATGATGAGGCGCTTCATCTGCGCCGGCACCGCTTCGCGATGAGCTGGGGCGAGCGCCCCGCGTGGCTGCTGCGCGGCTGCGCTGAGGGGATGGCGGAGACACTCTGGGCGCGGCTGGATGGGGCTTGAGCGCTCATTGGTGATGGCGGAGGGAGGGGCTCAAGGGGCGCGGATAGACCCTGTGTCGATCCTGATCGCGCTCAAGCGCTTTTCCCTTGATCGCGCGGAGAGATAGGGTCATCCTCGCGCCGGTTAAAGCTCAATATGATGAGTTTATTATTTTTATTAAATTTTATACATCTTTATTAAGAGCATATGCGCGAACCACAGCTGAGATTTCTTCAAAAAATTCTTAAAACAGGAGATCCATCTTGGATCAAGAACCTCCTCCTAAACATATCATCATCATTTACAATAATGATGACGCCTCTGATTCCATAAAAGAGAGTGGATGCCCGATCTCTCCACAAGAGACGGTTGAGCTTGATTATCGTGGAAAAAAAGCACGCGCAGAGGTAATTGATGTCGCGCTATTGATCAAAAAAACAATCAATCAGATTGATAAAAGAATTAAAGTTTCTCTTTACTCTGTAGAGAGTATTTTTACTTTAAAGAAA
>JAHJCH010000102.1 GCA_018813065.1 Myxococcota bacterium
CGGCGCTCCTCCGCCGCGGTGGCGCGGCTGGCCGCCTCCGCCGCCGCCCGCTCCAGCCGCTGGAGCTTGATCTTGAGCTGCTCCGCCTCAGCCTCAAGGGCCGCTGGCGTGGGCTGGCCGGAGGGGGAAGGCACGCGCGGTGGTTGATTGGAGGGGTGCGGTGGGCGCGCTGAGAGCAGCGCGGGGGGCGGCTGCTCTGAGGGCAGGCCAGGCCGCCGCTGCCCAGGGGTCGCCAGGGGCGGCAGCGGGCGGGATGAGGTGGGGGGTTGCCTGGGGATGTTGCCCGTCGTGCCCGGATCGTAGAACTGGATGGCGAAGGCTTGCCCACAGCCACTGCACTTCGCGCGCTTCCCCGCGAGGTTATCGGGGACGTTAAAGGCCAGCCCGCAGTGTGTGCAGATGGTCCGCCGCATCGCCATGATCTCTCCCTCCGGTCTGGTCGGGCAGGATAAAACAGCCGCGCTCATTCGGCGAGGATCGCGCACAGGCCGCGTGATTTTTTCGGCGCCTACAGCGCGGTTTACGCGCCCGTGGCGTGGGTCAACAGCCGCGCCAGCGCGCGGCCTGAGGTGGCCTTGCGGCCCAGCCGCGCGCGGCCAATCCGCAGGCTGGCCGCGTCCCCGCAACGAATGGTCAGCGCGCCGCCTTGGATGAAGGGCGCGCCGGGGGGCAGCGCGGCGAAGGCGCCGGACTCGACGACCCGCCCGGAGTAGACGACGAGCAGCTCGCCTTCGAGCCCCGTAAAGGCGCCCGGATCAGGCGCGGCGGCGCGTATCCAGCCATAGACCGCCTCGGCGGGCTTGGCCCAGTCGATCTCCAGCGCGTCAGGGCTCAGCTGCGCCGCCCAAGTGGCCCCCTCGCCTTGAGGGCGCGGCGTGATCACCTCCCCCGCCTCCAAGCGCGCCACGATCTCCGCCAAGAAGAGGGCGCTGAGCGGCTCAAGGCGCTCGGCGAGGTGGCCGCAGCTCTCATGGGGCAGGATGGGCACGCGGCGCGTCGCCAGGATCGGCCCCTCATCGAGCGCCTCTGTGAGCACATGCACCGTCATCCCCGCCTCAGCGTCGCCCGCCCGCAGGGTCCAGCCGCAGGGATCAGGGCCACGCCAGCGCGGCAAGAGGCTGGGGTGGACGTTGACGCCCGGCGCGAGGGCCAAGATCGGGGCGGGGATGAGGTGGGGGTAGAAGCCGCTGACGAGGCGCGTGGGCTGGAGCGCGGCGAGGCGGCTGACCGCCGCTGGGGACTTGAGATCCAAGCCCACAAACCGAGGCAGATCCCCGACGCGGCGCAGGAGCGCCAAGCGGCCCCGCCCGCCGGGCCTGCCGTGGACAACCCCGCAGAGGCTTACGCCCGCGTCGAGGAGGGCCAAGGCCCCCTCGGGATCACCAAAATAGAGGACGCTCATCGTAACTCCATGGCGCGCTGGTAGAGGTCGATCATCTGCCCGGCGATCACCGGCCAGGTGTACTGAGAGAGGACCAAGGCGCGGCCACGCGCGCCCATCGCCTCGGCGGTGGCCGGATCAGCCAAGGCCGCCCGCAGCGCCGCCGCGAGATCCGCCGCGCGCAGGGGCGTCACCCAGCCCGCGTTTGATGTCACCACCTGCGGGAAGTGGCATTGCTGGGAGATGACGACGGGGCGGCCCCAGGCCAGCGCCTCGGTGATGGCCATGCTGAAGCCCTCGTGGCGGCTGGGCAAGCAGAAGACCGCCGCGCCCTTGATCGCCGCGTCCTTCTCAGCGCCCCAGCGCGGCCCGGTGATGTGTACGCGGCCCTCCAAGCCGCCGACCTCGGCGCGCAAGAGCGCCGCGCCGCCTTGATCCCCGCCGACGACGACGAGGTGCGCCGAGGGGTGGGCGGCGGCGACCTCGCGGAAGGCCGCCCCCAGCAGATCCAGGCCCTTGCCCCAGTGGAGGCGCGAGAGAAAGAGGACATAGGGCGCGTCGCCGAGGCCCGGCACCGAGGCGCGGAAGGCGGCCACGTCTGGGTCGGCGGCGAAGCCCGCTGGATCGACGCCGTTGGGGATGATCTCGGCCAGGGCGGGGGGCTTGACCCAGGCCACGCCGTCGCGCTCCTCCTCATTGAGCGCGTGGAGGGCGGCGGCGCGGCGCACCATCTGACCATAGCCAAGGAGGTGCATCCCCACGCGCTTGCGGGGCCAGCGCTCGGCCAACGCGCCGCGATGGAGGCTGCCGTGGGGGCTGAGCACATAGGGGATCTTGAGCCGCCAGCAGATCCGCGCCGCTTGGAGGATGACGGGGGGCCAGACGCCGTGGAGGTGGACCACGTCGGCGCCGCTCAGGGCGCGGATCAGGGCGGGGCGGCTGAGGAGGGGCCAGAAGGACTTGGGGCGCACGGACAGGCGCGGCGGCGGCGGATCGAGGTGGGCTTGGAGGAGCCCCTCCACCTCGGGATCGCCGGGGTGATCGGAGGAGATCAGGCTGATCCGCCAGCCAGCGGCGCGCTGCCCCGCGCAGAGCCCGGCGATGACCCTGGGCGGGCCGCCGTTGCGCGGGGTCAGCCAGTTGTAGACATGGACGACGTGAGGTCTGCTCATGGGGCCAAGCTAAAGGCCAGGGGCGGGGCGGCCAAGGGGAATCGCGCAGGCCTCGGTCAATTCATCGCGCCTGAACAGAGATGCTTGTACGCTCTAGAGCGATTATCTCTAAGGACCATCATGAAGCCTCAACCCCTCATTTTTTTACTCTTCCTCGCTTGCAGTGACGCCGTTGGAGAGGCCGAAGAGGCCCAAGTCATCGATGGTGGTGCGGGCGCTCGCCCTCAAGTCGAGGTTCAAACCAACGTATCCTCAAGCACAGTGAACGCAGGCGAGAGCGTCGATGTCACTTGCCAACTCATAGGGGAACAAAACAGCCTCGATGTTGCTTTTAAAGTTTTAATGAACCATGAGTCAATCTCTTATATCGTCGATTCAGGGCCGATTACTCTTGAAAAATCGGGTGTTTGGTCTTTTTCTTGCGTTGCTGAGTCAATCTCATTGGTAGATTCAACGCCAGAAGATGTTTTGGTCTTGTCAGGCCGAATTGATCAATTGAAATTACGAATCGTGCCCGAGCTTGATCATTATATTACAGCGCAGGAAGTGACAATAATAAGCGAGATTTTTGATAAATACGGAAATATTGTAAACTGGAATTTGGTTGATCGCATAAAAGTCTCTGATCAGGATCAGATCATAGAGCTTGAAGATGGTAAATACACCTTAGTTAAGGAGGGGATACTTACTTTTAGCCAAGAAACACTTGATGTTTTTGGTCAAAATATACTTAAAGATCATATTGATATTATCGTTGATGAATCTGGCCCAAAAATAAATGTATTACAGCCGAAAAGAGGGGCTGATATCTTTGATATAGGCCACAATGGCTTAGGTCAATCAAAAATAAATGTTCAAGGTTTTTTAGAAGATTTGTCAAATGGACAACTTCGGTTAATTGTTAATCATCGAGAAGCAATTGTAAACTCAAATGGTTTTTTTGAAGCAGATGTTGATCTAAATCATGGATTAAATTCGATCACATTGGAGTCTTTTGATCGTTGGGGTAATTCAAGGCGTAGTCACCGCGCGGTTTTTTATTCAGGTCGGCAGATCCCAAGCCAGATCGGCGATGATCAACACACGCGGGTGGAGGGCGCCGCCCAGATGTTCCTCGCCCAAGCGTTCATTGATGATGGCGATCACGAAGACCCACCTGATGATCTGGCGACGCTGATGATCAGGGTGATGGCCTCTACCCCGATGGCGCCACCCGGCGAGATCCTCAGCATGGGGGGCGGGATCATGCCTGGCGAGTGCGCGCTCTATGGCACCTCGATCGCCTTTGGGGCACCGCAAATCAACATGATGACGGAGGCGCAGGGGCTGTACGTCGAGATCAAAATCCCTCAATTTTACATGGGGTTGAGGGCGGAGTGCTGTACAAATATGCCCTGGCCCATGCCTGATCTTTGCGAAGATCACGGCGGCGCCATGCAGGTCGGCCTCGCCACCCTCTTGGCGCACCTCAAGATCGAGGTCAACCCTGATGACGGCGGGCTCCTCGTGAGCGTCACCTCGATGCACTCAGAGCTTGATGACATTGACCTCGACGCCAATGGATTCTTGGGCGATCTCATTGATCCAGGGATGGATCTTATGATTGATCTGGCATCGGGGCTCATTGAGGATCAGTTTGGTGACGCGTTAAGAGACGCGCTGCCCGAGGTAATCCAAGAGATCTTTGAATCTTTTACCTCCACTCACACCATTGAGATTCCTTCACCCATAGATGGAGGTGAGAGTTTCTCTCTCGATTTTATGCTCAATTTTAATGAGGTGATCACCGATGAAACAGGGATTTTAATTTCTCTTGATGCAATTATGTCCGCTGATGGTGTATCTCACTATCCTCTCTCAACAGGTGCCATTACTGCGCGCTCAATTGAAGATTTTCAAGATCAATATCAACTACCTCGTCATGAAGAGTTTGAAATGGGCTTAAATTTTGATTTATTAAATTCGATATTCCATCATACTTGGCTTTTAGGCGCTTTTTCCGGCATCTATGTTAATGACGATGGCATACATGTCGATTTTGAGCTTCTTCATGCCCCTGTAGTTGTATCAAATCCATCAAATGGAGAACAAGAACTTCAAATTGGCGATGCTCACTTTATTATTGGTTTAGATATGAGTCAAAGCGCTGACATCCCAACGTATCTTGAAATTGACGCCTATTTTTCAACCACGATGGCGATTGACGCCTCAAACGAGGCGTCCGTGGGGCTCTTGGAGCCGAGCTTCTTGGAGTATGAGATCGTCGGCGTCAGATCAGAAGGGGCCGTGCCCCCGATCGCCCCCGAGGTCCTCCTTGAGCGCTTCATCTTCCCCCCGCTCATCCACGCCCTCTCAAGCGCGCGCTTCGCCTTGCCCCCGCTTGGGCTCGACGCCTCCACCTTTGATCCCTCACAGCCACCTGGGCTCATCATCGGCCTCACCCCCTCGCGCTTGGCCTGCGAGCGTGGGCACCTCTTCGCCGCCGGGCGCCTTGAGGCTCAGGTGGTTGACGTTGACGTTGAAGCGGAGTAGGCGCCTCGCAGCTGCGGCGCCGCTCAGAGGCACTCCACAGGCTCGCGGAAGTAGGCTAAGGAGATAGAGTCGATAAGGAGCTTTATGCGTCCCCCTGCGCTGATCATCGCGTTGATCCTCACCCCCCTCCTCGCCCTCGCCCGCCCTCAAGAGCAGACCGTCGAGGACACCGACGCCGACGTCACCCTCTCGCTGACCCTCTTGGAGCAGGCCATCGAGGGGGATGAGCGGGGCCTATGCACCATGCGGATCATCGACGTCGGCGAGGCCGTGGAGCTGCGCGAGGGCGACATCGTGCGCGTGTGGCTCAGCGAGGATGATCTCGTCGGCGATGATGACATTTTTGATCAGACGCTGACGGTGACGGCGGCGGAGGCGGCGGCCAACCACTTTGATCGCCTGATCGACTGCTCCACGGCCTTCGGCGAGGACATCAACGCCGACTTTGAGTTCTACGCCCGCGCCGAGGTGCAGAAGGCCGAGTGCGGCTTTTGGTGCCTCTACGACCGCCCCCGGACCGCCCCGCTCAGCCTAATCACCGTCCAAGATGATGACTGGGAGGACAATGATCGCAGCCAAGCGGCCGCGCAGCTGGCGCTGGGCTTCCACCCCGACTTTATCTGCGCCGATCAAGACTGGTACAGCTTGACCCTCTTGGATCAGGGGCTCTTGAGCGTGGACGTGATGCACGCGCCGCGCGCAGGGCGCCTTGAGGTGGATGTCTTTGATCTCAATGAGGTCCGTCGAGGCACCGGCGTGGCCCATCCCGAGGGGACGCTGTTAGAGGCGGGGCCGCTGCCCGCCGGTGACTACCTCCTGCGGATCACCCCCAGCGACGGCTTGGACTTCAACTTCTATGATCTGGCGCTGCGGCTGCTCACCGACGTCTGCACGCCAGGCGCCGTCGAGCGCGTGCCCTGCGCCCGCTGTGGCTGGCAGACGCGCTTCTGCGGCGCGGATCAGCGCTGGGGCGCCTATAGCGAGTGCGAGGGCGGCGCGGAGTGTACACCGGGGGACACCCGCCAGCGTGAGTGTGGTCGCTGCGGCCTGGAGCTGGAGACCTGCTCTGAGGAGTGCTACTGGACGCCGGGGATCTGCACCGGCGAGGGGGAGTGTCGTCCAAGCGAGGTGTTCGAGGAGCTGTGCGATGAGGCGCGCGGGCGGCGGGCGCGCAGCTGCGACAGCGCCTGCTTCTGGAGCGAGTGGAGCCCCTGTCAGGTGGACGCCTGTCAGCCCGATGAGGCGCGGGCCTGCTACACCGGCCCGGTGGGCACGGCGGGGATCGGCGCCTGTGAGATGGGCGAGTCGCGCTGCTTCGAGGGCGAGTGGGGGCCGTGCGAGGGGCAAGCCCAGCCGCGCAATGAGGTCTGTGATGATCTCATCGACAATGACTGTGACGGCACCACCGACGGCGTGGATCGCGACTGCGGCGGCGACATCGACGTCGGCGATCTGTGCCACCTCGACGCCGACTGCGGTGATCTGATGCTCTGCGTCATCGCCCCAGAGCACCCCGGCTTCCACAGCGGGGATTGCAGCTTCATCGACTGCCTGGACGGGGGCTGCCCTGACGGCGCCGCCTGCGGCTCAGCCCTGGGCGTGCGCCTCTGCCTCAAGCGCTGCGGGGTCAACAGCGACTGCCGCCCCGATCACGTCTGCGCCGACGCGGCCACCGACATGGGCGGGCTGGCCTGCGTGCCGCGCTGCCTCAGCGATGAGGACTGCCGCGCCCCTGATCTCCCGCGCTGCGAGGCCTCGCTGGGGCTCTGCTTGCCTGGCGGCGCCCCCATCGAGGACGCGGGCGTGGCTGAGGACGCCGCCGCGCCGCCGCTGGACGCCGAGATCGACCCTGTTGAGGACGCGGCGACGACCCCCGCGCCTGATATGGGCGACGAAGCCCCCCCCTCGACCCTCCCCGACGGCGGTCCGCGCCTCGACACCGCCCCCGATCCCGAGGGCTGCGGCTGTCAACAGCGCCGTGGCGGCGATGACACCCCCTTCTGGCTGGCGCTCTTGGCGATTCTCGTGGCGATGATTCCCCTGCGTCGTAGAGCCCATAGGCGCGGATCAGCTTGAGCGCCGCCTCATCGGCGTAAGACCGCCAAGGCGGCCTCCAATTCGGCGATGAGATCGTCCTCAAGGCGCGCGGCGCGCCCCGCAGGCAGCACGCCCCAGGTGTATGTCTCCACCTCGATGTGGGTTCTTAGCCCCTCGGCCACGATCGCCCCCAGCGTCGCCTCCCAGTCGGCCCGCGTGGTGGTCAAAGCCCCCGCCCCCGCCCAGTGGATCGGCACATGGAAGTGGCAGCGCCACGCCTCGGCCTGGCGCCACGCCGGGTCATCCAGGTCGATCGCCGAGAGATCCAACGCGCGCAGGCGCTGATCCCCCGACTTGGCCACCACTTGGTGCAGGTAGCGCGGCTCGTCATAGCTCAACAGCTGGCCGCGCGCGGCCTCATCGCCGGGATCGCTCAGCGCCAAGGCGCTGGAGACCTGCACCTTGCCCAAGATCCCCCGCGCGGCGAGCTGTCGGATGTTCTCGGCGGCGTCCTCAAAGAAGACCGCTTGGTGGCAGCAGTCATAGCAGAGGCCCAAGTGGCCCCGCGTGTCCTCGGGCCAGGGCGCGATCTGCTGATCAAAGAAGGCGAGGGCCTCAGGCGTCGTCTCCAGCGTGGTGAAGGGCTCAGGCTCAAGGCACAGCCGGGTGTGTACGCCCGTCCGATCAGCGATGCGCGCCAAGCCCTCAGCCGCCTGGCGCAGCCGCGCCGCCATGATCTGCCAGCTCAAGCCTTCAGGGCGAAAGCCGCCCGCCACGGTGCTGATCGTGCGCGTGGCCGGGCCAGGCAGCGCGCTGATGACCTCGGCCAAGGTCAGCGTGTAGCGCAGCCGCTCATCCTCGCCCCAGCTCGGCGCGTAGACGCCTGCCTTGATCGCCCCCGAGGAGAAGTCGCCGTAGGGGAAGCCATTGGCGGTGAAGAGGTAGAGCCCCAGCGCCTCCATGCGCGCGGCCAGGGCGTCGAGGCGCCCCCGATCGGCGGCCAGGGCGTCGGTGACGGCGGCGCTGAGCCGCAGCCCTGTGCCAAAGCGGCGCACGCCCAAGCGCCGCGCCACCCCGGCGATGTCCTCTAAGAGCCGCCCCTCTAGATCGGCGAGCGCCTCGACGGGGTGGACGTTGGTGCAATAGCTGAGGTGCTGGCCTCGGATCTCCATGGGCGCCTCCTGTGCTGAGATCTCGGCGCGCTCCCCCTCGCTGTTCAGGCTCAAGGCGGCTCAATCTGAGCCTCGGAGGCGCCGCTCACTTTACTCTGCGCGTGAAAGTTATATCTTGTGCCCACGATCTCGCGAGGCGCGCGCCCCGCGAGGCGATCTCTTTAATGGGAGCGACCATGAGGCGTGTTTTTCGTTTTGATCGGGGGCGGCTGGCGCGCAACCTCCTCGGCCTGCTCCCCCTCGCGGGCTTCCCCATCGCGCTCTACCTCACGGGGCAAGAGGAGCCGATCTTCTTCGTGCTCTTCGGCGCAGGCGCGGCGGCGTTGATCTCCAACGTCTTTTATTACAGCGCCCGCTTTCGGCTGATCATCGATGATGAGCAGCTCGATATCCGTGGGCGGCTGTGGCACCGGCGCATCCCCTTCAGCGATCTCCAAGAGGCGCAGGTGCGCCAAGGTCGAGGCAAGGCCTATCGCTTTATGGGGCCGCCGCCCTTCCGCGAGCTGGTCCTCAAGACCGCCGCGCGGCGCCATATCCTCTCCAGCCTGCCGCTGGGTGAGGCGGCGTTCGATGAGCTGGTGGGGCTGATCGCGGCGCGGATCCCCGTCACCCAGGAGCCCCTTGAGGGCGATGAGGACGAGCCTTAGAGGGTCAGCGAGGGGGTGAGCGCCGCGCGGGTTTTCTCCTCGCCCTCCCATGCAAAAGGAGCTAGGTTCGATCTCCCCAATCCCGCAGTGGAGAGATCCAGGATGACTGAGAAGATCCCCGCCACGATCCCCCCCGCGCCCCACCGCGCGGAGGCGGCCTTTAAGGACTTTAAGCCGCCCTACTCGGAGATGCAGGCGCTCGCCGAGGCCAACCGCTGCATCTACTGCCATGACGCCCCCTGCATCGAGGCCTGCCCCACCTCGATCGACATCCCTGAGTTCATCCGCAAGATCACCACGGGCAACCTCAAGGGCTCGGCGCGGACCATCTTCGCCAGCAACATCTTGGGGATGAGCTGCGCGCGGGTCTGCCCCGTCGAGGTCCTCTGCGTCGGCGCCTGCGTTTACAACGAGGAGGGCGGCGCGCCGGTGCAGATCGGGCGGCTGCAACGCTACGCCACCGATCACGCCTACGCCGAGGGCTGGCGCTTCGCCGAGGCGGGCGCGCCGACGGGCAAGCACATTGGCCTCATCCGCGGCGGCCCCGCCAGCCTCGCCGCCGCCCATGAGCTGCGTCGGCTCGGCCACGCCTGCACGATCTACGAGAAGCGCGCGCTGCTGGGCGGCCTCAACGTCTCTGGCGTCGCCCCCTATAAGATCCGCGCCGATCGCGCCGCCGAAGAGGTGGAGTGGGTCTTGGGGATCGGGGGGATCGAGCTGAAGACCGGCGTAGAGGTCGGCGAAGACCTCAGCCTTGAGGCCCTTGAGGCCCAGCACGACGCGCTCTTCTTTGGCTTTGGGCTTGGCCCCGACAGCCGCCTTGAGGTGCAAGGGGAGGACATCAAGGGCGTGCGCGGCGCGGTGGGCTTTATCGAGGAGATGAAGCTCGGCCCGGTGGATCTCAGCGGCGTCGAGCACGCCTTGGTCATCGGCGGCGGCAACACCGCCGTGGACGCCGTGCGCGAGCTGGTGACCCTGGGCGTGCCCAAGGTCACCTTGGTCTATCGCGGCGTCGAGGCGGGCATGAAGGGCTACGCCCATGAGTGGAAGCAGGCCAAGATCGAGGGCGTCGAGGCGCTGTGGCAGGCGCTGCCGATGTACTTCAAGGCCAAGGACGGCGCGCTCATCGGCGTCACCTGCGCCCGCGTCGATGAGGACAAGCAGCTCATCCCCGGCTCAGAGTTCAAGGTTGAGGCGCAGCTGGCGCTGATGGCCATCGGCCAGAGCAAGCTCGGCGCGCTCTTGGGCGATCTGGAGGGGATCGAGGTGCTGCGCGGGCGGATCATCGCCGATGAGGCGGGGCGCACGGGCCGCGCGGGTTACTTCGCGGGCGGCGACTGCGTGAACGGCGGCAAGGAGGTCGTCAACGCCGCCGCTGAGGGCAAGGCCGCCGCCGTCGCCATCGACGCTTACCTCAAGACCAGCAGCTTAAAGGGGGCTCATCATGCCTGATCTGACCACGAACTGCGGGGGGATCATCTCTCCCAACCCCTTCTGGCTGGCCTCAGCCCCCCCGACCAACACCGGCGACCAGATCATGCGCGCGTTTGACGCGGGCTGGGGCGGCGCGGTCTGGAAGACCCTAGGTCAGCCCGTCCAGAACGTCTCCAGCCGCTTTGGCGCCATCCACCATCGCTCCAGCCGCGCGGTGGGCTTCAATAACATCGAGCTGATCACCGATCGCAGCTTGGAGCTGAACCTCAAGGAGATGGTTGAGGTTAAGAAGCGCTACCCCAAGCACGCTGTCATCGCCTCCTTGATGGTGGACACGCGCCAGGAGTGGCATGACATCGTCAAGCGGGCCATCGACGCCGGCGCGGACGGGCTAGAGCTTAACTTCGGCTGCCCGCATGGCATGTGCGAGCGCGGCATGGGCTCCGCCGTGGGCCAAGAGCCCAAGGTCAATGAGCGGATCACCTCCTGGGTCCAAGAGGTCAGCACGATCCCCACGCTGGTGAAGCTGACGCCCAACGTCGGCGACATCATCCCTCACGGGATCGCCGCCCAGCGCGGCGGCGCCAACGGCGTGTCGCTGATCAACACGATCAAGTCGATCATCGGGGTGGACGTGGACCACTTCGCGCCCATGCCCCGCGTGGGGATGCAGTCCACCAACGGCGGCTTCTGTGGCCCCGCCGTCAAGCCCATCGCGCTGCACATGGTCGCGGCCTTGGCGCGGGATCATGAGTTTAAGCTGCCCATCAGCGGCATCGGTGGCATCACCAATTGGCGCGACGCCGTGGAGTTTATGCTCTTGGGCGCCAGCAGCGTACAGGTCTGCACGGCGGTGATGCTATACGGCTATCGCATCGTCGGTGACATGATCGAGGGCCTCGAAGACTACATGCGCGCTCATCAGTTTGAGCGGCTGGATGACTTCATTGGCAAGGCCATCCCCAACTTCAGCGAGTGGGGAGATCTGGACATCAACTATGAGACGGTCGCCCAGATCGACGAGGAGAAGTGCATCGGCTGCCAGGCCTGCGTGACCGCCTGCATGGACGGCGGCCACCAGTGCATTCACCCGCGCGAGGGCACCCGCGTGCCTGTCGTCGATGAAGATGAGTGCGTCGGCTGCAACCTCTGCCAGATCGTCTGCCCCGTGCCGGGCTGCGTCAGCATGGTCGAGGTGGACAATGGCTTCGCGCCGACGACCTGGAATGAGCACATCTGGGATCAGAAGGCCATCCGGCCAAAGAAGGGCGCGCACTGAGCGGGCGAGGCTACTCCACGCCCACGAAGGACTTGATGTACTGCACGCGGGCAAAGGACTGCTCATCCTTGGGGTTGGCCAACCGACCTTGGAAGCCCGCGATGGACTCAAAGCCCTTGCTCTCCATCCACGCCTCAAGCCCGCGCAGGATCTCCCCCACGCTGTCCATGCCATTGCGATAGATCGTCGAGGCGATCTGAACCGCGTTGGCCCCGGCCAGCAGCGCCTTGATCAAGCCCTCAGCGTCATGCACGCCCGTGGTGAGGGCCAAATCACAAGTGAGGTGAGGCTTAAGCATCGCCATCCAGCGCAACGGGAGCTGGATGTCTTGAGGCTGCGTAAAATTGATGCCTGAAACCAGCGCCATCTTATCGATGTCGATATCGGGCTGAAAGAAGCGATTAAAGAGCACCAGGGCATCGGCCCCGGCGTCCTCGGCGCGGCGGGCGAAGCTGACGAGGGTGCTGTAGAAGGGCGCCAGCTTCACCGCGACGGGGCAGGAGACATAGCCCTTGATCTGCTCGATGATCTCCAGTTGCTTGGCCTCCACGGCGTTGCTGTCCTCACCGGGGGCCGGGGCGATGTCATAGATGTTCAGCTCGATGCCATCCGCGCCAGCGGCCTCAAGCTGCTTGGCATAGGCCATCCAGTTATCGGAGGACACGCAGTTGATCGAGGCGAAGACGGGGATCTTGACCGCCGCCTTGATGGCCTCAAGGCGCTCAAGATACTTCTGCGCGCCGACGAGGCTGGGGTAATCGGCGAGGAGATAGCCCTCGGCCTCGGGATGGGGATAACCGGCCAGGCTGTCATAGACCTCGGCCTGCTCGTGGCGGATCTCCTCCTCAAAGACCGACTTCATCACCAAGGCGGCGGCGCCAGCGGCCTCAAGCTGGCGCGCGGTGCTGGGCTTGGTGGTAAAGCCAGAGCTGCCGATGATGATGGGGTTTGAGAGCGTCAGGCCCATGTATCGCGTCTTGAGGTCCGCCATGTGGAAGCCTCCTCAGGTAAAAACTCGATGAAAAATGCACCGCGCGCCGAGGATTGTAAAGCGTGGCGGATCTTCAAGGCTGGGTGGCTTATCGCGGGCTCGACATCCTGGCGAGGCAGTCAACCCTGCCCGCTCATGTGCTATGGTGCGTGGCCGTGGGGCGAGAGCACGCCCGTGACGCGTCAAGAGGAGGAGGAATGCGCCTGATCATCGCCTCGCTGCTGCTCTGGGGGGGCCTCAGCCCCGCGCAAGACCGCTGGCCGCAGCACAAAGGGGACTGCGAGGATGTCTTTCAGGGCTGGCGGGTTCAATCGCTGGAGAGCCTACGCGGCTGCTTGATGCGTTGGGAGATGTACCGCGACATGGCGGCGACGACCTCATCGCAGAAGAAGGTGGCGCGGGAGGCCTTTGAGAAGCTCTACGCCGAGGGGGATGAGCGTGACGCCTTTATCGCGCTCTCGGCGCTGAAGCGGATGGGGTTTCGACCGCGCAAGCTGCGCGACGAGGCGGCCCCTGAGGTCGATAGCCGGGCAGGCGGGCCGACGGTGCGGCTCACGGAGGCGCCGCGCGAGGGGGGTTTAGCGCCCAAGGGGATGCACTTTGAGCCCGAGGGGGGCGGCGCGGAGCCACCGATGATGGGGGAGCGTGCCCCTGATCGTGCGGCGGCGGAGCGTGCCTTTACCAACGGCAATGAGCACTACCGAGGGAACCGCTATGGCGAAGCGCTCAGCGAATACCTCCTCTCTGCCGACAGCGATCCCACCTACGCCAAGCCGCTCTACATGGCTGCCCGCTGCGCGGTGAAGCTGCGCGCGCCCAAGGACGCGATCCACTACCTCCTACAGATGCGTGACATCGACAGCGAGGAGGCGCGCCAGCTCTTAACCAAGGCGGGCTCGGACCCGGCCTTCAGCGCGATGGCGCGCTCGGGCGCCTTTAAGGACGTGACGGGGACAGCCATCGTGCAGATCCTCAACGGGGTGGGCGAGCGTGGCTTAAAGATCGTCAAAGACTACGAGAAAGCGCTGAGCCGAGCGGGCTTCAGCGTGGCCAAGGTGGGCAACGATCGTTATCACCGCACGGCCAAGATCATCTACACCAAGCCTGGTTTTGAGCGCCAAGGCGAGGAGATCCGCCGCCAGCTTCAGATGGGCCTTGTGCATAAGAAGCCGATCGAGTGGCCCAGCCGCTATGACGTGATTGTCGTCTACGGCGACAACAAGGGGAAAGACTGGGTGGACGACGAGGCGGAGAAGAACGGCCAACAGAACAAGGAGAAGGAGGAGGCGGAGAAGAAGGCCAAGGAGAAGAAGGCGCAGGAGGACATGGCCAAGAAGGCCAAGATGCGTGAGCAGGTGGAGATGATGAAGATGTTGCAGGATATGAACGCTGGCGAGGCGGCCAAGCAAGCCGATCCCACGGGCGGGGATCCAATCAACGCGGTGCCGCTGCCGCCTTGAGTCCCGGTCGCTGGGCTAAATCCAGAATAAATCTGAAGGTTTAAAAGAGCACATGGTGGCTGGCTGCTGCCGCTAAGAGCACATGGGGGCCACCTGCTCTGCAGGGCCATGGGCATCAATCCGCCCGTGCCACGCAGGATCTGGTCGATGATCTCGCGCAGGCTCAAGATCCACTGTATGCGCGTCGGCCAGCCGTGCAAGCTTGGAGCAAAGCCAACATAAGCATCAAGACTCAAAAGAGCACATGGGTGCCACCTACTCCGGCTGCCGCGCTAAATCATATAATTCTGTATTTTTTAATTACATCAGGTACATAATACCCCCCAAAATTGATGAGATATCTGTATCTATGGAATTGAATGTAAGATCTTGAAAAACTACTTTCTTCAAACTTTTTCAATAAGAAGAGAGTATCCTTATTGAGGAGCAAATTAAATTTTTTATTTAGAAGTTCTTTTAGAAGTTCTTTATCCTTTGATAGATAAGATAATAATACAACCGTATGAAAATTATGTTTTAGCTTTCCAACAATCTCTTTTCTTCTATGTTCAGAAAAATTTTCCAAAGCTTGTAATAAATTTAAATTGCTAATACTTTTAAATAGATAATTTCGTAATTCTTTTGAGTTTAATTCAATCATTATTGAACGATGTAGCTTTTCTGGTGCAAATTTCCAAAGATTTGACTCAAAGTAATCTTCGATATTTTTAAAGTTGTTAAAACTTTCTATTAATTCAAAATATACAACAGGAGAGGTTCTTATTCCAAAGAACTTTTCTAAATTAAGATCTTGTTGATCCGCAATTCTCTTTATTGATGTTCTAATGAATTGAGAGTCATTATATGTGCTCTTTGTTGACAATAAAAATGCATAATAAAAATATAATCCGCTTGAATCAAAAAGACTATGGATATCTTGTTCACTTAATGGTGTCTTTGGTTTTTTTAAGCTATATAAATTAAAAAAACCAATATTTAGCTTGGATAAATCAGACTTTATCTCTTTTTTTTCAATTGAAAAAGGTTTCTTGTCATGAAGAAAAAGATTTCTATTCATTTTTTCCAATAAAATTGATATATAAAGTGTCTCACAATTATTTATAACAAACAATGCCTCTTTTTTAGAAAGTTTATTTGTATCTTGAGATGTTAAACTAGAACACTCAAGTGAATCATCGAGGTGATAGTGGTAAAAATAAATTTCCTCTTGAGATGTCATGTGCATACTTGCGCTGAAAACTGATACTGGAGTGCCTATCCAATAAAAAATAAAAATTATCGTGTTTAGCTTTGGATGCATTCACCAATCTCCTTGGTTTAGTTTATCTTCTATTTCTTCTAGGTCTGGTTTATTTCCTTTAAAATAATCCTGAAGCAACATATTTTGTTTACGATCCCACGGGCGCGGATCCAGCCGCTGCCACCTTAAGCCCCGGTCGCTGGGTCTAAATCCAGAATAAATCTGAAGGTTTAAAAGAGCACATGGGGGCTGGCTGCTGCCGCTAAGAGCACATGGGTGCCACCTGCTCTGCTGCTCTGCTGGGCTGCCGCTAAGAGCACATGGGTGCCACCTGCTCTGCTGGGGGTGCCACCTGCTCTGCTGGTGCCACCTGCTCTGCTGGCCAGCCGTGCAAGCTTGGTGGAGCAAAGCTAACATAAACATCAAGACTCAAAAGAGCACATGGGTGCCACCTACTCCGCGCGGCCACCTACTCCGCGCGGCCAGCCACCTACTCCGCGCGGGACTACCAGAAATTCAAAAACTAATATGGTCCCCTGGCCCAAATGGTGTATATCCACTTTTAATCCTCCTTAGACTGTTAGAGATAGAAAGATAAAAAAAATCCTCACTATAAATAAATTTTTCTTTTCCTTTGTTAATTTTATTAAAATTGTTTTGATATAAATTTTTTAAATTATCATCAATATTTAATAGATGAAGCTTATTCTTCATAATTAAAAATATAATCATTACATTTTGTTTGCCTTTACAATAAGGAATTTCATTATTAATTTTTTCAGCAAAATATTCACTGATGTATTCATCTGATTTTTCGAGATTAAGTAATCGACTTAATATATATTTGGGGTGCATATTACATGAATTTATTAATATATAATGTACTTTTTCTTGTACGGTCTTCATTTTTTTAATTTGATCATCAATTTTTATTGATTTAAACAATTTACTTCTTGATTTAAAGAATTCAATATTCATTTGAAGTTTCAAATTAAGCAAATACTCTATTTTTTCTTCCAATTCAGGATTTTGCAACCCAAAACTAACGGCTAGAATATAGCTATTAATAGCAAATGTATAATTAGGTATTATAAATTTATTTATTTGATCAATATTTATTTTCTCTGTTTGAATGATCAATTTTAATAGCTCATTCATCGATTTATTAAGATTGTTTTCAACAAATATATCCTTTAGTGGCAGACCTTTTATATTATTATTAATAGCTGCTTTAAGTGCGTTTTTTAGATATAAAAATTGAATATAATAACTGCTTTTTTGAATAATTTCTAATTCGTTTTCTTCAATTTGATTGAACTCTGATTTAATAGCAATTTGGTATGAAATATCATTTTCAGAATCTGGAAATATTTTATATTTAATAGGAATAGGTTCGGCATATACATTTATATAAAATACACCGATTGACAATAAAGTCATTATTTTGATTTTTGTAATCAATCTATTACTCCTAAAGTTTTATGTTGTTTGCCTGGTGCTGACCAATGCCGCTACCGCCTTGAGTCCCGGTCGCTGGGGCTAAATCCAGAATAAATCTGAAGGTTTAAAAGAGCACATGGGGGCTGACTGCTGTTGCTAAGAGCACATGGGGGCCACCTGCTCTGCTGGGATACCTCAGCCCCCTGAGGTATACCCTCGTCTTCACCACACGAGTAAAAACAACGAATTACGAGATCCTCAGGACGCATGCGTACACAGGCCAATATCGCCAAAGTCAGTCGTCGCGGGCCATTGAATGCCTTGATGTGCATTTGTTGAGCGATGTACTACAGAAGAGGGGATACCTCAGCTCAGGGGGGCCACCTACTCCGCCGGGTTAATGATTTAAAGTATTTTTGTAACATTTTATGTTTTGCTTATCTATATACATTCCTGGATTAATCATCAAAAAATAAATCAATTTTATGTTTCTAAAATAAAATTGATCAGATCTAGAGTATTTGTTTTCATCTATTTGTGAAATAAGTTCTCTATTCTTTTCGCTAAGAAACTGAAGGTATTCGTCATTTTGAAATTCTAAGATGTTTTTATCGCTTTCCATATACGACAATACAGTCAAATAGCCAAGATACAATCTTACACTATTAATCTCGTTTTGGTACTCTGAGTCTTTATCATTTAATTTATTGAGCTTACTTTTGCTTAATCTAACCCTGTTTGACAAATAATTTCTTAAATTAGGGCTATTATTCTCAACAAGAACAGCTAATTTCGATGAGAAATGAATTCTCGAAATAAATAAAGTAAGTAATTTTTGGTCGTAAGATTTTTCCAAAAAAGATTTTAACTGCTTTGATTTATCAAAGAAAATTTGAAAATCATTAAATTTTTTAAATTGACGGTGAAAATTTAAACTATATTGATTATTAGCTCTATCAAAAAAATGAACATAATCCATTTTGACCATTGCTTAAAACAATAGTACAGGCATAATAACTATATATCCCAGACATCGCCCAAAGATCATCCATTTCTTTGTCTGAAAGACTTTCATCGATTGAGTAAATATCAATAAAATTAATTAATGCAACATTAAGTGGGTGTATATTTGAACTACATAGATCTAGAACAAGATTATTAAGCTTATAATTTTTTTCAGAAAAAATTCTTTTGCTTTCATTTAGCAAAAATTTTGCAATAATCTGATTATTTGAGTTGAAAACTTTTTCAATTTCATCCTCATCTAAACTCAACCCAACATCTAATTTCTCCAATATTGGGCAAATATAATCTTTTATAGGTTCTTGATTATACGTCGGTATACTCAATATTATTAGCAATCCAAGCATCATTTTATCTCACTCCTTTATTTGCCGAGACGAAACTTTCTAAAAACTCTTAAATCAACTGATGAATATCGAAGCCGGGCGTCCTCGCCGCTGACGAGCTTGATAAGATAGGTCGCAACCTTGCCGCGCGCGTCCACCCGATCAACGCCCCATCTCAAGCCTCCCGCCTCACGCCTCTCCATCTGCCGCTGCTTTAAGACCCTCGCGGCTGACCACATGGATTTCACGACCATCCAGCTCAATCAGACCCTCCTCACAGAGACGACGAAATACGCGTGAGAGTGTCTCGCTGGTCAAATTTAAGTGCGAAGCGAGGTGTTTCTTAGGAATACGAAGCCGGGCGTCCTCGCCGCTGACGAGATTGATAAGATAGGTCGCAACCTTGCCGCGCGCGTCCTTGAGCGCCACGCTCTCCATCAAATCCACCAGCTGCTTAACCCAGATCGAGAGGCTCATCAAGAGCTGCTTGGCGAGCATGGGATCAGACGCCAACATTTGGCTGAAGGACGCCTGAGGCAACAATAAACAGAGCGTTTCTTCCAGCGCCTCGGCGTAGGCCGGGCATGGGAAGGCGCCGATGGTGGCCACCTCGGCGAAGGTCAAGCCCGGATGGGCCAGGTGCAGCGTGTGCTCCTTGTGCCCCGATTGGCTGATCTTAAAGATGCGCACCAGCCCCGAGCCCACCACATACATCCCCGCGCAGGCGTCACCCTCTTGGAAAATGAGCTGCCCTTTGCTGAAGCGCCGCAGCGTTGACATCTCCAAGAGACGCTCGCGGCTGGGGCCTTGGACCTTTGAGAAGAACTTGCAGTTGTCGAGGATCTCCGCTGGTTTAAGCATGAATGAGCCCCATCACCAAGAAGGCCATTGCCGCGATCCCCGCTGAGAGCAGCGCGTAGGGCAGCTGTGTGCGCACATGATCGATGTGATCGCTGGCCGTGGCCATGGAGGAGATCACCGTTGTGTCGGAGATCGGTGAGCAGTGATCGCCAAAGACGCCGCCGCTGAGGATCGCCGCCACCGCCAAGGTCAGGCCGCCATCGAGGCCGAGGGCCAGGGGCACCCCAATCGGCGTCATGATCCCAAACGTCCCCCATGAGGTGCCCGTGGAGAAGGCGATGAGCGCCGAGGTGAGGAAGAGGAGCACCGGCAGCAGCCCCGCTGAGAGGTAAGGGCGGGCAAGCTCGGCGATCCAAGGCCCCGTCTTGAGCTGTCCGCAGACGTCGTTGAGGGCAAAGGCCAACATCATGATCACGGCCATGGGCATCAATCCGCCCGCGCCACGCAGGATCTGGTCGATGATCTCGCGCAGGCTCAAGATCCGCTGTATGCGCGCCAGGAGCGCCGCCGCGCTCAGCCCCGCCAAGACCGCCCAGAGCACCGCCTTGGAGCCCGATCCGGCGCCCATGATGGCGAAGAACTCCAGGGGCTTGCCTTGGGCGGTCAGCGCCGCCGCGCCCGTGAGGTAGAGGCCAAGGGGCATCATCGCGATCATGGCCGCCAGGGGGATGAGGAGCTGGCGCGCTTGGGGCGCGGCGCGCGTCGCCATCGGCGTGGTCAGGATGTCCGCCGCGATCATCGGCGTCGCCCCATCCGCCAGCCGCTTGCCCTCCTCGCGGGCGCGCCGCTCGGCGGCCTTCATCGGGCCAAAGTCCCAGCCCGTAAAGGCCACGAAGGCCGCTAAGCCCAGGGCGGCGAGGGCGTAGAAGTTGAGCGGGATGGTCTTGAGCATCACCCACAGCGGCGCCTCGACGCCCTGGAGCGCCAGGAGCCCCATGACGTAGGCCCCCCAAGCGTTGAGCGGGATGAGGATGCAGACCGGCGCAGAGGTGGAGTCGCAGAGGTAGGCCAGCTTCTCGCTGGACATCTTGGCCTCATCGGCCAGCGGGCGCGAGACGGCGCCGACGACCAGGGCGGTGATGCTCGACTCGATGAAGATCAAGAGGCCAACAAAGACGGCCACCAGCCCCGCGCCTCGGTGCGTGGCGCCCAGCCTGCGGCGGCGCATCCAGGCGACAAAGCCCTCCACCCCGCCGCTGGCCTGCGTCAACGTCAGCAGCCCGCCGATCAGGGCGCTGAAGAGGATGACGCGGGCGTTGTAGGCGCTGGCGAAGACGGCGACGAGGCCGTCGATGGCGTCGGCCAGCCCCGCAAGCGGATCGCCGCCCGCCAGGACCATAAAGCCCGCCCAGATCCCGGCGAAGAGGGAGAGGAAGACTTGGCGTGAGATCAACGCCAGGCTGATGGCGATCAGGGGCGGCAGGAGTGAGAGCCAGGTGTTCATGGTGCCTCATAGCGCGCCCAGGCCCGCGAGGCCTTGAACGCCTCGGGGGTGACGCCGAAGAGCTGCTCATCGTGAAAGGCGCCCTCGCGGAAGAACGCCTGGGGGCGCAGGCCCTCTTGGGTGAAGCCATTGGCTTTGAGGTGGCGCGCGCTGGCCTCATTAAAGGCGATAACGACCGACTCGACGCGGCGCAGCCCCAGCTCAAGGAAGGCGTACTTGAGCAAAAGCCACTTGGCCTCGGTGGCGTAGCCCCGCCGCCAATGCGCGGGATCGAGGATGGTCCCCGAGGTGCCCCGACGATCAATCCAGTTGATGCCCATCAGCCCCGTATTGCCGATGTGCTCGCCGCTGTCCTTGAGCACGATGGCGAGGTTGATGGTGTGGGGCGCGCCGCCGCGCGGCTGACCCTCCCACCAGGCGCGCTCGGCGCGGGCGTCCATGGGGAAGGCCAGCGTCGTGGTCCGCCGCACCTCGGGATCATTGATCCAGCGTTGGCAGCGGGGCAGATCCGCCTCCTCCAAGGGCCGCAAGTCGAGCTGATGACCGCGTAAGAACTGGATCGAGTCCATGTTTTAGCCTCCGATGGGCGTGGTGCGCTCTAGGGCGTGGGCCAAGTATGCGGCCACGCGGGGGCGTGGGGGGGGATCAAAGGCGTCGCCAGGGTAGAGCGGCGCGCCCGGATCGGTCGAGAGCGCCGCGAGGGTCTGGTCGTAGACGTCGCGCAGCGCCGCGCTGGGCATCTCCGGGGCGTCGCGGGCCATGATCGACAGCGCAGAGACGGCGTCGCGGGCGGCGCTGCACGTCCACTGGGTGAGATCAAAGCGCCGAGCCTCCCGCAGCGCCGCTAGGCGCGCCTGTGTGGGCTCGATCAACCACTCATCAAAGGCGCGCACCACCAGCCGGGGCGGTAAATCCAGGGCGTAGGCCTCATCCCAAGCGTGGACGGCCTCATAGGCCAGGGTTTGGATGGCCGCCAGGCTGTGTTTTGCCCCCCGCGCGGCGATCTCCGACAGCAATTGAGCCGGTTTTGTCGTCGATTGAGGCGCCGTATGTGGGATCAGGCGCGCGGGCAGCAGCGCGCCGCGCTCGATGTCGCGGATCGCGCCATAGATGAGGCTCTCGGTGAAGGGATCGCGGGCCTGGATCTCGCGCAGCGAAGGCAGCGCCGAGGCGGCGGCGTCGCCCATTTGGCCCAGCGCGGCGATGGCCCAGCTGCTGGGCAGGGCGTTGATCAGCCGTGAGAGGCCCGCCCGCGCGTCGATCCGCGATAACGCCATCAGCGCGTGGGCGTTTTTTGACCACGATCCCCCGTGAAGGAGCCCATTGAGGAGCGGCTGGAGCACCAAATCCGGCTCGATCTGCCCCAAGGCGGCCCAGAGCCGCGCGTCATGGCGATCCCGGACCCGCGCGAGGCAATTTTGGATCGGTCCAAGGCTGGAAAAGGCCGCTTCTCCCAGCTCGCCGAGCCCCAAGGCGGCTTGCCGATAGACCTCGACGCGCGTGTGCTTGAGCTGGGCCTCGAAGATCGGGCGGCTGATGTCTGGATCAAGGCCCTGGGCACGCAAAATCCGCAGCGCGCCGAAGGTGATCTTCCAGTGTGGATCGCGCGCCGCGCGCCGGATCAGCGGGATCAGGCCGTGGGGCAGCGGGGCGAGCACCTCCAAAGCCATCAACGCGCGAAATCGCGTGGTGGTTCGCTCGCTCTTGAGCGCCTGTTTGAGCGCTGGCAGGGCCGCAGGGTGGGGGATACGCGCCATCCAGATCAGCCCCGCCGTCATCAACCGCCCGTTGAGGTCTTGAAAGAGGGCATCCAGCCACAGCGGCAGCAGCTCGATGCCCGCGCCTTGGAGCGCAATCAGGCCGTCGTTGTAGGCGAGCCAGTACGGATCGTCCTCGCGGGTGATGACGCCCAGCCAGTGACTCAGAGGGTGCCCTTTGATGAGCGGATCATGGGCCAAGATGGCGCGGGCGAAGCGGCGCGCGTCTTTGGGGCCAGGCGTGCCGCGCAGGCAACGGCGGATCTCGCCTCGGAGCTTGGGCGGCAGCATGATCAGCCCAGCGCCTGGGAGAGCCGCTGGAGCCGCCACGCCTCGCGGTATGGCCCCTCGCGGCTGATCAGCGCCGCGTGGCTGCCTTCGTCGATCTGGGCGCCCTCGTGCAGCACGATGATGTGATCGGCCTCGGCTAAGGCGCTGATGCGGTGGGAGACGAGCACCACTGTCTGGCCCTTGGCGCGGCGGTAGAGGGCCTCGATCAGCCGCCGCTCCGTGTGGGTGTCCACCGCGCTCATCACGTCGTCGAGCAGGAGCAGATCAAAGTCTCGGTAGTAGGCGCGGGCCAAGGCGGCGCGCTGGCGCTGCCCCCCCGAGAGGGTCACGCCACGCTCGCCGATGATCGTGTCCAGGCCCTCGCTCAAGCCCTCAAGGTCTTCCAAGGCGGCGTCCTCGATGGCCGCCGCCAGCCGCGCCTCGTCGATCTCATCGGCGCCCAGCGCGATGTTGGCGCGCGCGCTCTGGCTGAAGAGGAAGGCGCTCTGGGGGACGTAGGCGACGGCGCGCCAGTAGTCGTTGAGCGGCAACGCGCGCACGTCCACGCCGTTGAGCCGCACCGTGTTGGGCGGGGGATCGTAGACGCGGGCCAGCAGATCCAAGAGCGTGCTCTTGCCCGCGCCGGTCAGGCCGAAGATCCCCAAGACCTGGCCCTCCGCTTTAAAGCGCAGGCCCTTGAGCCCAAAGCCCTCGCCGCCCCGGTCTTGGGCGGGCAAAGCATCCGAAGTATCCCGTTGGGGCGAGCCCTCGGGGTGGGCGCTCTTCACGCCCGCCGCCCTCGCCGGATAGCTGAAGTGGAGATCTTCCACCTCAAGCCTCGGCGCGCCGCCGCCTTGGGGCGCCGCCGCCTCGGCCTCTGGGCGCTCCAAGGGCGCGTCAAGCACCTCGTAGATCCGCCCCAGCCCGATGTAGCCGCGCTGGGCGGCGCCGATCAGGAAGCCCAGGCTGGTCAGCCCCGGCACGAGGATCTGGATGTAGACGATAAAGGCGGTCAGCAGGCCCACGCTCAGCTCTCCGGCGATGACCCGCGCGCCGCCAAAGTAGAGCAGGAGCACGACGCAGGCTTGGCCGACGCCGCCGACGACCGGCAGGAGCCAGGCGCGTATCCATAAGAGCCGCTCGCTGAGCGCGTAGAGCTGATCGTTCTCCTCGTCGAAGCGGGCCAGCACGCCCGCCTCGGCGCCGTAGGCCTGCACCACGCCCACGCCGTGGTAGCTCTCCAAGATCCGCGCGCTGAGCCGCGAGAGCTGGGCTTGGGCTTGGCCGAAGAGCCCAAACATGGACAGCACGGCGTGGCGCATGATCAGCGCGGCGAGGATCAGCGGCGGGAGGCAGATCAGGGTCAAGGCCCAGTCAAGCTGGATCATCCGCCCAAGCGTGAGCGTGAGCGTTAAGGCGACGTTGAAGAGCTGGAGCGTGCCGTAGCCGATGAGCGCGCGCATGGCGTTGGCGTCGTTGGTGCCCCGGCTGATGATGTCGCCGACGGTGAGGCGGTCGTAGAAGAGCTTGGGCAGCTCAAGCAGGTGCTCGAACATGCCCACCTTGACGCGGAACTCCACCGTGCGGCCCGGGTTGAAGAACAGCGTGCGCGAGAGGGTGCGCACCCCCATCACCCCCAGCCCCGTGATGGCTAAGGCCCAGACCCAGCCCATGGCGTCGCTGCCCTCGGCCAGCGCATCGACGGCGTGTTGGACAAAGCTGGGGATCGCCACGGTCAACACGTTGGTGGCGATCAGGGCGATGACGCCGAGCAGGTAGTAGCGGCGGTAGCGGCGCGCGTACTCTCGCCAAAATCGCAGCAGTCGTCGCATCGGCTCTCCCTTTCACGGCGCGAGGGCGGCATCCTAGCAGCCCATGACCCAGATCGGGAGCGCGTGATGATGCACCGTGAGGCGCTGCGGCCCAAGGCGATGGGGCGCGGCTTTCAAGAGCTGACGGCGGCGACGCAGGCCGTCGTCGATCGCGCGGGGATCGCCGAGGGCCTGTGCCATGTCTTCCTCCATCACACCAGCGCTTCGCTGGTCTTTAGCGAGAACGCCGATCCCAGCGTGCGCGCGGATCTGGAGACAATGCTTCAGGCGTTGGCCCCAGATGGGGATCGTCGCTACACCCACGATGATGAGGGGCCTGATGATATGGCCGCCCATCTGCGCGCGGTGTTGACGCTGACCGAGGTGATGATCCCCGTGGTCCAAGGGCGGCTGGATCTGGGGACGTGGCAGGGTCTTTATCTTTGGGAGCATCGCCACCGACCCCATCAAAGGCGCTTGACCGTGACGGTGATGGGCGAGGGGCCAAGGCGCGTCGAGAGATCACACCGCTAGAGGCTGAATCACGCAACGAGAGGCTGACAAATCCACGCCACTTCGACATCTTTAGAGGCCACACACCGACAAGATGGAGGCCCCTGTGATGCGATCCCTCTCTCTCCTCTTCGCCGCCTCGTTGGCCCTCTGGGGCTGTGAGATCACGGTGGGGAATGACGGCGTCGAGGACGCCAACCTGGGCTCTGGCTGGGGCGACGCCAGCGTACACACCGACGCCAACGCCCATGAGGGCCAAGGCGACGGCGGCGGCGGCGCGGTCACGGACGCTTGGAGCCCTCCTCCCCCCGATGGCGCCTGCGCGATCCTGTGTGAGAGCCTCGTCAACTGCGCGCAGATCCCCGATCTCTGCCCTGATTTGGCCGGTCAAGAGGGGCTCTTCGAGGGCTGCCTGCGCGGCTGCGGGGCCTTGGACGCGCCGCCCGAGATCATGGCCAGCTGCGAGGGCATCATCGGCCTCGTCAGCGGCTGGGATCCCCAGGTGGCCGCCGCCTGCGCGCCGCCCATCCCCATGGACACCTGCACCGCCCTCTGCGGCGAGCTGCGCGTCTGCGCCGCAGATCCGGCGCTGTGCCCCGGCTTCGAGGGGGCGCAGCGCGATGACGTGGAGGCGGGCTGCTTGGCGAGCTGCCGCATGGCGGGCGTGCGCGATGGCACCCCCTATCCGCATGAGTGCGGCGCCTTGGTGGGCTTCGTCGCGGGCTTTAACGCGGAGTTCGACGCCCTCTGCGGCAGCGAAGCGCCGCCCCCCCCGCCGCCTGAGCGCTGCCTGGAGATGTGCGATGGCCTCTCCGTCTGCCTCTCCGATCCCGATCTGTGCCCCGGCCTGGGCGGGGAGATCCCCGAGGAGGTCTGGCATGGCTGCCTGATGCAGTGTGAGCTGCTGGGGCCGCTGCCCCCGCTGCCCCCGTCCTGCCGCGAGGCGCTGCCCCTGGCCTTCAGCTTTAACCCCGATCTGGAGCGCCTCTGCGCTGAGGGGCCGCCGCCGCCCCCGCCCGTGGATGAGCCCTGTCAGCAGCTGTGTGATCGCCTCACGCTCTGCGCCGCCGACGCGGCCCTCTGCCCCGGCTTGGGCGGTGAGCATCATCCCGACGTGCGCGCCGCCTGCGAGATCCAGTGCGCGGCCTCTGGGGTGCCCTTGAGCGCGCCGCCCGACTTCATCGCTTGTGATGCCCTGGTGGCGATCACCAGCGACTTTAACCCTGAGTTCGCCCAGATCTGCTACGGCGGCGTTGAGCCGCCCCCCGAGGATGACTGCCCAAGGGCCTGTGATTACCTGGTGATGTGCGCGATGGAGGGCGTCGAGGCCTGTCGCGTCGCTGGCCCCGCGCCGCTCTTTGAGGCCTGCGTGGAGGTGTGTCAGCCCAATGAGGGCCTGATCATGCCCATCTTCGAGCAGGAGTGCGGCGTGCTCCTCGATCTGGCCCCCCAGGTGGGCTTTGATCCTGAGGCGATCTGTCAAGAGATCGCCCCCGTCGAGGTCCCCGAGATCTGCGTCACCGCCTGCGATACAGTCACCGCCTGTGCGATGGACTCCAATCAGTGTGAGATGCCCAACCCACATCGCTTCTTTGAGATCTGCGTCGATCTCTGCGCGCAAGAGCCGGGGATGGCGGATCTGGCCGTTAACAGCGAGTGCCGGATGATCATGGACATCTTGCCGGTGTGGTCGCCGGCGCTCAATGACGCTTGCCTCGGCGTGGCCCCGCCGCCTGAGGAGGGCTGCCCGATGGCGTGTGATTATATGACCCACTGCGCCCTGGAGTCCGGCCGGTGTCAGGCTGATCCTCAGCGCGTCTTTGATCTCTGCATCGATGTCTGCTTTGAGGGCGGCGGCCAAGACATCGAGCAGCTCTTGCAGACAGAGTGCGCGGCCTTGGTGGAGATGTTCATCGAGGTCAACCCCGAGATGGCCGAGATCTGCGACGCGCCGCCCCCCGTCGAGCCCATCGGCTCCTGTGAGCACGCCTGCGAGCTGAGCCTCGGCTGCGCCTTTGAGGTGTGCCCCGACGCGGCGCAAACACGGCCTGAGCGGCTCTTTGCTCATTGCCTAGAGGCCTGCCAACCCATGGAGCCGATGATCGTCGGCCAGACACCCAGCGGTTGTGGGCAGATGGTGGATCTCCTGCGCATGATCGACGGCGAGTTTGCGGCGGCTTGTCAGCCCGAGGCGCCGCCGACCCAGAGCTGTGAGGTGGTCTGCGCCGGCGCCATCGACTGCGCGTATGATCCCAGGCTGTGCCCCGGCTTTGAGGGGGTCAATCTGGGGCCCTTCTTCGATAACTGTATGCTGCGCTGCGAGGGCCAAGAGCGCCTGCTGGCGGGGATCGATATCAATGATTGTCCGTCGCTGATCGAGCTGGCCTCGGCGGTCGATCCGGTCTTTGGTGAGATCTGCGGTTACACGCCCGAGGCGCCGCCCCCGCCTGATCCTGAGGCCTGCTTGGCGAGCTGTGATTACATCGTGATGTGCAGCGCCGAGGTCTGCGCCCAGGAGGAGCCGGGTGCGTTTGAGGAGATCCAGCAGCTGTGCGTGGAGGCCTGCGCGAGCGGCGATGGCGTGATGTTGCCCCTTGAGCCTGATCCCGCCCGCTGCCCGGAGCTGGTCGAGCTGCTGCGGAGCTTCTCTCCTGATTACGCGCAGCTCTGCCCCCCGCGCTAACGCCAAACGCCTAACGCCGGTAGATGATGATCCGCTCGCGGGTGGAGGTCTGCTCCCCCTCGCGGGCGATGATCGAGATCAAGTTGGTCCCCGGCTTGAGATCCACCTCCTGCTCAAACTCAATCCGCTGGCCGCCCTCGCCCGGCGCGAAGGCGATCTTCTTTTGGTTGGCGAAGATCAGCAGATCCATCAGCTGGTAGGGCGCGCGCGCCTCGCCCTTGAGCTTGATCTTGGCCCGCTTCGTCTCCCAATCGGGGCGCTTGAAGGTGATGACAGGGGGGCCGAGGTAGTCGGCGTCGCCGAGGAGCCGCGCGGTGGGCTTGATCGCCTCGCCTCGCTGGATCTTGACCTCATCGGTGCGCGCCCAGGCGTAGATCCCCTCGGCCTTGACCCGATACCACTCGCCGATCTTGTAGTCAGCCTCGATGGCCTCGGCCTCGCCGACAGGGCGCCGATCGCCGAGGAGCCCGTAGAGCTTGAACGCTCGGCCCTGCTTGGGCGCCAGGCCCCAGCGCCCCGCGCGCCCCGCCTTGGGCCCTTGGGGGTGGAGGTGAATCTGCGTGTAGGTGGCGGCGCGGATCTCTGTATCGATGACGCTGACGAAGAAGGAGAGCGGCTGATCCGGGGGGGGGCCAGCCTTGGCTTGGATGTGGAAGCGGTAGACGCCCGCCTCGCCTGGCCCCAGCGGCGCGCCCTTGATCCGCCCCCGCTTGAGGTTGATCTCCCGCGTCTCGTTCTCACGATCGTTTTGCAGCGTCGCCAAGATCGCCTCGCTGGGGTGGGCGCCCTCGTTCTTGACACGCACGACGATCTCCGCCTCCTCGCCCATCCGCAGCACGCCGTCGCCGTCGCCCAAGGCGTCGTCGAGGTAGATTTGCAGCGCGAAGCGCGGCTGAGGGCGCTCGCGGACGCTGACGCTGAGCCGCGCCGTGGCGATCTCCTCGCCGCGCGTCGCCCCGTCCGCGCCCAAGGCCTTGGGCAGCTTAAAGCGCACGTCGAGATCATCGCGGCGGGTGATCGCGCTCTTGGCCGTCTTGATCGATCGCGTGAGGGTGATCTCCTCCTTGGCGGGGAGGTGGCCGATGAGGATCTCCTCGCCGTCCAAGGCGCCGTTGTCGGAGGCCGTCTCGGCGTAGAGGTGGTAGAGCGGGTGCGCCGTGAGGTTCTTGATCGTCAGCTTGAGCTTGACGGGCTCGCCAGCGAGGACCTCGCCCCCCCCCTCAAGGCTGGCCTTGACCTTGATCTTGGGCGCCTTGGGGTTGCTCCCCGACCGCCAGTCCACCCCCAATGTCTTGAGCCGCTCGCTGATCAGCGCCGCGCGCTCAGCGCGCGCCTTGGGGATGATCGCCTCGGCGGCCTGCATCATCGCGCCAATGTCTCCGCTCTCCGCCGCCAAGATCAGCTGCGCGGCCAGCTTGACCTCAAAGTCCTCGATCAGCGCGTCCGGTTTTTCTTCTTTTTCCTTAGATTCGCTCTCTTCTTCGATGTATGTGATATAAAAATTCGGCTTTTCATGCACAATTTTTTTCTCAGATTTGCTCTCGCGCTGCTTGAGATGACCTTTGAGCTTCTTTTCTTGGTATTCATCATGAAGCGCGAATAAATCTGATCGATCTGCCTCAATCGTAACGGATTGAGCTTGTATATGTGGCGCGACACCGATTGATTGGATGCTTTGGTCGCCCGGCGTGAGGTATTGGGCGATGGTCAGCTTGAGCGCCGAGTCGTCTTTGTTGTCGAAGATCACCTGGACTGAGCCCTTGCCGAAGGTCTGCTGGCCCAGGAGCAGCGCCCGCTGGTGGTTGCGCAAAGCACCAGCGACGATCTCGCTGGCGCTGGCGCTCAGCGCGTCGGTGAGCACCACGATGGGGTAGTGGGGCTCGGTGCCCTTGGCCGTGGCCATCTTCGGCTCACGGATCTTGTCGCCAGAGCCCACCGTGGTGACGATGGCGCCGCTCTCGATGAACAGGTTGGAGACCAGGATGGCTTGGTCGAGCAGGCCGCCCGGGTTGCCGCGCAGATCAAGGATGAGGCCGCGCGGCTTAAAAGGCGCGCCGCGCTTGGGCTTGCTGGGCCTGGGGCCGCTGAGGGCGCGCAGGGCGGCGGCCAGCTCGCTGGCGGTGGTGTTTTGGAAGTTCTTGATCCGCACCAGGCCCACGCCGCCCTTGAGGGCCTTGTGGTGGACCGACTTTACGCGGATGTCATCGCGGGTGAGCTTGTACTTGCGCGGCTTGCTCCAGCCCTCGCGCAGCACCCAGATGGTCACGTCCGTGCCCGGCGGGCCGCGCATCAGATCCACCGCCTCGGAGAGCGACATGTTGACCGTGCTGTCCATGCCGATGCGCACGATCTGATCCCCCGTCCGCAGCCCCGCCTTGGAGGCGGGCGTGTCGGGGATGGGGTTGATGATCGTCAGCTTGTCTTCGCGGGCGCCGATGACGATCCCCAAGCCCCCGAACTTGCCCCGCGTGCTCATCTTCATCTCGCGGTAGTCCTCGGGCTTGAGCAGCACGCTGTGGGGATCGAGCGTGGAGAGCACGCCGTTGATCGCCGCGTACTCGATGTCCTCGATCTTGCGGTGATGGCGCAGCTCGCCTTGCATAAACTTGAAGATGTCTTTGAGCGTAAAGGCCAGGTGCCACAGGTTGCGGATCTTCTTGAGCTCAAAGCGGCGCGTCGTCGCCCCGATCCGCAGCGTCAGCGCCTCGGGGGCGGCCTCATCGCCCTCGATGTCCACCAAAAGCTCGGCGACGGTGCCCTCCACCTCCTTGAGCGCGGCGGCGATCATGGCCCGCTCATCGACCCGTGAGGGATCGACGTACTTCTCTTTGATGTGCAGGATCGTGCGGTTGAGGATGCTGAGATCGGTCAGCTTGTACGGGGAGCGGGCCTCGGCCTCGTGGAAGCGCAGCCGCCAGCCTGGATCACCGTAGCGATAGGAGACGCTGGCGTAGAAGCTGAGGAGGAGCAGGAGGAGGGCGAAGAGGGGCGTTCGCTTAGCGCGCATTCGGCGGGCTCACTGGGCAGGGAGGTGCTTGGCGTCGATGAGCGTCCGCTGCGCCAACCGCAGCTCCGGGGAGAAGCCCGCGCCCACCTCACGGGTGATGTTGATCGCCGCCTCGATCTCCTCCAGGCCGCCTTGGCCGAGCCGGTGCTTGATGAGGGCCAGGACGGCGAGGAGGATGGAGGCCTCAAGGGGGTTGGAGGGCCAGCCCTCCTTGTCCACGCGCTGCGTAATCGCGCTTGAGGCCGCCTCGGCCTCGCCAGAGATCAGGTGCTTGACGGCTTGGCAGGCGGTGAAGGTGTCACGGGGCGGCGGCAGCATCTTTTGCAGGTAGTACATGGTGCGCTTGAGCGCCTTGACGTGGCGGGCCTCGACCTCGCCGCGCGCCTGCGCCGTCAACGCCTCGATGACCGCCAAGCGGCCACGCAGTATCCAGAACGTGCGCGCGGTGCGGCGGCGGCTCAGCAGCGGGCGCAGCGCCTCATCGGCGCGCAGCTCATCGAGCTTGGCCTTCATCTTGTCCAGCTCGTCTTGGTAGAAGTAGCGGCGGATCTGGGTCAGGGCCAAGAAGACGCTGGGCAGCGCGCGGGGGTACTTCGGCCAGAGCTGATCGGCGGAGGTGATCAGGTGGTGGGCGGCGTAGTGCTCGCCCGCTTCGAGCAGGATGCGCGCTTGGAGGAGGCTGACGCGCACCTGAAAGCCCCGCAGCCCGCGCGTGCGCACCTCCACCAGCAGTTCACGGGCGATGGCGCGCCCCGTCGAGATCTGCCCCTGGGCGATGGCCAGCGTGGCGCGCTCAAAGCGGACCCGCAGGCCCAGGAGATCGGTGGGGCTCAGCTCTGTATACGCCTCGGCGATCTCCAGCTTGCGCGTGGCCGCCTCGAAGTCCCCGCAGGCCTTGTCCACCTGGACCCCCGCCAAGAGGTGCCCCCGCCGATCCGCCTCGCTCAGCGTCGCCGGGTCCACCGCCGCCAAGATCGCGCGGGCCTCGTCTATCCGCTCCATGTCCGCCAGATCAGCCAGCAGCCGCGCGCGGATCAGGCGGGCTTGGACGTCCTCTGAGCGCGCCAGGAGCTTGTGGGCGAGCCGGGGCTCCAAGGGCACGAGCAGATCGGCGAGGTGGAAGCGCTCGCTGGACTGGGGGAGGGCCTCGACGTTCTCCGTAAACGCGCTCAGCTCGCCCGCCATGAGGTAGAGCTGACACTTGCGCGCGTTCCAGCGGTGGGACTCCTCGGCGGAGAGGTACTTCAGCGAGTCGAGCACCTCCGCCGCCTTGAGGTAGCGCCCCGAGAGGGCCAGGCTCTCAGCCAACTGGATCTGAAGCGCGGCGCGGGTCTCCTCGGGCAGCGTGCCCTCCAAAGCCAAGGCCAGCATCTCGCTGGCGCGGGCGTGATCCCCCTGCCGCCGCGCCTCCTCAGCCTCCCCTCGGGCGAAGCGCCAGGCCCGCTCGGGCTTGTCGGCCATGCGCCAGTGATACTCGATGTCCTCGGCGCGCCCCTCCATGGCCTGATAGGCCCGCGCCAGCAGCTCATGCATCACGCTGGCGCGCTCATAGGCCATCGCCGAGCGGGCGACGGCCATCAGGCGGCTGTGGACCGGCACGGCGAAGTGCGCCCCGTCCTTGTTGCCCTCGATGCGCACCAGCGCCGAGCGCGTCAGCGGCACCAGCGCCTCATACAGCTCATCGCTGTCGAGGCGGCAGGCGACCTCAAGCACCTTGTGGGGCACCGGGCGGAGGCTGAGGCAGATGGCCGACAGCACATACTGGGAGATCTCAGGGAGATCCTTGACCCGGCGGGCCACCATCTCCTCGAAGGTGGGCGGCGGCGCCTTGGGGTAGCGCTGGATATCGGCGATGAGCTGCATGATGAAGAAGGGCAGCCCCCCGCTCTGGCTCTGGATGTGGGCGGCGACGCTCTCGGGGGGATCGTCGATGTGCTCCTCCAGCAGCTGGCGCGTCTCGTCGAGGTTGAGCGGCCCCAGGCTGATGCGGTGGGTGTTGGGGTGGGCGCCGAGGACCTCTAGGAAGGTGGCGACGCGGCTGTTGGGCTTCACCCCGTTGGGCGGGTAGGTGAAGATCAGCAGGATCGGGGGCAGCCGCCCGCCCAAGGACAGCGCCTCTAAGACATCAAAGGTGGCCTCATCGGCCAGCTCAAGGTGCTCGACGGTGACGATGAGGAGCCGCGCGCGGGCCAGGGCGCTGAGCAAGGCGTGGAGGCCAATCCCGCTGCCGAGGCCGTTGGGCGTGCCGTGCTGATCGTCGTGCAGCAGCTCCCCCAAGAAGGTGAAGTCCTTGATCAGCGGCGCGCGCTCATGGCTGGGCAGCGCCCTCAGGATCTGCGCCACCTGCTTGCGGTAGGCCTCCGCCAGCCGCTCGACGACGGTGTCCAGCCCGCGCAGCGGCACATGATCGCGGTGGACACAGGTCCCCGTGAAGGCGGAGGCGCCGAGGATGCGGCTGCTCTCCGCAAAAGCCTTGATTAACGCGGACTTGCCGCTGCCCGAGGCGCCCTCGATGAGCACCGCCTGGCCCTCGCCGTCGCGGACCGCCTCCAGCACGCGAAACAGCTGCTTGCGGATCGCCCGCCGCCCCACGAACTCCGTGCGCGGGGCGTCCTCGGGGCGCAGCGGCGCGTTGAGGATCTCCAACGCCTCACGCGCGCTGGGCCGATCCGCAGGGGCCTTGGCCAAGAGCTGCATACACACCTGCATGAGATCTTGAGGCAGGCCTGGGACGTGGGACTCCAGCGGCGGCGGCGGCTCGCCGCGATGGGCCAAGGCCACGTCGGCGCCCTCCCCCTCAAAGGGCGGCACGCCCGCCAGCTGCTCATAGAGCACCACGCCCACGGCGTAGAGATCCGTCGCCGAGGTCACGCGGGAGCCCAAGGACTGCTCGGGGCTAAAGTAGGTCGCCGTGCCGAAGACTTGGGACAGGCTCTGGCCTTCACCGCCCGGGAGCAGCTCCTTGACGATCCCAAAGTCAACCAGCTTAACCGCTCCGTTCTTTTGGACTAAGATATTCGAGGGTTTGATGTCGCGGTGAATGTAACCGTGGCCATGCAGGAAGGACAGCGCACGGAGGATTTGAATCAGTGAGTGTCTTATCCGCGCCAGGCGATCCGGCGCGCGTAGCCTGGCTGGATCTCGAATGACTCGATTATGACCATTGACATATTCATATACATCGGTGCCATCAATCAGCTCCATTGTGTAAAAATATTGACCATCTTCGACGTGTAAGTCATGAAAACTGACGAGATTTGGGTGTGATAAGGCCGCGATAGAGCGAAACTCGCGCTTAAAGTAGTGCATGGCGCGTGGATAGGAGAATTTGAGCACCTTCAGCGCCAACATCCGCCGCGTCTCCGGATCATAGACCCGGTAAACATCGCCCATCCCTCCGCCACCGACTGGGCCACGGATCTCATATCGACCGAAACGCTGAGGAGCCTCGGAGGTCATCTCTGCTCAATCCCTTCTGTGAACCTCGCGATTCTATGCAGCGATGGGAGAAAATGATAGCGCTTGGGGCGGGCTAGTCTGGGCAGCGCAGATCACCGCAGGGGCCATCACAGCAGCCGACCTCGACGGTGAGGCCACGAGGGCCGCTGGGCGGGGGGGGGGCGCCGCAGGTGACGGCGCCTTGGCCGCCTTGGCCGCCC
>JAHJCH010000010.1 GCA_018813065.1 Myxococcota bacterium
CGCCGCGCTGCGCCGCGCGCCAGGTCGTGAGGCGCTGTGGTTGGCGGTTGAGGCGGAGGCGGCGTGGGCGCGCGCTCAAGGCGAGGCGGGCGCTGTGCTGCGCGTCCGTTGGCTGCGGCTCCTGGGGCGGCTGCCCAAGGCGGCGCCCATCATCGCCTTGCTGCGCGGCGTCGAGGATCAGGCTTGGTCTGTCCGTGCTGCCGCCTACGCCGCCTTGGGGCGCCGCGCCAACACCCTTGAGCCAGGCGAGATCGAGGCGGTCAACGCGGCCCTCAAGGCGGGCCTCTATGATCCTGATCCCTCCGCGCGTGAGGCGGCGGCGGAGGCCCTCGCGGCGGAGGCCCTCGCGCCCCACGCCGCCCACGCGCTGATCGACGTCGCCCGCCGTGACGCCTCCCCACGCGTCCGCGCCGCCGCCCTCATCGGCCTTAACCAGCGCGCGCGCTCTCCTCAGGCCGTTGAGGTGGCCCAGCGCGCCTTGGATGATGAGGACACGGCGGTTCGCTGCCACGCCGCAGATCTGCTCTCTGGCCAGGGTGAGGCCGCCCGCCCCGCGCTGCCGAGGATGATCGATCGCCTCAGCGATGGCGCGCAGGTCGGCTTCGCCTTGAAGCGCAGCCTCGCCGCGCTCGGGCGGGCTGATCCGTGGGTGGTGGAGCGTCTTTGGGCGGCGCTGGATCATCCCCAAGCGGTGACGCGCTCCAGCGCCCTGCGGGTCTTGGGGGACATCGGCCCCAACACCAGCCTGGAGGATGAGCGGCGTGTGCTTCGGCTCATCGATGATCCCAGCCAAGCCGTCTGGAGCGCCGTGGGTTGGTTCGTTCAACGCGCACCAGCGTGGTCAGCGGAGGGCGTGGCGGGGCTCTGCCAGCGCGCCGAGAGCCGCGCATATCATAAACGCCTGCGGGCCTTAGAGCTGCTGCACAAGGTTGATCTAGATCGCGATACCCTACACCAAGTCCTCTGGTGGAGACTTCGTGACTCTGTGCCAATGGTGCGTCGAGAGGCGATTGATCTGCTCGAAACAAAGAAAGATCATGCATCTTCTGCGCTCCCTCAGTTTATTCGCAGGCTTTATGATCGTGATGAGTATGTGTATAATATGGCAAAGCATACATTAACACGCCTTGATGGTCGCTTGCCCGCTTGGTTTGATGAAGGCGCGCTCAAAGATCCTGCCGCGACGCTGCTGTGTCAGCTGGCGCGGCGCCCCGAGGCGCTTCAGGCGCGCCTGTCGCGGCGGGCGGCCGCTCACGCGGCGTGGTACGCGGGGCTGCTGCGCCGCGCCCACCCTCAAGGTGAGCAGCTCGTGGAGATCTTGAGGCCAAAGGTCGAGGCCCCTGATGCCTGGATGGAGGCGGCGATGGCCCACGCAGAGGCGTTCGCGGCGCGGCGTGGTGGGCGTCAAGCGGAGGCGCAAGCAGAGATCGCCTTGAGGGCGAGAGCGCGTGAGGCGGCGTGGCTGTTGGCGGGGCTGTTGGAGCTGGACTTGGCGGGTTAAGGCTTACTTGTCCTTGGGCTCAAGCTCAAAGTAGGTGGAGATCTCGCCTTGTTGGATCACAGAGGCGACGCTGAACTCTTTCTTCTGGGGATAATAGCCCTTCTTGCTCACCTCAAGGACAATGGAGACAAACTTCATATTTTGTTGGGTCAACCCCTTGATGTCGAGGCGCTTTACCGCCTCATGCGGGGTGCGCTCAAGGTAGATGCTGCCCGTGCTGGCGATCTCTTCGCTGGAGGAGTTGATGCGATAGTTGATGATCGCGCCGCGCGGCTCTGAGTCAATCTTCCAGTGAACGTTGCGGGAGATATACTTCTCAGCTTCGTCGGCGGTGAGCACCTCAGTGGTGTTGAGCTTGTCGCTGTTGGCCTTGACCGTCGTCTCATTAAAGTACTTCAACAGCCACTCGCAGGCTTGTTTGCTGCCTTTCTGGCAGTACGCCTGCCAAGTCTCTTTGGCTTCATCGCGCTTATTGAGCTTATAGGCGTAATAGCCACGCTTCGCGCACACATCAGGGTTATTTGTGCTGTTACACTCGGCGCTGAAATGCGCATATTTCTTCGCCGCGCCGCCGCAGCCGAGCGTAAAGAGCCCAAGGAGGAGCAAGAGGGGGAGCTTGTTCACGGATGATCTCCAGAGATGACGCGTGGGCAGATAAGCACAAGAGGTGGTTAGGGGTCAACGCGGTGAGCCTCGGCGCGGCTTTATCAAAAGACCGACCGTCTCCGGGCTTACAAGACGCCTGAGAGGCTGAGATCCAGCTCCTTGTCCACCTCGACCTCGCGCGCGCTGGGGCGAACCCAGCGCTGGATCGGCGCGGTGTCGGGCAGGGGGCGGCCATGCTCATTGACGCGGGTGATGCGGATCAACACACGGCGGGCGTTGAGCGTGTCGATGAAGGCGTCATAGGAGAGGGTGTAGTGCTTGTCGCTGAGGAGCAGATCGCCCTCCAACGCCAGCATCCGATCGTAGTACTTCTGGAGCTTGGTGATGAGCCCCCAGGCCTCATCGCTGGGCTCCTTGACCGACAGCCCCGCCGCGAGGCAGTCGCCCTGCGTCAAGGGGAAGCGATCCCCCAGGAGGCCGCAGGAGAAGACGCTCAAGATCTCCTCCAGCCGCTCAGGCTCAACGACGTGCGTCTCCAAGCACCGCCGCGTGACCGCCTTGACCCTGTCCAGGGCGCGGGTCTGGCGGGCGAGGGCGACAGGATCGACCCCCGCCCAGATGCGCGCGTGGGCCTCGGGGCTGCTCACCCCCGCCTGCTTGATCCAACGAAAGATCGACATCAAGTCCATCGGCCCCAGGCCCTCATCGGGCGGCGCTTCGATGGGCGAGAGGCTGGAGACGCCGCTCATCAGGAGGTGGTCGGCGCCCAAGGCCACCTGGCTGACGGCCCCTGAGGCCGCGTAGGGGATGATGGCGTTGATCTGCTTAAAGCGGCGACGCAGGAGCGAGATGAGCCGCCACGCCTCCTCTGAGGGGGGGCCGAGGAAGCCCAAGAACAGATCCAAGACCTCCCCCGCTTCGAGGCCGCGCATCACCGACAGCAGCGGCGCGAAGAAGCCGCGCTCCAAGGGGGTGTTGGGGGAGAACATCAACGCTAAGAAGGGGTTGTCGCGGTGCTCGATCAGATCCGCGACCAAGGCGCGGTTATGCGTCAAGGGGATGTGCCCCTTGAGGATATCGCTCAGCGTCAGCTCTGGGTTCGTCACCTTAACCTCTCCACGGCAGCACGTTGAGGGGGAATTATGGCTTGTTCGCGCGTGAGTGGCACCTGTTATTATCCGCGCCCAAGCGAGACAAGTTGGGCAGAAATCCCAATTTGGCACAAAGTGACACGCTCGATCTCCTCTGTTTGGCCTTTTTTTGATTGGCCTACTGTTTGCTTTGGCCGCCCCCCGTCGCTGGCCTCCTGGCCCCTCCCTCCACTAGGGGGCCAACGACTCCCCTCCCCCCGTTAAGAATTTCTATTTTGGCCCCGTCTCTACTGTTCGCAGAGGCGGGGCTTTTTTGATCCAGCTACAGCCGCCGCGTGTTTTCGTGATAAGGATGCGCCCTCTCACACAGGACGAGACATCATGCGCAACCTCCTCCTTATCCTCTACGCCCTCCACGGCCTCGCCTACGCCAGCGCGCCTTCGCCCGCTGGGGACGCGCCACCCCGACGTGAGGTGGAGGTGGGCGTGACGCTGGTCGGGCGCGTGGTCGGCAGCTTCCTCACCGAGCCCAGCGATAAGACCTTTGAGCGCAACGGCGCGCGCTATCTGATGCCCTACCCCGGCTTCGGCGGCGTCAGCGGCGGCGGCGGCCTCTCCCTCCAGGCCATGTGGCGCGGCTTCGTCGGCCTTGATTGGGGCTTGATCTATCAGCTGGATCAGGGCAGCGGGGAGATCAACAACATCGACATCACGCTCAAGCAGACCGCTCTGCATATGCCGCTCTATCTGCGGCTTGAGGCGCCGCTGGAGAGCGTGCGCCCCTTCGCCTTCTTCGGCCCAGTGTGGATCTTCCCCGGCGAGCCGGAGGTGGACGCCGAGGCCACCTCGCCAACCTTTAAGGGCTACGCCGAGGATTACATGGCTTGGGGGTTTGGCTTCGGCTTCTCCTTCATCATCCCCGTCGAGGGCGTGGACGTGCGCGTCCCGCTGCGCTTCGCTGGCGCCTATAACCCCAACGTGAGCGATGACATCTCAGGCCGTATGCGTGATCTGGAGCCCAACACCACTCAGTACACCTATGTCACCGAGTGGTCTTGGCACGCGACGGCCTCGCTGGGCCTCGCTTGGTACTTCTTGTAAGGGGATCAGCCGCAGCCGCCGGCCTTCTTGGCCGCCCCGCCGATCAGCTTGATCTTATGCTCGAAGTGGCGAGCGTGGGCGCCCTCGCCGTGGAGCGCGGGGGGGGCCGCCCATGGCTGCGTCGCCCCAAAGGCGCGCGCGAAGCGATGACGCGGGGTGTCCGCGCCCTCGACCCGCTTGGCTTGGGCGTTGAAGTGGGGATGATGGCCATAGGCATGGCATGGGTTGAGGTGCAGGGTGTCCAGCAGCCAGACGCCTGGCTCATCCTTGGTCAACGCGCACAGCTCAGGGCGGAAGATGTCTAACCAGAGGTTGACGCCCCCCTCCATGATGTAGGCGTTCTTCTGCCCCTGAACCCACAGCCGCCGCCAAGCACGCTCGGCCTCGGCCTCGTCATTGGACATGATCACCACGGCGGTGGCCTTGAGCGGGTAGCCCGCCGCCAGCGTCGAGGCCTCAACCCGACGAGCCCCGGCGAGGTGAAAGAGGTTGTAGTCGCTGGCTTGGCGGACATCGAGGAGGATCAGCTTCATGCGGTTATTGTGCATCGCCTCGTAGACCTCCCACGGGTCTACATGATGCGCGCGTGAAGCCAAGCGGGCGTCGAGATCCGGCGCGGCGGCTTGGAGCTGATCTGCGAGGGTGGGGTCGCCGATCAGCAGGATCGCCAGGGCGCCCAGCAGCATCGCCGCCGCCCCCAGCCGCTTGAGCTGCTTGTCGATCATGGCTGCTCCTTGTCCGCGCGCTCCGCCTCGGCCAGCGCCTTGGCGCGGATGGGCCCGAAGTGAGCCTCGCTCTTCTCGGCGAGGAGGAATGAGCCCAAGGTGATGAGGACGATCCCCACCGCGATGACGCCCGTGCTGACACCAAGGGCGTCCATCAAGGTCACCCGCCCCATCGCCCCGCTCGTCTGGAAGAAGAGCAGGAAGCTCTGGGCGAGGTCATTAAAGATGAAGGTGCCAATCAGCATCCCACCGACGAAGAAGAAGCCGTCGATCTTGAGGGTCGCCACCGAGGTCAGGGAGGTGCCGGGGCAAAAGCCACCCACGATAAAGCCCGTGCCCAGGAGCAGGCCGCCGATGATCCCCGGCCAGATATAGGTCGGCGGCACCCACAGCGCGGCGTAGTCCACGTAGCCCAGCTGCACGCCGAGGAAGATGATGAGCATGGCCACGACGAGGGCGGTGAACATCACCTTGAGCACCCTCATCTCGCCGAGGTAGAACTGCGCGGCGATGCGCCGCGAGTCCGCGAAGCCGCTGCTCTCAAGCACGAAGCCAAAGGCCAGGCCGGTCAGCAGCGAAACCAGGGCGGAGTCGCCCAGATGAAGAGGCGCCATCTCCCCTCCTCCTTAAATCCACAGCCGCCGCAGCGGGTAGGCCAAGATGTAGCCCATACCGAAGACGGCGATGATGAAGAGCCAAGAGCCCAAGGAGAGCGAGGCGCCGCCGGAGAGGGCCTGGCCCGAGGCGCAGCCCCGCGCCAAGCGCGCGGCGAAGCCCGTGATGATGCCACCCAAGAGCGCCAAGACCCAGCGCTGCTTGACCGTGATGCGCGGCCCTTTGCGCGTCTCCAGCTTCACACGCCCGCGCATCGCGCCAGAGAGGAAGCCGCCGATCAGGGCGCCCAGCGCCATCCAGACCATGCGGTGGTTGAGCGGGCTGGCGTCGCCGCCAACCCAAGCGGCGATCAGCGGGTTGCGCTCAGCGTAGCGAGGGGCGAAGAGATCGGTCAGGGCCGCGACGACGCGCGAGAGCCCACCTGAGCCGCCGAGGCCCTCCCCCGCCAAGATGAAGGCGCCGCCGAGGACAAGCCCGAGGAGCGCCCCGCCCACATAAGGGTTCCAGTAGACCTCAGGATCACGCTTGAGCCAGTTCAAGTTCACCTCAAGCCTCCTCTTTCTTATGCTGATGCTTCTCTTCGATGACCTCATAGCCAACGACCATCGTCATAACATGTTGCATGACAGTATCGCCTGTGGTCGTTAAATACATATGCATAATGATAAATGTGAAGAAAATCCAAGCGGCGCCTGCATGAACCTCTAAAAGTACAGGCAATCCACCAATGGGTGTAATCCACGCAGAGAGTTCAGCTGCAAAGAAAATTAAAACACCTGAGATGACTTGAAGTGGCAAAAGAACATTAAGCAAAAACAAATAGCTCATTCTTTGGAGGAGATTTAGCCTCTTTTCTTCGCTTGGATGAAAAGGATGGACAGCGCCCTTGAAAATACCGTAACTGTAGTAAATTACTTGCTTAACAAGTCCATTTACGAGCCCACTTCGTTCGATCTTGTACTGTTTTATCTGACCTGACGTAAAAAAGTAGAAGAGGGCGAGCAGCGCGTGGGCGAAGAGCAAGAACGCCAGCACGTTATGCACATAAATGCTGATCTCAAAGTTGAAGAAGCTCAGGGCTGATGGATAGCGGATCACGGCCCCTGTAAAGAGCAAACCAAAGATCAACGCCGCCTGCACCCAGTGCCAGAAGCGCTCTTGGGCGGAGTAGAGGAAGAGCTTGCGCGTCGTCATCATTTGCTCCGTTGGCGGCGCGCCGCGAGGAAGCGCAGCCCGCCATGACCGGTGACGCCGAGGAGGACCCCCAGCAGGCTGAGGAGGCCGAGGAGATCAGCGTAAGGGGTGCTGTTATGACCAAGGATGTAGTGCCCCGCCTCGCGGGTGTCTGGCTTGAACACCAGCCGCCCCGCCTCGCCGACGATCTCGCCGTTGAGGCTGACGTTGGTGTCGCCGACGAGCCTCGCGGTGGCGCCAAAGGGGACATAGCTCGACAGCTCAAAGGGCCGCGTCAGGTGAGAGGACTCATCATGGCACGCCTCGCAGGACTTGAGCACGAACCGCCCAGCGGCGACGCCGTGATGCAGGCTGTAGGGTTGGATCTCACCGCTGATCTGAGGATCGGAGACGCCCACGGCGATAAGGCGGGCGCGGGCAGCGGCGACCTTGTCTGCGGTGTCCAAGCGCAGCTCTGCGCCCTTCAACGCGCCGTCCCCATCTGTGTCTAGGGCCTTGATCAAGTCGGGGTGGTGGCGATCCCCGATGAGGAAGGCCGCCTTGAGATCCACCAGCCGCGCGGGCGTATGCGTCGCCCCTGATCGCTCGATCCAGAACCAGCTGGTGATCAGGTTATGCGGCGCCAGCTTCTTGGGCGCGGTCGCCTCACCATCACGCGGCAGGATCACCGGGTGAAAGCCCGTCACCAGCGCCGCGCGATCTTCACCATCACCCTCAAGCCCACGATAAGCCACGAGAGGTTGAGCTTGCGTATCGATCAAGGTCCAATCTGTCTGTTGACGCGCAGGCGCATAGAGCTTGGGGATATGGCACGTCTCACAGAGCAGCGCCTGCATATGTCTTGACTTGTAGGGCAGCCAATCATGAACCGCGTTGGCGTCATGGCAGCCTTCGCAGCGACGCATCGAGTGATCAAGGCTCTCCTCAATCGTACCTTGAGCAGAGTCACCCTTTGTAAAATTATGATTTGGTCTGTGTAGGTACTGGCTCATGGTCAGGATACGTGCGTCATGCTTGAGATGGTCAGGCCTCGTCTCTGATCGTTCCGCGAACGCAGACGGATGATTGGCCGCATGATGGCATGATGTGCAGCTTAACATGCGCTCAGAGTGGACATCCCAAGGGCGACCGAGCTGTGTCTTCTCCTCAATGTTTATCTGAGAGCGTTTGATGCGTTGGGCTGAAAAGATCTGCCCTGTCGTCTCAGTCTCCCAATGCTCGATGCCCGTTGAGAGGGTGATTTCATCCTGGAGCCCCGCTACGGCGCCGTGGCAGAGGCCACAGTTCTTATCGCTGGGCGTTTGTAGGTTGAGCGCGCCGCGCTTGAGGTGACCGTCGGGCTCAAAGGCCGCAGGGTCATAGCGCCAGGGCCGGGCGGGATCATCGCTGGGGATGATAAACGCTGGCCGTGCGCCGCTGAGGGTCGCCGTGGCCGCCCAGGCCCCTTGACCGGCGCTGAGGGCGCGCAGGCGGGCCTCATGATCAGGATCGTTGACGTGACAGAGGAAGCAGTCGAGCTGCGCGCCGACGGCGGGGCCGCCGCCCACGTGTCGGGTGCCTTGGCGCGTCCAGGCCTCGGGCGTGAGATCCACGCGCGGATCGTCCTTGGGGCTCAAGCGCCGATAGGTCAGCGGATCCCAGCGCCCAAAGAGGCCTGGGCTTAAATCCCAAGGGCGCGCGCCTGGGTGAGTGGGCTCGCCCTGACCCGCCTGACTGTGGAAGTGATGGGCCTGGATATAGGCCGCGTCGTGGCAGCCATCGCAGGTCTTGAGCGTGTCAATGGGCGCGCCGGTCTGGACCACGGGCTGGCCCTGGGCGTCGAGGAGGCGCACCTGAGGGTGAAGCCGCTGGCCGCTGGCCGCGCTGACGCAGGCCAAGGCGAGGCACAAGGTGAGGTTGAAGCGCGCGCTCATCGTCGCCACTCCTCTCGGGTCCAACCCTCATACTGATCGATCAGATTCATCTGTAAGCGCCCACCCTGCCGCGCGGGATCGCCTTCATAGCCCAAGGCTTTCCAATCCAAACGCCCTGCTTGACCATTCTCGGTGTGGCAATCATTGCACTGCAACGCCTCATCGGCGGAGGCGACCATATGTGTTTGGGGCCAGAACATCTCTGTCTCAAGCCAACCGAAGGTGTGTTGATCTGTCTCTGAGCCGCGATACTTTAAACCATGCTCTGCTGCGCCGTTTTTAAATGAAATGTGCCAACGTGTTTGAATGTCATGTTTTTGTACCTCAGTCATACCCCAGAAGCCATCTTCACCATAAGTCTTAGGCACAAGCAAGTGTTTGTAATAAGTATCGTAAGGTTGCTTCCCGCGATGAACCTTAAAGGGGAAGATTCGCGCGTTCGGATCGCGAACATCGCCTAATGGGTAATTTATTGAGAGCAATTTTGTTGGATCATCAATTTTATCACCTGTAATATGCCTATTAGCATGGCCATTATACCAGTAATATTCTGGCTCTACATCAGAAGCATATTTAAACACACCTTTAATGGGGTTATAGTCATGTGGATCGGTAAGCCCAAACTTTTTCATCGCGGCTTCTTGAGTCATACCGGCCTCTGACCAGTCCCACCACATTTTTGTGGCAGCGCCCTTGGCGAAGGTCGGGATATGGCAAGTCTGACAGGCTACGGTGTGTGTATGCGCGTTTAAACGATCTTGTTGATGTGGCTGCTCACTGTGACAATCAGTGCAGCGCACTAAATTTTTTGGATCAAAAGAGACGCCCATTGAGCGACCTTTAATCTCGTGGTTTTCAGTACGATGGCAATCAACACAGTTCAGATTATGACGGCCCATATGAATATCAATATTTTCACTCGGATTATACATAAATCCGTTAAGATCACCATGTTTAACAGCATCACCACCACCGCCAGCGAAGTGGCATGTCCCACAGTTATCTCTTGAGGGAAAATTTACTGATTTTGCAAAGTTTAGCATATAATCAACTTTGTAGTTTGGATGATCGCCTTCTGGTTTTTTAGGCTCCTCTGGATAACCAGAATCACCGCTTGGCTTAACATATGTGCCTGTGGATTCATGGCAAACCAGGCAATCAATGTTTTTTTCATCTTCAAAGTTAAAATTAGCGTCTTCCCAGCCATAACCGATATGACAACTCGTACAACGAGGCCAATTTGATTGGACTGATATACAAAAATTGTTGATCAGATTTGCCTTGCCAACCCGAACTTTCTCCTCTTTGCCTGGAACGCTCATCGCCTCACCACGCCAGTGCCAATGAGAGGTCGCCATGACGGATTCAGCGGCGTCAGGGTGACAGTCGAGGCACTTCTGAGTGAGGCGATGGGCGATCTGCTTTACGTCATCACGGACGTCAGCGAAGTCCTCAGCGTTAAAGAACTGACGATGATCCACATGCTCGGAGCGCTGTGGGAGCGCGGCGCGTGGATCGTCCTTTTGGGCTTCACGAGGGGGTGGCTCTCCGGCCATCAGGACCCCGATCACCACCAGGCTGGCAGGGACCAGCGCTGGAAAGATGATGGAAACCTTCATGGGATGTGCCTCCTGAGCTTGGGTAGGGCGTAGGTGCCTTCATGGCAAAACTTGAGGGACGTCAAAGGGGCTCGCGAGGCGAGCGTGGGCATGGAATATCCGAATTCAATGATGCTCGCAATATACGAATATAACCGCGAATTCAGATAGTTATGGTTGGTTATAGGTTAAATGTTTAAATTCTGTGGTGAAAGTGAATGCCAATCGGAATGGTCGCCTTTTCTTTTTTTTTGACGCAGCGCGGCAATCGAATCGAGCTGAGGGCCACACGCGCTCAAGGGATAATTTTCTCGATTTCTCGATGGAGGAGAGCAGCCGGGTGAGGGCGAAGGCAGGCGGCGGGCGAAGGCAGGTGGCGGGCTATGCCTCTTCGTCTGCTTTGCGGATCTGCTCGCGGACATAGCGCGCGACGACCGCTGCGGCGACGCAGTTGAGCGTAAGGTTGCGTAGGAGCTTGCGGTTGATGGTCTTGCCGTCGTTGTAGAGCTCTAGATCGCCGAGGTAGAGCAAGGTCGCCGCTTCGCGCTCAACGAGCCCTGGGATTTGATCCTCAGGGTAGCCCTCCGGCAGCGCCTCGGCGAAGCCCTCCAAGCAGGCCTCCAGGGGCAACGGGTGACGCTCCACGGTCATCAAGGCGCCAGTGTGATAGAAGCGCAGGCGCAGCGGCTCCTTGGAGAGCTTCTCGATCCGGGTCGAGACGCGCGTGCTTTGGCTGAAGCTGAGGTAGAGCGCAGGGCGCAGCGGCTCAGAGCTCTTCGTCAACGCTCGGCAGATGTACACCACCAGCTCAGGCAGCCCTGAGGGTTGACGGTGAACGCGGACCATGGCGGTGAAGCGCCGAGGGTAGACGTTGAAGGGCTCAATCAAGCCCGAGAAGGGCTCAAAGGTGAAAGAGAGCCAGGGGACAAGGGCTGGCTTCTTACCCACACCGATGGGGCGATAGATGCTTTGGATGTCCTTGATCTCTTGGATGAGCGCGTGGGCGTCACCCTCCGCGAAGAGCGCCTCAAGGTCATCCTCCAGCACCTCTCGAACCCGCTCGCTGACATCTCGTAGGCGCATCAATCCTCCTCATCACCACCGTTCCAGGCGCCGCGCGCTCGCGTAGCGTCGCGCCGCAGCGATTCTCCGCTGAGGCCGTCCAGAGATACAGAGCCCGGCGTGGATCGTCAATCTATCGGAGGTCAGATTTCCTGATATGATGCCCCCTATGCGAAGCAAATTACTCCATTTTTCGGCCACCTTCCGGCTCCTCCTCGCGGCGCTCATCTTCACGCAAGGCCCCCTCAATCCTGCATCAGCGGCGCCCCCGATCCCGGTCAATGAGGTCGTCAAAGGCGCTGAAGACGTCGAGGCAATCGTCGCGATCTATAAACGACAGCTCGGCGCGCGGCTCTCGGCGCCCCTCGCCACGGCCACCACGGATCTCAGCTCAGAGGGGGCACCCTCCAGCCCGCTGGGGCTCATCGTCGCCGAAGGGGTCCTCCGTCAAGCGCAGCGCTTGGCGCCCAAGACCCAGATCTTTATGACCAACGACGGCGGCCTGCGCGTCAGCCTCAGCCAAGGGACCATCACCCTGGCCCACGTCTATGAGCTGATGCCCTTTGATAATGAGGTGGTCCTCCTCACCGTCTCCGGGGCGGTCCTCGCCGACATCTGCGACGCCATCGCCCTCAAGCGCGGGGAGCCAGTGGCGGGCCTCTCCGCCACGCTCGATCCTCAGGCGGGGCGCGCGACGGACGTGCGGATCGGCGGCGCGCCCCTCGATCCGCAGGGCGTCTATCACTTGGCGACCTCGGATTACTTGGTGGAGGCGGGGTGGATGCGCGACGCCGTGAAGGGGATCGCCGTGGAGCGCACAGGGCTCCTCCTGCGCGACGCCATCGCCGCCGCCTTTAAGGCCCACGTCGGCCCCCTGACCCCCCCCGCCACGCAGCCCTTTAAGTGGAGCGCCCCATGAGCCTTGATCGCCGCGATGTCCTCAAGCTGCTGGGCGGCGCCGCCGCCTTGAGCGCCACCCCCGCCCTGGCCGCGCCCGCCGCCGCCGAGGTGACGATCCTCCACACCAACGACACCCACGCCCGCTTAGAGCCCTTTGAGGGAGGGCGCTACGCGGGCTTGGGGGGGATCGCCCGGCGCGCCGCCCTCATCCGCCAGATCCGCGCAGCCCGCCCCGCCACCCTGGTGGTGGACGCCGGCGACACCTTCCAAGGCACGCCCTACTTCAATCAGTTCGGCGGGGTGGCGGAGCTGCGCACGATGAGCGCCGCAGGCTATGACGTGGTGACCTTGGGCAACCACGACTTTGACGCTGGGGTGGATGCCCTTTTGCGGGCCATGGCCTACGCGCGCTTCAGCTTCACCAACAGCAACTTCATCATCACCCGCCCGGAGCTGGCGGCGCGGGTTCAGCCTGAGATCTTGCGGCGGGTCGGGGGGCGTTGGATCGGCCTCTTTGGCTTGGGCGTCTCCTTCGAGGGCCTCGTCTCGCCCAAGCATCACCTCGGGCTGCGCTACACCGATCCCCTCGTCGCCGCCCGCCGCAGCGTGGCGCGGCTGCGCGCCCAGGGCGCTGAGGCGATCATCTGCCTCTCTCACTTAGGCATCGAGGGCTATCAAGGTGAGCCGGGCGATGTTCACGTCGCCGATCAGGTGGAGGGCGTCGATCTGATCGTCGGCGGCCACAGCCACACATTCCTAGAGGCCCCTCGCCGCGTAAAGCAGACGGCGATCGTGCAGGTGGGTCACTCGGGGACGCACCTGGGGCAGGTCACGCTGCGCTTCACCCCCCAAGGCGTAGAGGTCGCAGGCGAGGCCCTGCCCGTCGCTGAGCGCTGGGCCTGAATGAACCCGCGCTTCGGCGCGTCTCGGCGCGTTTTTTTGGCACACCTTATGCTCGACAGGGCTTCGTGCTTTAAACGAGGTCCAAAGTTCATGAAAATCGGCAGCTTGACGCTCAAAAATCCACGCCGCTGGCCTCAGATTACGGCGGCGATCCTCACCCTCAGCTTGGCGGCCTGCGCTGACACCGACGATGACCGTGGCCCCAGCGATCCCTTCGCGGAGAAGACCGTCGGCTTGACCGCCTTTGAGTCCTGCCAGCCCCTCCTCGATTACATGCAGCGTGAGGCCATCGAGCGCGTGGAGCGCGGCGAGTGGGGCGGCTACTACGGCGTGCGCGGCGGCGCTGAGATCGATCTGACTGAAGCCGCCCCCTCAGCCGATGATGCCAGCGGCGGCGGTCAGAGCGCGGCGCACTCCGAGACGAACAATCAAGAGGCCGGCGTCGATGAGCCCGACATGGTCAAGACCGACGGCGAGTTCATCTACCTGCTCCACGCGGGCAGCGTGTTTATCTATCGCGCCGAGGACTTGACCCTGGAGAGTGAGACGCCCGTGGGCCAAGGCAACGCCTCTAGCCTGCTGGTGGATGAAGATCAGCTCTTGGTCTTTGAGCACCTCTGGGGTGGAGACGCGGCTTTCCCCGAGGCGACGCGGCTCCAAGATCGTGCATCCACGGCCATGAGCCTGTTTGATATCTCTGATCGCGGCGCCCCGACGTTGCAGCGTCGGCTGATCGTTGAGGGTAATTTTATCTCCGCTCGCCTCGTGGGCCGCGTCGTGCGCGCGGTCATCAGCAGCGACAACACGCCTAATCTCACCCCCGCCTATGAAGCCGCCTATGCCCAAGAGCGCCAAGATTACGGTGAGCCCCCCATGGCCCAAGGCGGCGCGGGCGGCGCGATGGGCACAGAGCCCGGGCAGGCCACCGAGGTTGAGCCTCAAGAGGCGCCCGCGCCCAGCCCCGCTCCGGTCGAGACCCGCCGCAGCGCCCTGACCTCTGAGGAGATCTTGATCGCTGAGGCCACCCGCATCATCCGCGCCTCCACCCTCGAAGACTGGATCCCCTATGCCTATGATCTCGTCGGCGAGGAGCGCACCTCTGGCCAGCTCTCCAGCTGCGGTCACTTCTATCGCCCCGGCGAGCGCGGCGGCTTGGGCGTCACCAGCGTCATCACCCTCGATCTGGATCAGCCCACCGCGCGCTTCGATGATCCCGCCATCATCGCCGAGGGCGCCACCGTCTACGCCAGCGCCACGGGCCTCTATGTGACGACGCATAACTGGCATGACTTCCGCCCAATCGCCATGACCGGCGTGGCCATCGGCGGCGATGTGGCCGTCAGCGCGCCCGCCAGCGAGCCCGCCACGGGCACCGCGACCCGCGAGGCGGCCCTGGAGGCCGATGAGCAGCGCCAGGCGACTCAAATCCACCGCTTTGACATCAGCCGCAGCGCCGCCGCCGCGCGCTACACGGGCTCAGGCCGCGTCTTTGGCACTGTCCTCAATCAATTCAGCCTCGGCGAGCACGAGGGCCACCTGCGCGTCGCCACCACCGAGCAGCGCTATGAGCTCGAGTGGCGCCGCGTCAACCATGTCTTCGTGTTGGGTCAAGGCGGCGAGCATGGCTTGGAGGTCAAGGGCACCGTGACCGACATCGCCGAAGGGGAGTCGATCTACGCCGTGCGCTTCCTCGGCGATCGTGGCTTCATCGTCACCTTCTTACAGGTGGACCCGCTCTTCACCCTCGATCTGAGCAACCCCAGCGCGCCTCGCCTCGTCGGCGAGCTGAAGATCCCTGGCTTCTCGACCTACCTCCACCCCGTCGATGATGACTTCATCTTGGGGATCGGTCAGGCAGGGGATGAGTCAGGCTTGACCGGCGGGATGCAGCTGAGCCTCTTCGATGTCTCTGACTTCGCCGATCCCAAGCTGGCCGACACCCAAGACCTCGGCCAAGATGGCTGGAGCCCCGCTGGCTACGATCATCACGCCTTCTTGTATTGGGCGCCCGAGGCGCTCTTGGCCATCCCCGTCAGCGGTTGGGATCAGCGCGACGGCGGCTATACCTCCAGCTTGGATCTCTTCAGCCTGGACACCGCCAACGGCTTCGGCGCGCGTGGCAGCGTCGATCACGCAGATCTCAACAATGACTATGAGGGGCAAATCCAGCGCAGCCTCATCATCGGCGACGCCCTGTACTCCATCAGCATGGCGGGGCTTAAGAGCCACGCGCTGTCCGATCTCAGCCCTCGCGCCGCCGCGCGCCTGCCCGCTCGGGGCTACTGAGCCTCACCCGCCGCCGCCTCGCTGATCCAAAGAGCCCGATTGACAGCCCCCCGCCGTTGACTTAGAAGGCGCCATGCTCGTCTTCGATGACCACCGCGCCGCGCGCGGCCATGTCCAGGCGGCCGCGGTCACCATCGGGAACTTCGACGGCCTCCACCAAGGCCACGCCGCGCTGCTCAACGTCGCCCGCGCGCTGCCAGGCCCCACCGTGGCGCTGACCTTCACCCCCCACCCCCTTCAGCTGTTCGCGCCCGATCAGGCGCCGCCGCAGATCTACAGCCACGAGGATCGTCAGACGCTGATGCGCCGTGTGGGCGTAGACCTCTTGCTCGCCCAACGCTTCGATCACGCCTTCGCCGCCCTCAGCCCCGAGGCCTTCGCTGGCGAGGTGCTCAAGGCCAGCCTCGACGCTCGCCATGTCATCGTCGGCTATGACTTCGCCTTCGGCGCGCGGCGCGCCGGGGATCTCGACGCCCTGCGCCGCCTCGGCGCGGCCCTTGGCTTTGAGGTCCATGTCTGCCCGCCGGTCCGCGACGAGGCGGGGGCGATCATCTCCAGCACCCTGATCCGCCAGCGCGTGGAGGCGGGTGACGTGACGGCGGCCTGCGCAGCGCTGGGGCGGCCATATCACCTCGCGGGGCGGATCGTCCAAGGCGCGCGGCGGGGGCGGCGGCTGGGCTTCCCCACCGCCAACCTGGAGGCGGAGGGGGCGCTGCGCCCCAAGCCGGGCGTGTACTCAGGCTGGCTTGATTGGGGCGATGGGCCACGCCCGGCGGTGATCAACGTCGGCGCCAACCCCACCTTCGTCGCTGAGCAGCCGCTCTCCGTGGAGGCCCACGTCCTCAACGCCGTGGGCTTGGCGCTCTACGCCACCCACTGCCACCTCTACTTCGGCCACCGCCTGCGCGACGAGCGGCGCTTTGATGGCCCCTCGGCGCTCATCGCCCAGATCCACATCGACATCGAGCGCGCCGCCGCCCTGCTCGACGGCGCGTGTCAGCCCCAGCCCCTGTGAGGCGCTATCGCCTCGCCCTCATCGGCGACCCGATCGCCCACAGCCGCTCCCCGGAGATCCACCAGCGCGCGGCGTCCCAGACCGGCTGCGATGTGGACTATGCGCTTTGGCCCCTGCGCCCCGAGGGGCTCATCGCCGCGCTGCCGCGCCTGCGCGCCCTCGACGGCTTTAACGTCACGACCCCGCTCAAGGCGGCCATCCTGCCCCACCTCGATGGCCTCTCAACCACGGCGCGGCGCCTCGGCGCGGTCAACACGGTCTGCGTTCAAGGTGGGCGGCTGTGGGGTGACAACACGGATCTGGAGGGCTTTGAGCGGACCTTACCGGCGGGCTTGGCGGGGCGGGCGGTGATCTTGGGGGCGGGGGGCGCGGCGCGGCCCGTCTTGGCGGCCTTGGCGGGGCGCGGGCTGCGCTTGACGATCCTCAACCGCAGCCGCGCGCGGGCTGAGGCGACCCTCGACGCCCTGGGCCTTGAGGCGGAGATCGCCTCACTCGACGCCTACGAGGCCCTGGTGGGGGCCAGCGCCCTGATCAACACGCTGCCCCGCGAGGCTGAGATCATCACACGCCTACCGCTCGACGGCTTAGCCACCTCAGCCCTCGTCTACGATCTCGATTATCGCCCCAACCCGCCGCTGTTGGCGCGGGCGGCGGCCTCTAGGGCCACGCGCGGCGGCTTAGAGATGCTCGTCTATCAAGCCCTCGCCGCCTTCGCCCGATGGACAGGGCGCCGCGCGGAGGGGGGCGCGATCTTGGCGGCGATGCAAACCCACGGGGTGATTGACAGCCCCCCCCGCACGCCTTCTAATAGCCCCATCGGAGACGGCAACCCGTCACCCTCAATTAGGTAAGCGTATGTCAGAACGTCTCGGTGAACTCCTTGTCCGTGAGAACCTCATCAGTCTCGGTCAACTCAAACAGGCTCAAGAGGCGCAGAGACGTACAGGAGAGCGGCTCACATATACGCTGACGAAGCTCGGCCTGGTGGGTCAGGGCGATCTCACAACCTTCCTCAGCGCGCATTATGGCGTCCACGCCATCAACCTCGATGAGTTTCAGATTGATGATGAGGTCATCAAGCTGATCCCACGAGAGCTGGCCAATCAGCACCAAGTCCTCCCCGTCAACCGCGCGGGCTCAACGCTGATCGTGGCGATGAGCGATCCGTCCAACCTCCACGCCATCGACGACATCAAGTTCAACACGGGCTTGATGATCGAGGTCGTCGTCGCCAGCGAGGAGGCGCTGCGGTCCGCCATCGAGCGCTACTATGATGAGTCAGTCACCTACGAAGAGATCATCGATGATATGGACATCGATGATGTAGAAGTGGCGGACTCTGAAAGCGAAGAGGACGTCGTTGATCTGGAGCGCTCCTCGGAAGACGCCCCGGTGGTGCGCCTGGTTAACTTGATCCTCATCGACGCGATCAAGCGAAACGCCTCCGATATCCATATTGAGCCCTATGAGAAGTCTTTTAGGGTGCGCTATCGCATTGACGGCGTGCTCTATGAGATCATGAATCCGCCGCTCAAGCTCAAAAACGCGATCACCAGCCGCATCAAGATCATGTCGGCCCTCGACATCGCTGAGCGACGCTTACCACAAGACGGCCGCATCAAGATCAAGCTCGGCGGCGGCAAAGAGATGGACTTCCGCGTCTCGGTCTTACCCACGCTGTTTGGTGAAAAGATCGTCATGCGTCTGCTCGACAAGAGCAACCTCCAGTTGGACATGACCAAGCTGGGCTTTGAGCCGCATCAGATTGATATCTTTAAGGACGCCATCCACAAGCCCTTTGGCATGGTCTTGGTCACAGGCCCCACCGGCTCAGGGAAGACGACGACGCTCTACTCCGCCCTCTCCGATCTCAACAAGACCTCTGAGAACCTCTCCACCGCGGAAGATCCTGTCGAGTTCAACCTCGCGGGGATCAACCAGGTGCAGATGCACGACTCCATCGGCCTCAACTTCGCGGCGGCGCTGCGCTCCTTCTTGCGCCAAGACCCCGACATCATCATGGTGGGTGAGATCCGTGACTTTGAGACGGCAGAGATCGCGGTCAAGGCGGCCTTAACGGGCCACATGGTGCTCTCAACGCTGCACACCAATGACGCGCCCTCGACGGTACACCGCCTCTTGAACATGGGCATGGAGCCCTTCTTGGTCACAGCCTCCGTCAACGCGATCTTGGCCCAGCGCCTGGCGCGGCGGGTCTGCAAGGACTGCAAGGAGCCCATCCCCACCAATGACATCCAAGAGCTGATCAAGCTGGGGATGACCGCGGAGGTGGCCGCGCGCACCCAGCTGGTGCGTGGCTCGGGCTGCCGCACCTGCAATGAGACGGGCTACAAGGGCCGTGTGGCGCTCTATGAGATCATGAGCATGAGCGATGAGATCAAGGAGCTGGTCTTGGAGGGCGCCTCAACGGTGGAGCTTAAGCGCGGCGCGATGCGCTATGGGATGAAGACCCTGCGCCAAGCGGCGCTGAGCAAGCTTGAAGAGGGCATGACCACGGTCTCTGAGGTGGTCCGCTGCTCCGTGGCGGATTAAGCAGATGGCCAACCTGCATCAGCTCCTCAAGCTCATGGTGGAGAAGGGCGCCTCTGATCTTCACATCACGGCGGGCTCACCACCTCAGCTGCGCATTGATGGTCACCTCGTGCCCCTCAAGACCCCGCCGCTGGCCCGCGAGGAGACACAGCAGCTCTGTTATGCCTTCCTTACGGAGTCTCAAAAGCACGCCTTCGAGGAGCACAACGAGCTTGACTTGAGCTTTGGGGTCAAGGGGCTTTGCCGCTTCCGCGCCAATGTCTACATGCAAAAGGGCTGCGTGGCGGGCGCCTTCCGGGTGATCCCCTCCAAGATCCACAGCTTTACGGAGCTGGGGTTACCCGACGTCGTGGCGACCTTTACAGAGCGCAACAACGGCCTTGTCCTGGTCACTGGGCCTACAGGATCAGGCAAATCCACCACGCTGGCGGCGATGGTGGACAAAATCAACCAAGAACACCACCACCATATCCTGACGATTGAAGACCCGATTGAGTATCTTCACAATCACAAAAGCTCAATCGTCAATCAGCGTGAGGTCGGCGCCGACACCAGCAACTTTAAGACGGCGCTGCGCTACGTCCTGAGGCAAGACCCTGACGTCGTCTTAGTCGGCGAGATGCGCGACCTTGAGACGGTCGAGGCGGCCCTACAGATCAGCGAGACGGGCCACCTCTGCATGGCCACGCTCCACACCAACTCTGCGGTGCAGTCGATTCACCGCATCATCGACCTCTTCCCGCCCCACCAGCATGGCCAGGTGCGCGCGCAGCTCAGCTTCGTGATGGAGGGGATCGTCAGCCAGCAGTTGATCCCCAAAGCCTCGGGCGCGGGGCGCGTAATGGCCTGTGAGATCTTGGTGCCGACGCCCGCGATCAGGAACCTGATCCGTGAAGACAAGATGCACCAGGTTTACAGCCAAATGCAGGTGGGTCAAAAGAAATACTTCATGCAGACCATGAATCAGGCCCTCTACGAGCTGTACTCCACAGGGCAGATCACGCTGGAAGACGCCTTGATTAACTCCAACGATCTCGATGAGCTGCGATCGATCATCGCGGCGGGTCGCTGAGCCCTTTTTTCACTATTTTTGCTCATGGGTCTTGATCAAACAGATCAACACCCAAATCGAGGAGGCGCCGCATGGCTGAGTGGGTTTGGGAGGGTCGAACCCGGAGCGGAGAGGTCCGAAAAGGGACCATTGAGGCGGACACTGAGAAGGACGCCCACCTTAAGCTCCGCCAGCAGAACATCAAGCCTGATAAGATCAAGAAGAAGGGGAAGACCTCGGGCTTTCAGATGCCAACGGGCCGGGTCAAGGCCTCCCAGCTTGTCATCTTTGTCCGTCAGTTCTCGACGATGATCGACGCGGGCCTACCGCTGGTGCAGTGCCTTGACATTCTCTCCAGCCAGGAGCCGCACAAAGGCTTCAAGCGCATCCTCTTGCAAGTCAAGCAAGACGTTGAATCAGGCGCGACCTTCGCCGACTCGCTGCGCAAGCACCCCAGCACCTTTGACACGCTCTTCGTCAACCTCGTCGCGGCCGGTGAGATTGGTGGTATTCTCGATACCATCCTAAACCGCCTGGCTGCCTACATTGAGAAGAACGTCAAGCTCAAGCGACAGGTCAAGAGCGCCTTAACCTACCCCATTGGCACCTTAGTGGTGGCCATGGGTGTGGTCTTCGCGTTGCTGAAGTGGGTCATCCCAACCTTCGAGGGCATGTTTAAAGACATGGGTGGGCAGATGCCTGCCTTGACACAGCTGGTCATCAACGCCTCGCACTGGTTCCAATCCTATTGGTACTACGTCGTCGGCGCGATCATGGCCTTCCTATGGCTCTTTAAGAAGACCCTCTCTACGGAGAAGGGGCGCACCGCGTTTGACACGACGATGCTCAAAATGCCGCTGATCGGCTCACTGATACGCAAGATCGCCGTCGCCAAGTTTACCCGCACGCTGGGCACCATGGTGTCCTCGGGCGTGCCCATCCTCGACGCCTTGGAGATCGTGGCCAAGTCAGCGGGGAACAAGGTGATTGAGTCGGCGATCTACTTCGTGCGCGACAAGATCTCCGAGGGCAGCAACATGGCCGATCCGTTGGCCAAGACCAACGTCTTCCCCTCGATGGTCGTACAGATGATCGCGGTCGGCGAGAGCACCGGCGCGATGGACACCATGCTCCAGAAGATCGCCGACTTCTATGAGGATGAGGTCGAGGTCGCCGTTGAGAGCGTCACCAAGATGATCGAGCCGTTGATGATGGTCTTCGTCGGCGGCATCGTCGGTACGGTGCTCATCGCCATGTACCTGCCCATCTTCTCCATGGCGGGCAACGTCAAATAAGCCAACCTCTGTCGAACGCCTTGAGGCCCATCCCACCGCGCGACGCCCACGGAGCATAACGTGGAGCAACTCGAACTCACCCTCAAGCTTGAGCGCTTGATGTTCTTCCGGGTGATGATGATCACCATCCTCCTCGGCGCCAACCTGGTGTTTGGCTTCGCTGGGGACGATCCCATCCTGGCCCCGGAGCAGGTGGTGTTGATGTGGCTGATCGTCGGCACCTATGGGCTGACGATCATCTACGCGCTCTTGCTCAAGAAGCTGGAGGGCCGCCTGGAGCGGCTCTTCGCCATCGCGCAGCTGCTCATTGATCTGACCACCAGCGCGGCGATCATCAGCCTCACGGGTTGGATGGACAGCCCCTTCCTCTTCCTGCTCTCGCTGACCACGCTCAACGCCGCGATCTTGCTCTACCTGCGTGGCGCCCTCTACATCGCCACCCCGGCCATCGCCTTCCTCGCGGTGCTCAGCTACTTCGAGAGCATGCGACCTGGCGACCCTGCGTTAGAGGATCTGCGCCTGCGTGGTTTATTTATCGCGGGCTTCACCAACATGATCGCCATCTTCCTGGTGGCGATTTTGGCCGGCTACCTCAGCGATCGGCTCCGCTACGCTCGAGAAGACCTAGAGGCGGTCGTCGCGCTCCACGAGCACGTCATCGCCAGCATCAGCAGCGGGATGATTGGCTTCTCCTTGGACTACAGGATCCTGCTCTTCAACCCCTCCGCCTCCAAGATCATGGGCATCAGCCCGCCGATCAACCTTGACGTACGACAGTTCTTCCAAGAGGTCGATGGGATCAGCGTCGAGGCCTACACGCCGCAATGGGAGGTCGAGTTTACGCGCCCCAACGGCGCGCGGCGCATCCTCAGCCTCAGCCTCTCCCCGATCATGCGAGATCTCCAGATTCACACGGGTTGGACCTTAATCTTTCAAGACCTGACGCAGATTCGGCAGATGGAGAAGGAGATGTGGCGTCGAGAGCAGCTGGCGGCGGTGGGTGAGATGGCCACGGGCTTAGCACATGAGCTGGGTAACCCCTTAGCCAGCATCAGTGGCAGCGTACAGATGCTCAAAACGCGTGTAAACGGCGCGATGGAAGAGCGATTGATGGGGATAATCCTTCGGGAGATCAAACGACTCGACAAGCTCCTAGACAACTTCCGTCGATTCGCCAAACCCTCGGCGCCGGAGCTTAAGCCGGTCAATTTGAACCGCATGATTGAAAACATACTTGAGATATTCCAATACCTTGACCGCGACCAATCAAAAGAGATGATGCTTATCAAGGAGTTTGATGACGAAATTCAGATTGAAGGCGACGCATCCAAACTCAAGCAGGTCTTTTGGAACCTCTTAACCAACGCCTACGAAGCCTGTGGCCCGAAGGTCGAGATCACCTTCCGGCTCTCCGAATCGGACGGCTGGGCGCGCGTCGAGATCTCTGACAACGGCGAGGGGATCTCAGAGGAGATCAGCAAACAGATCCTCAACCCCTTCTTCACCACCAAGGACAAAGGCACGGGGCTGGGGCTACCGTTGGTGATGCGGATTGTCCACGATCACAACGGCACCCTCGACATCGAATCCACACAGGGCCAGGGCAGCACCTTTATCGTGACGCTGCCACGCGCGCGGCGAGTTGAGGCGGCATGAGTCGGATTTTGATCATCGACGACGAGCTCTCCATGCGTGAGATGCTCGAGATCTTCTTTATCGGCGAGGGCTATGAGGTCGAGACCGCCGAGGACGGCCTGATGGGGATCAACAAGCTCAGCGAGGGCGAGTTTGATCTGATCATCACCGACCTACGCATGCCCAAGACCCACGGGCTGGTGGTGTTAGAGCGGGCGCAGATGCTCTACCCCAACACCCCGGTGCTGGTGATGACCGCCTACGCCTCGACGGAGACGGCGGTCAAGGCGATGAAGATGGGGGCTGAGGACTACTTCACCAAGCCATTCCAACTCGATGAGGTCAAAGCTGTGGTGGCCAAGGCGCTGGAGAAGCGCCGCTTGATCTTGGAGAACCGCTCGCTGCGCCGTGAGCTTAATGATCGCAACCGCACCGGCGACATGATTGGCCGCAGCCCCAAGATGCAGGTGCTCTTTAAGCTGATCCATCGCATCGCCAGCACAAAAACCAACGTGCTGATCCTGGGCGAGAGTGGCACGGGCAAGGAGCTGGTGGCGCGGGCGATCCACGACCTCAGCGAGCGCAAGCACAAGCCCTTCTTAGTGATCAACTGCGCGGCGATCCCCGAGCAGCTCTTAGAGAGCGAGCTATTTGGGCACAAGCGCGGCACCTTTACGGGCGCCACACATGATCGCGAGGGGCTCTTTCAAGCCGCCCACGGTGGCAGCCTGCTCTTGGACGAGATTGGCGAGATGCCGCTGTCGATGCAGGTCAAGCTCCTGCGCGTCTTAGAAGGGCGCAAGATCAAGATCGTCGGCGAGCACCGGGAGATCCCGGTCGATGTGCGTGTGATCGCCGCCACCAACCGCGACCTCAAGGCGGAGGTCAAAGCGGGGCGCTTCCGCGAGGACCTCTTCTACCGCCTCAACGTCATCTCCTTGGAGCTGCCGCCGCTGCGGGAGCGGCCCACGGACATCCCCCTGCTGGTCCACCACTTTCTCAGGCGCTACGCCCATGAATTTGGCAAAGACCTCAGCGAGATCGAGCCAGACGCCATGCAAGCGCTCTTGGGCTACGACTTCAGCGGCAACGTCCGGGAGCTGGGCAACATCATCGAGCGGGCGGTGGCCTTAGAGGAGAGTGGGCGGGTGCGACGCCAGAGCCTCCCGCCGTTTTTACAGGCGTCCTCAAGCGTGGCGACGCCCGCCCCGGAGGCGCCCGCCTTAGAGATCCCCGAGGCGGGCATCAACCTAGAGGGCGTCGTCGATGATCTGGAGCGGCGGCTGATCGGCGAAGCCCTCAAGCGCACGGATGGGCACAAAAAAGAAGCGGCCAAGCTCCTGGGCATCTCCTTCCGCTCGCTGCGCTATCGCCTCACCAAGCTCAACATCGAGGGATCGAGCGACCCATGAAGCGACGACGGCGGCGGCCCTCGATCAAGGCGATCCGGGGTCGCCTCAAGAGCGTCTCCACCAGCCCCAAGCGTCGTTGGGGGGGGCGTGTGATCAAAATTGGCCTCACCTTCGCGCTCATCAGCCTGCTCGCCGCCCGGCTCTTCTTCTACGAGCTGGTCCAAGCGCGTGGCGAGGCCATGGCGCCGGCGCTCTTTACGGGGGACGTGCTCTTGCTTGAGCGTGGAGGGGGCGTGGCCCTGGGCGACGTGATCCTGATTGAGCACCAGGGGCGCTCAGCGCTGCGGCGGATCTTAGCGGGGCCGGGGGTCCAGCTGGGATCGCTCAACGGCGGGCTGACGCGCGACGGCGTGCCGCTGCACCTCAGCGAAGCTCAAGCCCACAGCGACGAGGCGAGTGGACCACGGCGCCCACAGCGGCGGCGGCTGGAGTGCATCGACGCCCAGCGTTGCCATGAGATATTGGGCGACTACATCGGAGGAGGGCACAGCTGGCAGCTGGAGATCCCCGACATCGAGGTGCCGCCGGGCCACCTCTTCGCCTTCTGCGACAACCGCCGCGCCTGCCCGCTTGACGAGTTCTCAGGGGTGATCCCCCTTGAATGGATCACGGGGCGGATAGAGGGCGTCGTGTGGCGACGGGGCACCGAAGAGAGCGAAGACGAGGGCTTGGGGCTATGGCCGATCAGCAGCCAGCCGCGCGAGCCTGGGCCTACGGGGCGCTGAAGTAGACGGGCAAGAGCGTGGGAGGGCCGAAGGGCGGGGCGGCGCCGCGCAGCGCCGCCAAGACACAGCGGGTCAGCTTGGGATAAACCAGCCCATCCACCACGACCCGAGTCCAAGCCGCCTGACCGGGAGGCCCTTCATGCAGGGCCAAGATCAGCGCGCCGTTGAGCCGCGCGGCGGCGCGCCCCTCGGCGAGGCTGACCCAGCAGCCACGCGCGGCGGCGACGACGCGGGCTTGAAGGGCCGGGCTCAGGGGCGGCCCTTGAACGCGACCGAGGCGCACGTTGAGCCCGGCGTAGGCCGCGCTTGAGGCGATGGGGCGGCGCTCATCCAAGAAGACCACCTCGGCGATCTCCGCCTGATCGATCTCCGCCTGATCACGCCCCACCTCACCCACGGCGAAGCGCAGATCCAAGCGCAGGGTCCGGCGGGCCTGCGTCGCCAAGACCTCAAAGAGAGCCTCGCGGGTGAGATAAACATCAAGGGGGGACAGCTCAGGCGAAGACAGATCAGAAGGAAACGAAGCCGCGCTGATCTCAAAAGAGATCCTCAAGGCGCGGCCCTCGGGATGGGGCACCTCAAGGTGAAACTCCGCCTCGCTGAGCCGCAGCGCGCGGGCGGTGGGAGATGACGACGGCGCCATGAAAGGCGGCGTGGCGTGACCGCGCCAAGGCGAGGAGAGGGCGGCCAAGATCAAGAGATTGAGGGCAAGGGGCTTGAGCGTCATGGGGGCAGGCAACCGGGGGGCTGAGGGGATTATTTCGAGCCGCCCCCTTGCGATCTTGATCCCTGTTCCTATGGTTGCCGCGGATTGACCGAGCAGACTCAGGAGCCTTGATGAGCGCCCAGACCTACGAGTTTAAGACCGAAGCCCAGCAGCTCTTAGATCTCATGATCCACTCCCTCTACTCCACCAAGGAGATCTTCCTTCGGGAGCTGATCTCCAACGCCTCGGACGCGCTGGACAAGCTGCGCTTCGAGGCCCTGACGGTGGAGGGGCTCATCGAGCGCGAGCCGCTTGAGATCAAGATCGAGGCGGACGCCGAAGCGCGCACGCTGACCATCGACGACAACGGCATTGGGATGAGCCGCGAGGAGATCATCGAGAACCTCGGCACCATCGCCCACTCGGGCACCAAGGCCTTCAGCGAGAAGCTCGCGGAGCTAAAGGCGGAGTCATCCCCTGAGTCGCTGATTGGGCAGTTTGGTGTCGGCTTCTACTCGGCGTTCATGGTCGCCTCTGAGATCACGGTCATCAGCCGCCGCGCGGGGACGACGGAGGCCACGCGCTGGACCTCCCGTGGCGACGGCCAGTTTGAGGTGGACGAGGCCGAGCGCAGCGATCATGGCACCCGCATCACGCTCAAGCTGCGCGACACCGACGAGGACAACGGCCTGGCGGACTTCACGGCGGAGTACACGCTGCGCCAGATCATCAAGAAGTACTCTGACTTCGTGACCTGGCCCATCGCGCTCAAGATCGAGCGCCAGGAGCCCATCGGCGGGGCTGAGGACGAGGGCGAGGACGAGGACGAGACGCCGCCGGAGACGGAGACGGTGGTCAAGTGGGAGGTGATCAACTCCCAAAAGGCCATCTGGACGCGCAACCCCAGCGAGGTCACCGCCGAGGAGTACGCTGAGTTTTACAAGCACATCTCCATGGACTGGGAGGCGCCCTTTGAGACGATCTCCTTTAAGTCTGAGGGGACATTTGAGTACCACAGCCTGCTCTTCATCCCCGATCGCCCGCCGTTTGACCTGTTCTACCGCGAGCACAAGTACGGCCTGCGCCTGTACGTCAACCGCGTCTTAATCATGGAGAACAACGAGGAGCTGCTGCCGGACTGGCTGCGGTTCATCAAGGGCGTGGTGGACTCCCCGGACCTCTCCCTCAACGTCTCGCGTGAGATCCTCCAAAAAGACCGCCGAGTCTCCAGCATCCAAGCGCGGGTGATCAAGAAGGTCATTGACACGCTGAGCAAGATGCACAAGGAGGAGCGCGACCGCTACATCAGCTTCTGGGAGAAGTATGGGCGGGTGCTCAAGGAGGGCACCACCGACTACAAGCACGCCGACAAGCTCAAGGGGCTGCTCTTATTCCAAAGCAGCCACCATGACAGCGAGCTGACCAGCCTCGCCGAGTACATCGAGCGGATGAAGCCGGAGCAGGAGGACATCTACTTCATCACGGGCGAGTCACGCGCCGCCGTGGAGCGCTCCCCGCACCTGGAGGCCTTCCGCGACAAGGAGATCGAGGTGCTCTACCTCATCGATCCGGTCGATGAGATCCTGGTCAGCCATGTCACTGAGTTTGAGGGCAAGGCGCTGAAGTCGGTGGGCAAGGGCGACGTGGAGCTGGGCAGCGAAGAGGAGAAGAAGGCGGCAGAGGAGGCGCGCAAGGAGAAGGCGCAGGCCCACAAGGACCTCTTTGAGTTCATCCAAAAGACCCTCGACGAGCACATCAAGGAGGTGCGCCTCAGCGCGCGGCTCAAGGACTCCGCCGTCTGCCTTGTGGGCGACGACCAGGACATGAGCCCGGGCATGGAGCGGCTGCTGCGGCAGGCCAACGCCATGAACATGCCCAAGCAGAAGCGGATCTTGGAGATCAACCCCGGCCATGGGATCTTGACGCGGATGCAGGCCATCTTCGAGCTGACGCCTGAGGCGCCGGTGCTTGAGGACTACGCCCACCTGCTCCACGGCCAGGCGTTGATCGCCGAGGGCTCGATGCCCGTCGATCCCGTCGCGTTCAGCAAGCGCGTCGCCGAGCTGATGCTCAAGGACTGAGGCTTAGGGCGGATCACCGCCCGTCGCCGCGTGGGCGCGGCGCAGATGATCCTGCGCCCAAGCGTCCAAAGCGAAAGCCAACCGCCCGAGATCTGCCGTCGAGGCGGCCAAATGTATCCCCTCCACCTCACCCACCCCGGCGTCGAGGGCCGCGCCGGTCAAGCGCGCGCCCTCCAAGGCCCCGCTGATCGTCGCCAAGCGTCGCCCGGAGGCGCGCCAAGCCACCGCTGCTGCGCGCCCCTCATCGGTCAAGGCCGCCTCGGGGGTGATAAAGAGCACCTGCCCCCAGCCATCGGCGCGGGCGGCGGGCGAGTCCATGCGCGCGATCCAGCCCAGGGCGGTCAAGGCGTGACCGAGGGCGGCGGGGGTGGTGACATCCAAGGCCGAGGCGCTGAGGATCAGCAGCTCAAAGGGTCGGGGCTGAGAGGCCTGAGTGGAGGCGCCCCAGACCGGATGGAAGTCGAGGGGCGGGGCGCCCAGCAGCGCGACGGCGAGGAGGAGGGTCTGCATCTGCGTCTCCAGGGAGTTTGATGCCCTCTATTTACCCTCCGCCACAAGCGCGGAGGAGACTTTTAATCAGGTGAGATGTCATAGCCGCCGCCTTCTCAGTCACCTTGAGGCGCGGGGCCCTTGACAATCGAGCGGCGTTGTCTCTATTTTTGCGCGCCTTTAGACCATCCATCGTTGAGGTTTACCGATGAATGAAGAGACGCAGATGACGGAGTTCGAAAACGATAACTATATCGAGGAGTCTGAGCGCGATATCCCCACGTACTATATTGAATCCAACAGCTACAACGTCACGCTTGGCACAGACACCCAGATCATCGAGGGCCGTCTAGAGGCCGTCGAGGCCGCCAAGAGCATGAGCGTTGAGCACGATCGCCGCGTCACGGTGGAGCGCACCGATGGCCGTGTCCTCATGCACTTTAGCAATGGCAGCCTTGACAGCTTTGTCTGGGAGACGCGCCCCGGCAAGTAAGCTTGCCCCGGCCAGACCTGCCCCGGCATGAGGCTCAGCCTCCCTCCACCGCCAGCACCACCGCGTAATCTTCAGCGGGGCTGAGGTGGAAGCCGCCCCACCGGCCTTTACGCCGCATATCCTCATCAAAGACGACGATGACGCGCGTGCCCCAGAGGGCCACCCCCTCTGGCTTCGCTGAGAAGCGCGCCACGACGCGGGCGGGGCCGATGACGCCGTTTGTGATCGGCGCGCGCGCCAACAGCCCGGCGACCTCCGCGCGCAGCGACAGGCCATTGAGTGCGCCCTCACTCGCCTCGATCTCCAAGCTCCAGGTGGTCCACAGCGCCCCCTCGCCGTGGGCCGCGCCGCTCAAGCCCAGGGGGTGGCCATCGATCATGGGCGGCGCCCAGCGCCAACCGCGTGTTGGGCCTAAGAGGCGGGGTTGAGGCTCAAAGCGACCGTCGATGACCCAGCCACGGCTCCCGGTCCACAGCGCGCCTGCTTGATCGACGCTCAGGGCCTCCAGGCCCAGATAGGGGGTCGGCGCGCCGATGACCTTGGCCCAGCGAGCGGCGATGGGCGTCGCGGGTTGCAGATCGGGGCAGCCCGCCTCGGGCGCCGCGCAGCGCCAGACTTGGCGTGAATACGCCTCCAAGAGATAAAGAACCTCACCATGCGCCGCCAGACCCTCCCACTTCACCTGACCCGGATGAGGCCGCAGGGCATGGGCGACATCGGGGAGATTCACGGGCTGCAAGGGCAAGCGATAGCGGGCGATGTGCCCGCCGCGATCGCTGGCGATCCAGAGGTGATCACCGATGACGGCCGCGCCGCTGGGCTCCCAGCGATCGACCCCCTCGGGCGCTTTAAGGATGAGGGCCAGGAGCACGAGCTTAGAGATGACCATGCGGCGGCCTCACGGGACGGCGGCGGGGCATCTCCACGCGGGCGCGGCGCAAGATCAGGGATGTGGGCGCGCCTTGACCGCCGCGCTTGACCCACAAACGCACCTCGCTGCCGGGCTCACCGCGGATGGCCTGAGCGGCGCGGCGCACATCGAGGCCACCGGGGCGCGCGCCGACGCCGACGACGACATCTCCGGGGGCCAAGACCTCCGAGGCGGGGCCGCCCTCCACGAGCTGATCGATGAGCACCCCTTGAGGATGCGCGCGCAGCACCGCGCCGATCCCGGTCAGCTCCCCCGTACCTTGACGCTCCCCCTCCGCCAAGGCGGTGAGGCGCAGATCACGATTGACCGTCGCGCCGGGGCGCCCCTCGACGCCGCCGACGAGGAGGCGGCGATAGCCCTCGGCCTCCACATAGAGGCTGGATCGCGCGCCGGGCAGGGTGCTGAGGCGATAGCGGCCTTGGGCATCCGTATAAACCGCCGCTGTCTCGGCCAAGACCTGGGCGCGCCACTCGGCGGGGGTCAGCGAGGCGCCCTCGATGGGCCGCCCGGTTTGAGCATCGAGGACGCGCCCGATCAGGACGATGGAGCGGCGCAAGCGCAGGACGACGCCCTCCACCTCGGCGCCCGCCTGCACATCGAGGGCGGGGCTATCGACGGGCTGATAGCCCTCCGCCGCCGCCCAAAGACGCGCGCTGCCCGCCGCGAGGGGACCGAGGCGAAAGCGCCCATCGGGATCATCAAAGGCTTGCGCGGAAGCGCCGCCTGCGCCGCTGAGGAGGGGCGAGGCGGTCACCGAAAATTGAGAGATGGGCTGGTTATCCTCATCGACGACCTGGCCGGAGACGAAGCCGCCGCCGGGCAGGGTGAGGGTGTACTCACCGGGGCCGAAGATCTCCTCGCTGATCTCGCCGTGCTGCCCGTGGCGGGCCACCAAGCTCAGGGCCGCGCGGTCCTTGGGCCAGGGCAGAGCGAAGCGACCCAAGCGATTGGCGCGATCGGCCACCTCGGGGAAGCGCCGCCCCTCGGCGCGCAGGAAGACCCAAGCGCCCTCCACGACGGCGCCGTCTTGGGTGCGGACGATCCCACGCGCCATGGGGGCGGGCTCAAGGGTAAAGCGCCATGTCACCTTGCTTTGAGCGGGGAAGGGCAGGGCTTGGGCGTCGAGATTGAGCGGCGAATAGCCCAGGGCGGTGACGCGGGCGCCCTGAAAGCCGGGGGCGAGGCGCTCCAAGCGAAAGCGGCCCTCATGATCGCTCTCTGCGCGACGGGGCTGCGCGGCGTCGCGGGTCACGATGATCTGCGCGCCGGCGATGGGCGCGCCCTCGGGGTCTTCGACGAGGCCCAGCACCAAGCGCGGCGCGGTGGCGGGCCAGGTGACGGGCGCGTCGGGCGCGTCGGGCGTGGCCGGGCTGGGCGTGGGCGTCGAGGCGGCGATGGGCGGTCTGGATGTGGAGGTGGCGGGGCGAGGTCGATCCAGGGCGAGGGCGATGGCGAGGGCCAGGAGGGCCAGGACGAGGGCGACTTGAAAGATGAGCTTGATGTGACGCATGGGGGCACCATAAACACGCGGCGTTGGGGGCGCCAGCGGCGCGGGGATCAAGCTCTGGGGCGCGGATCAACGCAGCCCAGGCGGTCGAAGAGCCCTTAAAGCGGCGCGTAGTCAAACCCATAGGTGTCGAGGCTGGTGGCGAAGTCGGGGCGCAGTTTATAGAGATGGCCTTCGCTCGTCTCGATGAGGATGACCACCGGCCCAACCTCGCCAAACATGAGATCGGGCTCAAGGCTGACGTCCAAGACGTCAAACATGAGGCCCGCCGCGTCCTGGGCGGTGAGGGTGTCGTAGAAACCCGGCGACAGCCGGGCCACGCGGGCGCCGCCGATGGGGCTGAGCTGGGCGGGAAAGCCATTGGCTTGTGCGCGCAGGGTGAAGTCGGGCGTCCCGTTGTCGGGGAGGCCCGTCTCTAGATCAAAATCGCGCATATACGCCACCTCGACCCGAGGCAGCGCGAAGCCCACCGGCGCATAGTCAAAGCCGATCTCGTCATCGTTGATCCTTTGAACATGCCCCAACTTGTAGAGGCGCCCCTGGGCGGTGCGCACCAAGAAGACAATCCGGCGCGGCTCATCCATCAGCGGATCAAGCGCCACGTCAAACGCCTCGAAGCGCGCCTGGGCCAGATTGACAGGCGCGATGCTCTCGTAGACGGCGCCTGGCAGGCGCGCAACAGTGACCCCCTGGAGAGGACGCAGGGCGCCCGTGGCGCCCCCGCCCATCGGCTCAAAGCGGATGTCATCGTTGACGGTGTTGCGCTGCCCTGAGTCCAGATCGAAGCCCTCGTGATAGGCCAATCGCGCGTCCAGCGTCGCGCCCTCGATGCGCGCCGCTTGGATCGCGAGGCGCCCGTCCGCCATGCGGTAGATCGCGCCGATCTTGTAGATGTTGCCCTCCTGGGTGCGCACCAACACGACCACCGGTCCGCTCTCTCCAGGGGGCGGCGAGATCGGGATGCTGTTCTCTTGGAAGGCCGCGCCCATGGCATGGGCCGCCCCGACTTGATCGAAGGGCAGGCCCAGCAGGCGCGCCAGCTGGATCGAAGGTTGGGCAGGGTTGATCTCATCGCCGTCGCCGCCTTCAAACACGCGGATATCATCACGCCAAGGCTGCCCGCTGTTGGTTTGGCCTGATTCCAGGTCGATGGCGTCGCCGACGCGCGCCTGGAGCGGAGGGAGATCAAAGCTCAGGGGCGTGTAGTCAAAGCCGCAGCGCCCGTCCCCCAGGTCTTTAAAGTTGCCCAGCGCGTAGAGGCCGCCTGCGGCGGTCCTCACCAGCATCACCACCTGGCCCTGCTCGCCCGCCAGCGGCGCCAGCGGCGCCTCGGTCCCGCGCTCAAAGGTCACGCTCGCCAGCGCCGCCATCGTCACCTGGGGATAGAAGCCCGGCGCGAGGCGCCCCAGCTCGGCGTCCCACTGCCCCATCATCATCATGGGGTCGAGCCCGTCGCTGGCGATGACGCGCAGATCATCGCCCGGCATGTTCTCTCGCCCTGTCTCCAGATCAAACCCAGCGTCAAAGGCCACGGAGAACGCGGGCTCGCCCAGATCAAGGGTGGGGTCCTCGATCACCACAGGCTCGGCGCCCGGGCAAGTGATGGTGGTGGTGCCCGCCTGCTCATCGCGCTCGATGACACAGGGTTGGCCGTCTTGGCCGTCTTGGCCCGGCGCGCCATCCTGGCCCGGCGCGCCATCCTGACCCGGCGCGCCGTCCTGGCCGTCCTGGCCGTCTTGGCCGTCTTGAATCACCACAGGTTGTGCGCCCGGACAGGTGATCGTGGTGGTGCCCGCCTGATCGTCGCGCTCGATGACGCACGGTTGGCCGTCTTGGCCGTCTTGGCCCGGCGCGCCATCCTGGCCGTCTTGGCCCGGCGCGCCATCCTGACCGTCTTGGCCGTCTTGTCCAGGTGCGCCGTCTTGGCCGTCTTGGCCCGGCGCGCCATCCAGGCCATCTTGGCCGTCTTGAATCACCACAGGCTCAGCGCCCGGACAGGTGATCGTGGTGGTGCCCGCCTGATCATCGCGCTCGATGACGCACGGCTGGCCGTCTTGGCCGTCTTGGCCCGGCGCGCCCGGTTGACCGTCCAGGCCCGGCGCGCCCGGCTGACCGTCTTGACCGTCTTGACCGTCTTGACCATCCAGGCCGTTCTGACCTGGCTCACCCGGCGGGCCGTCCTCACCTGGTTGGCCGTCCTCACCCGGTTGACCCGGCGCGCCTGGTTGGCCGTCCTCACCCGGTTGACCCGGCGCGCCGTCTTGACCATCGGCGATGATCACAGGCTCAGCGCCTGGACAGATCACGGTGGTGGTCCCCGCCAGATCATCACGCTCAAGAGCGCAGGGGGCCGCCGCCTCCCCCACGCCGTCGCAGATGAAGCGTTGATCTCGCGCCTCGCCCTCCAGCGTGCCATCCCCATCGAGATCCTCGCCGCTGTAGACGATGACCCCGCCTTCGGCGCAGTCGGCGCCTGCGGGCGCCTCCTCCATCAAGACCAACCAACGAGGGGCGTCGCCCGTCTGCGCGGCCTCATCGCTTCCACAGCCAGTCAGCGCGCTGACACACAGCGCGATCCATATCGCTCGACGCCTCAAAAGCGTGAGAGGAGGGCGTGTACACATCGGGTTTGTCTCCAGGTCAACAACTCCAGTGAGCCAAGCGAGGTTATCGCGCAGGAGACGCCCTCGCCACTCAACACCCACGCCACACGCGGCGTGGCGGCTTGAAAACCTTGCGGCGCCCCACGCCGCGCGCTAAACCCTCACCGCGCAAGGCCCTGTCAATGAGGAGCGCCCGTGACCGACCGCCCACTGATGCGAGATCGCCTGCTGATCGGGGGGCTGCGCCTGCTCCCCAAGAGCGCCTGGAGCCGCTTCGTCGGCGCGCTGACCCACGCGCCCATGCCACGCCCGCTGGCGACGATGCTCATCAAGGGCTTCGCGCGGCTCTATGACATCAACCTCGATGAGGTCGAGCAGCCGATTAAGTCGTTCCCCCACCTCGGCGCCTTCTTTATCCGCGCCCTCAAGGACGGCGCCCGCCCCCTCGACCTCCGCCCCGGCGTGGCCATCAGCCCCGCCGATGGGCACATCCTCAACGCAGGGCGGATCACCGAAGGGCGGCTTGTTCAAGCCAAGGGGCGCGCGTTCACCGTGGGAGAGCTGCTGGGCGATGAGGCCCTCAACGCCGTCTATGAGGGCGGCGCTTGGGTGACGGTCTATCTCAGCCCCCAGGATTATCACCGCGTGCATCACCCCGTAGAGGGGCGCATCACCGCCGCGCGCTATATCCCCGGTCACCTCTGGCCGGTGAATCGCGCCGGTGTCCAGCTCATTGACCGCCTCTTCTGCGTCAACGAGCGCCTCATCACCTTCGTCGATGGCCCCTTCGGTCAGGTCGCCACGGTCATGGTCGGCGCCACCTCCGTGGGCCGCATCAGCGCCGCCTACGATCCCACGCTGGAGACGAATCGAGGCCGCCCCGCCGCTGAGCAGTCCTATGAGGACACGCGGGTCGCCCGAGGCGATGAGCTGGGCGCCTTCCACCTGGGGTCCACCGCCGTCGTCCTCTTCTCCTCGAAGGCCATCGAGCTGGAGCCTCTTGAGGCGGGCGCGGAGATCAAGCTGGGTCATCCCATCGCGCGTCGCCGCGACTTGATGGCTTGACGGGGCCATCTTGGCGCTTATCCATCGCGGGCATATCACCGGATTTTGTTCGATTCAGCCACGCCGACGAGGGCTGAGCCATCAGAGAGGAGGCCAAGGATGATCTACTCAAATCAGCTCGCGTTGGGCACGGCGTTTTTTGAGCTGGCGGCGGCGGCCTGGGCGCTCAACGGGCCTGGGCGTCGCGCGGTGGTTCGCCCCGCTGCGGGGATCTTGATCTTGCTGGCGGGCTATCAGCTCATGGAGGTCCTCGTCTGCGCGCAGCCCACCAACCTCACCCTCGCGCGCATGGCCTTCGCCGACATCACCTGGCTGCCTGCCATGGGCGTCCTGCTCATCGCGCGGCTGATCGAAGGTGAGGAGGGGCGGCTTAATCGCTTCGCGCAGGGGATGCTCAGCCTCGCCGCCGCCCTGACGCTGTGGATTCTCACCGATCCCCTCTTCGTGCGCGGGGCGACCTGTAAGGCGGTCTTCGCCTTCTACGCTCACCCCACGCCCTTCTACTTTGGCTATGGCGCCTACTATCAGTTTGGCCTCGCCGCCATGCTGGTGATGGCGGCCTATGGCATGGCCAAGCTCGATGATAAGCACACGCGGCTGCATCTGGCGGATGTCCAGGTGGGTACGATGGCCTTCCTGATCCCCGCCATGATCTATGAGATCGTCGCGCTCAAGGCTCAAGGCGCCCTGCCCTCGGTGATGTGTCACTTCGCCATCTTCCTGGCGGTCTTTATCACGCGGCTGATCGCCCGCGAGCGCCAAGCCTATGAGGGCGTCGTCCACAGCGAGGCGCGGCTCTAGCCCCTTCAACTCGCGATCAACACGGCGGCTTGCTACAACCGCCTTACCTCAAATGATCTCAAGGAGCCCATGATGAAGCGCCTCCTCCCGTTGATCCTCGTGGCGGGCTGTGGCTGGGGTTACGCGACGACCGCGCCCGAGGCGCGCCAACTCCAGGCCGCGCGCGCGGAGGCTCAACCCGCCCCAGAGCCGACCCTGAGCACCTTTCGGGTGCGCCTCCTCGATGCCCATAATGTCGCCCATCGTGAGATCCACGAGATCAGCGGCAAGATCCTCGCGCATGATCGCTTGACGCCGAGGGCCGGTGAGGTGGAGGCGGCCCGTCGTCAACGGGTGCCGCTGGGTGTCTGGATTCTTGAGGTTGATCCTCAAGGCCGTGATCCAGAGATGGCCACCCTGGATCTTTATCAGCGGGTTCAGCAACGCCACCGCCTCAGGTTCATCGATCGAGGTGTAGATGGGCGTATTATCTACGAGTACATCGGCTTGAAGTAACCCACTCAAAGCAGGCCCCATGAACAGGCGAGCCCTCTCTCTCCTCCTCCTCACCCTCCTCTCGGCGTGGGCGTGCCCCGTCGTCGCCGCACCCATCGACGCGCCGCGCGCCGCCCGCCTCAAGGGCGCCTTGGGGGAGATCAAGGCCCCCGCCGCGACGGTGCGCTTCATCGACGTTGATCAAGGCGACGCGACGCTGATCTCCATCGACGGTAAGCATGTCCTCATCGACAGCGGCCCGCCCAAGGCCGCCGATGGCCTGGTGCGCGATCTGCGCGCGTGGGGGGTGACGCAGATCGATCTGCTGATCAACACCCACGCGCACGCCGATCACATCGGCGGCGCCGCCAAGCTCATCGAGGCGATCCCCGTCAAGGCGGCGCTTGATCCAGGCGTGATCCACCCCTCCAGCGCCTATAAGAAGATGCTCAAGGCCCTTGAGGATCATCAGATCCCCGTGCGTCAGGCCCGCGCGGGTCGAGAGATCAAGATCGGCTCGGCCAGGCTCAAGATCTTGGCCCCCAAGGACCCCCTCTTTACAGGCACACGCTCCGATCACAACGCCAACTCGGTGGTCACGCGGTTGGACGTCGGCGGGGTGCGCTTCCTCTTTATGGGCGACGCCGAGGCGGAGACCGAGGAGCGGCTGATCA
>JAHJCH010000103.1 GCA_018813065.1 Myxococcota bacterium
AATGCTGAAATAATACTTCACCTTCGTTCTTATCTTAAATCACAACGTTGGTCAGAGCTTATGAGCCGCGTCATGCGCAGAACGCCGTCAGGGTTTTCGCTTTGAGGCCTTGGGGTCTGCCAACTTTTCGGGGTTGCGCCCCCTTACTTGGGCTCAGGGCATCCCCTTCGCGCTGGACATATTGACGATCAAAATCGGTGATTTGGCTACAAGCGCCGATGAGGCAGAGCGTGGAGAGGAGGATACCGTGTGTCTTCATGCGGCCATCAAACCACAAATCAGCGATCAGGTCTGCTCAAATCCTGCTGGAGGTCCTCGCCCTCATCGCGGCGGTAGTGCGGGGAGAGATCATAGATGCTGCGCGCGCGCATCCGTGACTCGGAGAGGGTGATGATCAGATCCCCGATAAAGATCGCGCGGGCGAGGGGTGCGGTTTCCTTTGAGCCGCAGTAATCCGCCTCGGGATGTGGCGCCCAGCCGTAGCGCCCGCTGAAGGGATCGCCGTCATGGGGCAGGGACCAGACGAAGAAGGCGCCGTTGGGCTCATCTGTGGACAAATTATCAAGGCAGCGGCCCATGGGCAGGGCGATCAGCGTCTCATCATAACGAGGAGCGCCAGAATCAGAGGTAGGCTGTGAGGCGTCGATATGATTATAGAAGGTCAAGGCATGATAATCCGAGACGGCGTTTGACGAGCCACCGCTGACGCTCAACATCGACTCACTCGTCACCTCATCATTTTGATTAAAGCTCAACTTCTCAAAAGTAAGCGTATTGACTAAACCATCAGGGATAATAACATTATCAATTTCGCCATCTGTCCATATATTATAGAAAGAGGGAGCATCTAAATGCTCACCGATAATCAAAGCAGAATCGAAATTAACGGGATGTATGATTTTTGGTTTTTTGGTATTGATTGTTAACTGAGAAATCGGCTGAAAACCTCGACTTTGATTAAAATCAAAGACATGAAGCTTGCCATTATTGACAGATGGATCATCGGCAGGTGAATCATTAACATATAAATAGCTCCGATTAAGTGTATGCCTTACGACAGAAACCGTCTCATCTGCGCTCGACTCGATTCGGCTTTGAGCATCCGCTTTAAGATAACCGAGCTTTGGCTTAATCGCTGTCATCTGAAACCAAGTAATCGTGGGATCAGAGGGTGAATCGATGACACCAGAATCTTCTTGATCAATGGGCGCGCCCATATCGGGTTGCAGCCTTGGATCGCCGACGCCTTGATCTTCATCCGCTAAGATCATCAAGCCGGGATGAACGGGGGTATAACCGTGATTTGTGACAACTCTGAGAACACCATCCCACTCAGACAGATTAAAAGCATCGATGATTCGCCCAGGGATCACGCCTGACATTTTATATTTACAAATGGGCGTCTTATCCGCGATCAAGCGACTTCCGTCAGCGCTCTTGAGATCGATTTGATGGATCACCGTCGCCTCTTCCTCATCGATTGAATTAAACCAATGCTTTAAGAGAGGCGTTTTACTGTAAGGCACAGCGATATAAATTCTATCCCTTGAAGCATACACGGCGCCGGGGCGAGACAAAATGGTCGTGCTGCTCTCAAAGCCGCGCTCACCCATTTTTTGAGCGAGGACATAAACAAACCAAGCCCTTGACTCACCCTCCATCGTTAAAATCTGATCACAAACCGTGACAGGCACCGAATCACGACCGACAAATTGACCATCCTCATACTCGATATTGACTGTCGGGAGTATAGAATCGATATCATTAAATCGATCAATCTTCTCCTCATTCGCTTTGATCAGATCATTCACCTCCTGATCAGACAAACAGGAGTCACCTAGGTGATAAACCAGGCCATCAATCTCCTTTTGTTTAAAGCCGACCACAGAATAGATAACCTCATTAACCTGATAAGCCTTCATAAAGCCGCCATTAAACTTAAATGAGTCAATCACCTCGATCTGTTCGGGAACGGAGACATCAATTTTGCGAACGCGCAAAGACTGATGACTTGGCTCGAATTTACATTGCACGCCGAACTCACATTCGAGCAACGGCGTCTCATCATGAAGATTGGGATCAAGCCCCATATCATCAAAGCCGCGAGGGATGAGGTTTGTATAAACAATGAGCTGCTGATTTTCCTGATCTAAAAACAACCCTTGAGGAGACTCATCCCCATCCAAGTCGAACCAGGCGATCAGCTCTGGATTGGGCGTGGTATAGGAACCGTCATCCTCCCAAAAGCGTACGATCTTCAAAGCATAATCGCTTAAGATATAAATCAGATCACCATCTGTCTTTACGAAATCCGACTCACTCACCAACCACTCTTGCGCAGTGGTGTTGGAGTGATGAGGGGGCTCAGGCTCCCCATTGGCGTCATCAAAGGTGCGCGACGCCTCTGCGGCCTCATCAGACGCGAACTCGGGGGCGGGCTGCTCTTGCGCCTCGGGGGCAGCGACGGCGGGCCCGCCGCCTGTGCCTGCGCCACCATCCATCAGCTCGGGATCTGAGTTACAATGCCGCCAGCGCTCATAATGCACCGCCGCGCGCATCCGCAGCTTCGCGCGGCGCTTATACTCGGCGACGACCTCATCACAACCACCGATGGGCTTAAGCTTGAGGGGATCAGGCGCCGCGTCAGGCGCGCCTGTGTCCTGAGGTGAGGCGTCCTCAACGCCGAGATCCGTGATAAGCCCACTATCGAGGAGCGCGGCGTCATCAAGTGGCGTCGCTGAAGGGTCAGAGTTACAGCCGGCGATGAAGATCAGGGAAGCGCAAAAGAGCGAGTACAGCTTTGTCACAAAAAAACCTCCAGAGACCGTCATGTTAGTGCAAATCTCAATCCAGGGCGCAATGGCTTCAACGCCGCGCCCCAGCGAACGCCGACCTCTCAAAAGATCGAGAGCCCTCAAAAGATCGAGAGCCGTCAAAAGATCGAGTTGGGGTTACAGAATTTTACGGCATGGCGTCCTATGGCCCAGCCTCCTCGGCGCGCTGCTCATCGCCTGCGACGCCCCCCAAACCATCGAGGCGATCCCGGACGCGGCGCCGAGCGGCGTTGAAGACTGCCAGGATGGGCGCCTCAATGGGCGAGAGGCAGACATCGACTGTGGGGGGGGCTGCGCGCCTTGCCCTGTGGGCGCCGCCTGCCGAGACATCCGCGACTGCGCCGAGGGCTTCTGCATAGAAGGCGTCTGCGTCGCCGAGGGCTGCGCCGATCAGCGCCTCAACGGCGAAGAGACAGACATCGACTGTGGCGGCCCCTGCGAACCATGCGCGCTGGGCGCCCACTGCCTCCAGGTCATCGACTGCCGCTCACGGGCCTGCGTCGCCGAGATCTGCGTCGAGCCCTCCTGCGCGGACTTCGCCCGCAACGGCGAAGAGACGGACGTGGACTGCGGCGGCCCCTGCGGCGCCTGCCAAGCGGGGCGGCTTTGCCGAGCTGACGACGACTGCCTCTCGGGGCGCTGCGCGCTTGAGCGCTGCGCGGCGCCGAGCTGCCAAGACGGCACACACAACGGCGAAGAGACGGACGTGGACTGTGGCGGCCCCTGCGCGCCCTGCCCAGAGGGCGCCGCCTGCCTTGAGGCCACGGACTGCGACAGCGCGCTGTGCATCAATGGCCTGTGCGTGCTGCCCAGCTGCCATGACGCGCTGATCAACGGCGACGAGACGGACATTGACTGTGGCGGGCAGTGCGCGCCTTGCGGCGATGGGCGGCGCTGCTTGGAGAGCGCGGACTGCGAGAGCCGCCTATGCGGCGATGGGCGCTGCTGGCGGCCGCTCTGCAGCGACGGCTTACAAAACGGCGAGGAGCTGGGCGTGGACTGTGGCGGCCCCTGCGCGGGCTGCCCTGCGGGGACCGCCTGCTTCCTCGACGCCGACTGCGACAGCGATCTCTGCTTCCAAGGCCGCTGCGCCGAGAGCGCCTGCGACGACGCGGTGCTCAACGGCGACGAGACGGACACGGACTGTGGCGGCGGCTGCCGACCTTGCCGCGACGGCCTACGCTGCGACAACGGCGCCGACTGCGCCTCGGGGCGGTGCGTGGGTGGGCTCTGCGGCGAGGCGGGCTGCGACGACGCGGTGCTCAACGGCCTGGAGACAGACATTGACTGCGGCGCGCTGTGCCCCCCCTGCGCCGATGGTCGGCGTTGCCAGCGCCCCGCCGACTGCCTCAGCGGCGTCTGCCTTGAGGGCGTCTGCGCGCCTGCGCTGTGTACGGACGGCGTCTTCAACGGCGCCGAGGCCAGCCTTGACTGTGGCGGCCCGGTCTGCAACCCCTGCGCGGCGGGCGAGGGCTGCGTCATCAGCGACGACTGCCTCAGCGTCGTCTGCGTCGAGGGCGCCTGCGCGCTGCCCAGCTGCGAAGACGGCGCGCGCAACGGCTTGGAGGCCGACATTGACTGTGGCGGCGACTGCCCTGCCTGCGCCGATGGGCAGCGCTGCCGCGCCAACCTTGACTGCCTCAACGGCGTCTGCCTTGACGGCGCCTGCGCCTCATCGAGCTGCGAGGACTTGGCGCTCAACGGCGACGAGACGGACATCGACTGTGGCGGGCTCAGCTGCCCGACGTGCCCGGCGCGGGGGCGCTGCGCCCTTGACAGCGACTGCGCCTCGGGGCGCTGCGTGGAGGGCCGCTGCCAGCTGCCGCGCTGCGACGACGGATACCTCAACGGCGTGGAGACGGGCATCGACTGTGGCGGCGGGGGGATCTGCCCTGCTTGCCTGGTCGGCCAGGGCTGCCTGGTCGGCGAGGACTGCACCTCGGGGGTCTGCCGCGCGCTGCGCTGCGCCGCGCCCAGCTGCGATGATCTGACCTTCAACGGCGACGAGACGGGGGCGGACTGTGGCGGCCTCGACTGCCCGCCCTGCCCGGCTCAGAGCCCGTGCCTGATCGCCGCCGACTGCGCCTCGGGGGTGTGCAGCCTCAACACCTGCGTCGAGGGCGGCTGCGCCGACGGGGCGAGGAACAACGACGAGACGGACATCGACTGTGGCGGCTCGGGCTGCCCGCGCTGCCCCACGAACGGGGCGTGCCTCATGGCCTCGGACTGCTTCTCGGGGGTCTGCCAGGCGGGGCGCTGCGCGGCGGCCAGCTGCGCCGACGCGGTGCGCAACGGCGGGGAGAGCGACATCGACTGCGGCGCCATCTGCCCCACCCGCTGCGCCCTGGGCCAGCGCTGCGGCTTCCACAGCGACTGCGCTTCGAGCAACTGCCTTGACGGTGTATGCCAGAGCTGGAGCTGCGAGGACGGCCAGCTCAACGGCGACGAGAGCGACGTTGACTGCGGCGGCAGCTGTGAGGCGACCTGCTTTGATGGGCAGCGTTGCCGCGCGGCGAGGGACTGCGCCTCGGGCGTCTGCCTCGACGGCGTCTGCGCCGCGCCTGCCTGCGACGATCAGGTGATCAACGGCGCGGAGACGGACATTGACTGTGGCGGCGGCGCGCCTTGCCTTGGCTGCGCGCCGGGCGCCGCCTGCTTGATCGGCGGCGACTGCGCCTCGCGGGTCTGTGTGGGGGGCCGCTGCGTGGAGGCCGCCTGCGATGACGGCGTCAAGAACGGCCTAGAGACAGGCCTTGACTGCGGCGGCCTCAGCTGCCGCCCCTGCGCGACGGGCCAGGGCTGCTTGATCGACGACGACTGCCTCAACCTCATCTGCCGCAACAACACCTGCCGAGCGCCGACGTGTACTGACGGCGTGCGCAACGGCGACGAGAGCGACATCGACTGCGGCGGCGCCTGCGCGACGGGCTGCCCAGAGGGCGGGGCCTGCGTTACGGGCGAGGACTGCGCCTCGGGCGCCTGCCTGGAGGGCGCCTGCGTCTACCCGCGCAGCTGCCTAGAGATCCTTGATTGGGGGCTCAGCCGAGGGACGGGCCGGTACACCATCGACGTGGACGGCGAGGGCGCCATCGCGCCGCTTGAGGTCACCTGCGATATGGACATCGACGGCGGCGGCTGGACGGGGCTGAGCAACTGCGACGTGGTCAACACGCTGGGGCGGGAGATCGCCTCACCCCAAGGCGCAGGGGGCGATACGCTAGAGGGCTGCGTGGACATGACGCGGCGAAACCAGGCGTTCACCCGCCACCTCACCTTCCCCTTCCCGCCGGGCTTCAGCGCCTTCTTCCTGCGCGACTACATGGCCCAAGCCAACTGCGGGCGTGGCGGCAACGCCGAGATCGATCCAGGGGAGTTCGTGCAATCGAGCTGGGACGAGGCCAACGGCGCGGAGAACTTCGGCGACATCAGCTTTGGCGTACCCGACGAGCCGCCGATCATCAGCTACGCGGCCACGTTGGCGGGCCGTTGGCAGTGCCAGGACTGCATCCAGGCCTTCCCCAGCGCGGCGATCTACGCCCCGCAGGCGCGCGCCGAGGCCTTCCGCATGGGCTGGGGAGAGACGGGGCGCAACGGCGAGGGCTGGAAGCCTTGGCTCAGCGGCCTGATCTTCCTGCGCTGAGCGCGCTCACCACACCACCTCGACGCCGGCGCTGAGCTGATCATAGCTAGAGAGGAAGGTCCCGGCGTTGGCCACGGGGCCGGGCTGGCCGAGATAATTGGGATCACACTGCGGCGAGGTATAAGGGGCCTTACAGGGCGAGGTGGGCCGCTGCTGATACATCAAGCCCTCGGCCTCGGACACCGCGCGGGGCTCATTAAAGATGTGCAGGTAGCCCAGATCCACATGAACGCGACCAAAGTGAAGGGTCAAGCCCGCGCCGACGCCCAGGCGCTCAAAGCCCATAAAGTCCAGATAGGTATACTCATTGGGCACGGTGGGCGTCTCATAGAAGCCGCCGAGGCGCAGATCGAGGCGGTCCTTGATGGCGGCCACCTCACCGCCCAAGCGCACGATCCACACGTCCTGCCAGTGGCGGGGGATGACCATATCCTCTAGCGGCACCTGCAAACCCAGCTCAGTGACCTCCCCGGCGCTGGGCAGGGCGATGTCATACTGCTCAAAGACCGACCAGCCCTCCCAGATGACATCCAGCTCCACATCGAAGTCGGGCGCCTGGGGGGCGCCGACGAGGTAGCGCAGGCCGAGGCGGGCGCTGGGGGCCAGGTTAAAGCGCAGGGTCGCCGCGTCATTGGGCGTGAGGGTGTTGCCTTCAAGCTCTCCGGTGCGCATCTCCAGGCCCTCCAGCATCGCCCCTTGCCCGGTGAGCTTGATATCCCCCTCGCCCTCGATGCGCACGGGGATGACCCGCCCAGACAGCCCGATCTCCAGGCGTGACATGGGGCGATACCAAGCGCCGAGGCTGAGGGTGGGGGTGAAATAATCCGTCGAGTTCATCTCCACGAGGACATCGCTGGGGCTCTCATGAGGGTGGGCGGCCACGCTCTGATTATCGGCGTCCACGACCATCTTGAGGCGGTTCTTGGGCATGATATAGGCGTGGAAGGTGGCCCCCAGGCCGAAATCATCGCGCCCCCACGCCCCTGAGAAGGCCAGGTTCATCAGGGTGATGTCCTTGGAGATGAGCATATAGCGACCGGGGCTGTCCTCGGGATAGACCGTCTTGCCGATGCCATTGGGGCCATAGATCGCCAAGCCCAAGACGACATCATCGAGGCCGAAGGCGGCCAGATCGCCGCTGAGGCCGAGGAAGCCGCCGGAGAGGGGGAACAAGGGCGCCTCATTCTCGACCTCCTCATACTGACGTGGGGGCGGCGGCGTGCGGGGGGTCTCCTTGGCGGTGTCATAGAGGGGCGCGCGGCGATACTTGACCACATGATATGTGGGGTTGAGCACCAAGAGGGTCCGCAGGCCGCGTTGACGCGAGAGGGCGGCGGGGTTGACCTCGATGGCCGTGGCGTCATCGACGCTGGCGATCACCGCGTGACCTCGCCCCAGGCTACGCGCGCCGAGGCCGCCCAGCTCGGTGCCGCCCGCGCGCACCAGGGCGGGCAACAGGAGCGAGGAGAGGACCAACGAGAGGGCCAGCCACCTCACTGCCCGCCTCCGCAGACGCCGGAATAGAGAGGGGTGATGTCCTCTGCCGAGAAGATACCGGAGATCTTAACGCCCAGATCCCCCATGGGCGGATCACAGGGCGTCTCCACCTGATCGACCAGCGTACCCAGAGAGATCCACATCCCTGCGCCGCACTGCCGACAATAATCACGGATCTCCTCAGCGGTGGCGTTGGGGGGCGGATCGCCCATATTGACCATACCGCTGGTATCGCAGGCATCGGTGCCGCCTTGGCGCAAGCAGACGCACAGCCCCTTGGCCTTGGGCTTCTCCAGGCAAGCGGTCAAGGTCCCGCCGATGAGGCGCCCGCAGTCCTCATCGAAGTTAAAGCGCGCCTCGACCTGACTGATGGGGATGGAGTGGCGCACCTCCAGGGCGGGGCCGCAGTTAATGGGGGTGTCTTCATCCCCGGCGTAGAAGTTCATGGCGCCGAACTCGGCGGTGCGCACGCGACACTTCCCTGCGCACTCATCGGCGGGCTCCAGATCGAGGGTCACCTCAGTGCCGGGCAAGCCGCAGAAGGACTCTACGGGCGCGCCGCTGAGCAAGACCTCATCGGGGGTCCGCCAACCGCTCATGGCCTCGATGGTGATCCGCTGCGCGGGGTAGCCCAGGTTAGAGGGCGTGGTGGTGACGATGCGGAAGAAGAGGTTGAGGATATTGACCTCGAGATCGGCGGCCCACAAGGAGTTGAGGATCGTCGCCAGGGCCTCGGGGTCTTGAATGACCATCTCCGTGAAGCGATAGACGCGCCCTTGCAAGCCATCGGAGGCGATCCCATCGGGGGGGGATTGAAGGCAGTCGCAGGTCTCGGAGACCTCACCTGGGCCGCTGGCCTCGATGACGGGGAGCTGAGGGGCGGGGGTGTCACCGACCCAGCAGCCCCCCGAGGCCAGGGTCAGGAGCAAGAGCAGCAAGCATCGGGCGTGGTACACGGGGCCTCTCAGGGGTTTGATTAAGTGACCCAAGGTAAACTGAGGATGCGAGAGAGAGAAGAGGCGGCGCGCCCAAAAACAACAACCCTTCAGCGGCAAATGCCTAAGACCCAACCCTCGCCGCGATAACACGCCCCGCCTGCCCCGCAGACCTCATCGGTTTGACACAGCGGCAAACAAACCGCCTGCTCGCCCACGCGGGCGCACCAAGCGGCGGTGGCGCAGTCGGCGCTCTCGGCGCAGGGGGCGTAGTCTGCGGCGGCGCCGGGCGGGGCGCATAGGCCCGCGCTGGAGGTGAACTGATAGGGACGACAGAGGAGCCCCTGGGGGCAGTCCTGGGCCAAGACATCACAGTCTTGAGGGAGACAGAGGCCCACCGAGATGGCCTCGGAGGCGCTGGTATTGAGATCCTCGGGGACGCTGAAATCCACGCAGCTCAAGGCGCCTTGACAGGCCTCGCCGGGGGCGCACAGCCCCACACAGCGCCCGCCGCCGTCGAGGGGATCGGTGGGATCGATGGCGCTGCTCGGATCGCCATAGCACACCAGCCCTGGCGCGCAGAGCAGGGCGTCGCGCTGCCCACGGCGCGTCAGCAGCGCCTCACAGTCGCCGCCCGCCGCCGCCTCGCCCGCGTAGACGCACAGCCCAGGCGCCTGATCCGGCGCATGAGGCCGGGGCACACAGGTGCCCTCCGCCTCGCCGAGCGGGCAGGCGCCATAGAGCGCCCCGCCCGCCTCGCCGCCGCAGCCGATCATCTCGCAGGCCCCCGCCACGCAGGCCCGATCCAGTGGGCAGCCTTGATCATCCTCACAGCGCCAAAGGCAGACGCCCGGCGCCCCACGGCAGACGTGGGCCGGATCGCAGCCCTCATCGCCCTCGCAGGGCCGCCCCTCCACCGCCACGCAGCGGCCATCAAAGCAGACGGCCTCGCCCCGCGCGCAGTTGTACTCGCTGCTACATGCGCCGTCTTGGCGCAGACAGCGGCCCCCCTCGCAGGAGGCGCCCACGCCGCAGGGATACGGGCAGGCCTGCGAGGCCTCGACGCACAGCCCCCGCGCTTGATCGCAGCTGAGATCCTGGCCGGGGCAGCCGATCTCACGGCAATCGGGCACGCAGAGGGGGCGATCATTGATCATGGCGCAGGCCCAGCCCGCGCGGCAGGGGGCGTCGAGGCAGCCGCGTTGGCAGATCAGCCGATCCCCCGACAGTGTGCAGACCCCGCCAGGCCCACAGTCGCGATCCGCCGCGCAGCCCACCTCGCAGAAGCCATTGGGGGCGCGGCCCTCGCTGAGCTGCTCGCTGAGGCAGCGGCCCTCGGCGCAGTGATCGTCCTGATCACAGGGGCCAGCGGGGGGCGAGGCATCGGGCACGCAGATCAGCCGATCTTTATCGCAGCGCTCATTGATCGCGCAGGGGGGATCGCAGACCGGCGCCTCGGGATCGACGTCGGGCGCGCCGTCCAGGGGCGCGCCGTCCAGGGGCGCGCTGTCGAGATCAGGCGCCGCGTCGAGATCAGGCGCCGCGTCGAGATCAGGCGCCGCGTCAGGCTTCAGCGCCGCGTCAGGCTTAGGCGTGCCGTCGAGATCGCGCCTGACATCAGGCGTCGGCGCGGCGTCGGTGGCCCCATCTGAGTTCAGGGCGAGATCGAGGCTGATGTCTTGATCTGAGCTGGGCTCGGCGTCATCGCAGGCGAGGCCGCTGAGGGTCAGGGCGAGGCTGAAAATCAGGGCGAGGAGGGGCAGGGGGCTGCGCCGCATAGAGACTCCGCGTCAATCATCGGCTCACTCTGCGGCGTTTGGGGGGGGCGGCGCAACGGGCGGGCGAGATCAACCCGGCGCGGGGCGCTACTCGTCGCCCATCGCGGGGAACGCGGGGGCCTCCCAGTCGGCGAAGACGCAGGCGGCGTCGATCTCAGGCTCGCCCGTCAGGCTGAAGGCTTGATGCGTCTGCGCCGCCGTGGCGTCCCAGCACTCCACGCCGAGGATCTCTTCGCCGTCGGCTCGGGTGATGACCACGTTGGCCACGCCCGCGCCCTGGCCGATGATCCAGCGGATGTGCGTCTCCACCGACTCCATCACGCCGTCCTCTTCCAGATCGGCGGGGTAGCGCACGTCCAGGGCGCCCGCTTGGCCGTCGGTGCGCAGGAAGTAGCGCAGGTCGGTGGGCGTGGTCATCTCGGGATAGCGGAAGTCGTCATAGCGCGCCTGCACCGCCTCCACACCGTCGGCCTTCATAAACTCCGCGCGCAGGCGCCCGCCCACCTCGGCGGGCTCAAAGACATCGAGCACGTCATAGTCGAGGATAAAGAAGCCCTGGCCCTCGGCCTCACCCGTCTTGAGGAAGCCGCCGCTGAGGAGCAGATCCCAATCATCAATGGCCGCGTCGAAGCGCTTGATCTTCAGCTCAAAGCCGTGGGCCTCATTGGCCTGCTGGCGGGAGATGATCAGGATAAAGCTGATGCCCTTGTCCCAGTCGGTCCAAGGCCCCCAGACGCAGGCCGCCTCGGTGCAGGTGCTCGGCGGGTTGGCGGCGATCTCTTTGAGGGTCTTGAGCACGCCGCTGACCTGCTCATTGAGGCCCTCGATGACATCAACGGCGAACTGATACTGCTCGGCGGGCTCGGCGACGGGCGCCTCGACCTGGATGGGCTGACCCTCGAAGCTGACCACCTCGGGCAGCGCCTCGACGAAGCCCTCATCGGCGAAGCGCGTCGCGTCGAAGCCCTCGAACACGGGCGTCTGGCGGTCGGCGTAGGGGCAGGCCGCCGCGTCGCCGTCCTCTTGGCTGTGCTGGGCGTAGCTCATGGAGACGTAGCTGCGCATAAACGCGCTGTCCCAGCACTCGATCAGATCGGCCTGGATGCCCTGGGGGAGATCGCCGTGCGTGGCGATGATGTCGGCGCGGCCCGGCCCCGAGGCCAGCCAGCGGGCGCGGACCTGGAGCAGCTCACGGCGGGTCAGCTGGGGCTGATCATCCTCGTGGATGTCGAGGTTGGAGATAAAGTCGAACGTGCCGGCGCCATCGGCGGCCTCGGTGTAGCGATAGAGGCTGGAGTTGATCATGGGATCGTGGGGGCCTTGGACCTCATCAAAGGTGACCTCCAGGGCGCGGGCGCCTTGGCCTTGCGTGTGGTCCATGGTGACCTCGCCGATGGCGGGGTGGGCGATGGGATCGAGCTGGTGGGCGGCGGTCATATCAAAGGTCCAGCCACCGGCGACGGCCTCGCCCGGCGTGTGGTGGCCCGAGAGCACGGTCAGGGCCTCGGCCTCAGTCTGGGCCTTGGGCCAGCCCTCGACGCGGTAGCGATAGGCGCCGTCCTCATCGCGCTCGACGCGCACCCGCCAGGTGGCGGGGGAGAGGGCGTCGGTGTGCGGCCCCCAGACGGCGTAGGTCTCCTCATCCGTCTCGGTGGGCGGCTGCTCGATGATGTCCTCGATGACGTGGGTGATGTCGCGGACGAAGCCGTTGACGTTGAGGGTGATCCCCCGCGTGAAGGCGTAGAAGGTGGCCTGGGAGGGGGCCAGGTTATTGGAGCTGGGCATGGGGATGACCATCTCCTCGGCCTTGGGCAGCGCCAGGCGCATGGCTTGGACGCCGACGCTCTGTGAGGGGGCGTCTTCGCCGCTGTCGCAGGCCCAGGCGCTGAGCGCCAAGATGAGGGGCAGTGCGCGCTTGATCATCTTCTTTGGCTCCTTGTTTGGATGACGACCTGTTTGGATTACAAAATTTAGACACCGCGCGCGGGGCGGGGGCGAAAGAAAAAAAAGCGCGGCGGAGGCGCCCGGCCTGACCTTTGATGTTTTTAAAACGTCGCCGCTGGCCCGCCTCCTCGCCGCTGATGTTTTAAAAACGTCGCCGCTGGCCCGCCCCCTCGCCGCTGATGTTTTTAAAACGTCGCCGCTGGCCTGCCCCCTCGCCGCTGATGTTTTAAAAACGTCGCCGCTGGCCCGCCCCCTCGCCGCTGATGTTTTAAAAACGTCAACGCTGGCCCCTCAGGGCGACCGCGGATAAAAAAAAACACCGCGCTTCAGAAATCGGGAACTTTTTTGAATCTCATTTGTTACAAGGAACGCGGCGGCACTGCCAGTAGAATATCTACTGTAAGATATTAGAATTTAAACACAAAAA